>NZ_JBHSEF010000021.1:0-194770 GCF_042649045.1 Chryseomicrobium palamuruense | reverse complement strand
GAGGTCGTAGATGGGTACAGGCTTATTCACGCAATTGAGACTTCCTGATTTTGGTTAATCAACACGCGTGAACTTGCAGGTAACTTGCGAATCATTATTATTACGTGAATAAAACTAGCATTAAAACAAGAACGAATGAAAAAATAAAACTTATAGAAACAAAAAACGACCCACCTTGGTCCGCATTGTTAAGAGGCGTGGTGGGTTCTGTTATAACTAGTATATAACCAAAGTGGAAAAAATCAAGCTGCATTCATTGAGTTTATTAGAAAGTAACTTCCAATTTGCAAAAGGAGCTGATTACAGATGGAGTATGAGAACAAAAACGATTCATCAAAAACAAATGTTCATGGGGACTCTGTAAAATGGGACACTCCTAAAGATGCCCACTCAAAGGACCAAGTATGGTTCTGGAGCGATCAATGGCAAACGGAGGAGCAGGAAGCGGAGCAAGATATCTTAAGTGGAAATGTCTCATCCTTTACTAATGTAAATGATTTATTCAAGGACTTGGATAAAAGAAATTAAGATACTACTGTCTGTCATTTAATCTTACCTTAATACTAAAGAAGTCTCGCTGTAGGCTTCTTTTTTTGATTTAACCTCCTCATCAACCTCAAAACCCAACCTTCCCATCCTCCACCCACTAAGTTACAATTAATGTTAATCAAAGCAATACATTTCCAAACAGGGGGCGGGAAAATGCTTTATAAAGCAACCATGCAAAGACATTTTATTTGGCTCCTCATTTTGCTAAATAGTACGTCTATCCCTCTTCGTCGTGGAATGGATGAACTCCTCGTTCTTCAACTCGTCGTCATTGCCTTTCTCCTGATGGCCTTGTTGATCACATTTGACTTGAAAATCAAAGAAAACTATCTTCAATATCAAATGAAATTTGTGAAATGGACCATCTATCAGAAAGAAATCGTTCCACATGAAATTCGCCAGATTACGTTCAGCCGAATGGGCTGGTTGAAGATGGGGGCTACGATTCGAGTGACAACAGGATGGACTGTGCGTATACACGATTTTTCTCCAGACACTGTGATGGTTGACTTGGTGGAATTTGTAGCAAAACATGCCATCGACACAGGGAAAACGAAAGATTTTTTGATGCTCCAAAGTCGCGCTCTTTGAAAGGAAGTTGTTCATGAAAATTCTATCTAAACTTGGCCGTGGCTACTTGATGGTCCTCGGCATACTTACGATTCTCGCTGGCATAGTGCTGATCTCCACAACCGTGTCCGATAATACCGCTTTAACCCTTGGGTACAAAGCCGTGGGACTCATTTTAGTTGCACTCGGCGCCTTTATTGGCTTCAACGACAAGATGAAAAAGAATAGGAAATAAGCATCTGGAGATGACAACATGCACATACATAACACCGCATCATATTTCTTAGAAAACTATGAGCCGACTGTCGAATTTTTGGAAAGCTACTACGCAAAGTTTCCCGAGCAATTTGAAGAATATTTTACCTATCATTTAGCCAATCCGGACGAGAAAAAGAAACTGGCACTCGCCAACTATCCGGAAGGGATGGCGTCGATTCAGGTAATCAGTGATAAGTTACCTGCTCGCGCCCGGGCTATTGTTGATAATTATGAAGAAAGCTATCATCACACATTTTTACAAGACGTCCATGTCATTGTGGGGGCGTATGGTTCGAATGCCTACACGCACCGTCAGATTGTGCCGGACATCACGTTTTGTATCGAGAAGCTCCAAGCAGATGACATAACAATCGACACGATCATTGCGCATGAATTTGGTCATGCCTTACACAATGCCTTATCGGACAAGGCGGGTATCGAGTGGTCCAAGGTTAACTGGACCGGACCTTATACAATGCTGCTGCAAGAAGGTGTCGCAACCTATCTATCGATGCAAGTCGTTGACGCACCGGAGTCTGTGTATTTCTCTTATCATCTAGAAGGCGACGAGTGGTTGGCGTTTGCTAAAGAACACGAAGCAGAGATTGCTGCGGCCTTTCTAAAAGATATCCACACGTTGTCCACAAACGAGCTATTTCACGAATGGTTTTCGATTCGCGGAGGAACGCGTTTTGGTCACACACGGTTTGCTTATTACCTAGGTTTTCGCATCGTGGAAACATTGATGGCGACGCGAGATGAAATAGCTGTGATTACGCTGTGGAAAGAAAATGAGTTTGAGAAGATGATAGAAGAAGCGCTTCAGGAGCTTGCTGGAGAGTAGAGAAAGTATTCTGGAGATGAGATGGGGGGACTTAGGGTGAAAAATGAACTAACACAGTATAAAGTAGTCAACTTTATTCTGGCTATGGCACTTATTGGTGTCTTTTTCTTTTATCAGTATCGAAGTCCAACAAATTCGCTTGAATTATATAGTTGGTTACTCGATGAGAAGAATAGGGCGACGATTGAAGATTCATTATTTGTTCCAACATCTGATGTAGCTATCGAAGATTTACGTGAAAATATGACCAAGATGAGTCCTCATCAAATCAATCAGTTTACCTTTATTGAGGCAAGTGGTGGGAAACCATCCCTCTTAATTGAAACATCTCCAGGACTCGAAACACTTAAAATTATTCGCGTTATTGAAGTGACGGACGAAGTAGAAGACTTTTTGAGAAGTGCGCGAGAATAATGAAAAATCAACCCCAGAGCTTACACCAAAACCAAGTATACTTGGTTTATGGAACAAGCCCTGGGGTTCAAATTTTATTTATGATGATTTTGAAACGTAAACGTCGTGTGCTCCGTCTATAGCGCACAAAGGGGAATGAGGTGAAGCCGTGTCTGAGGTAGATGAGAAGAGAGCGTTACTCGAGCAAGCCATGGAAGCGCATGGCGAGATGCTCACGCGACTAGCGATGACCTATGTGAAAAATAGAGAAGTCGCAGAAGATATTACACAAGATGTGTTCGTTAGAGCATTTGAAAAGATAGAAGATTACCGCGGGGATGCTACATTCAAAACCTATTTATGCAAGCTGACCATCAACAGGTGCCATGACCATTTCCGGAGTTGGCACTACAAGAATGCCCAAGTGATTGACTGGTGGGAGCGTCTTATGCAACCATCGCGCGACCTAGATGAACAAGTATCGAGTCGCGAGGAAGCGTCTGATCTCGGAAAAGCGATTCTGTCACTGCCGCTTCGCTACCGGGAAGTCATCGTCCTCTATTATTATCAACAATTTGACGTGCAAGAAGTGGCGAAACTTCTAGGTATCTCAGACAATACGGTGAAGACCCGCATGAAACGAGCACGGGAGAGGCTGAAGTACATGCTAGTAGAGGAGGGATTTGACCATGACCCAACCAATCAAAAAAGCTATTGATCAAGAACTAGGCGAAGACGCGCTGTTTCAAGAACGTCATAAACAAGCTATTCGAAATCGTCTACATGTAGCGAGCGCGCAACCGAAGAAACGTCGCCGTCAGTGGCATCTCATTCCTGCTGTGGTGTTGGTCATGATAGCTCTAGCAGCTTACGCGTTGATGCAGCTTCCTCCTGCAGAAGCCCCTGCGCAACCAGATGAGTTGGCAGACCCCACTACTCTTCCGGAAGTACCATTTGTGTCTCGGGATGAGGACGACTTCCTAATCGAATGGGGGTCCGACAATATGGATCTCGGGCGTCACGACTACATTACGATCAACAAAGCCCCTCTTGTTATAGAGCCGGATACGTCGACGTTACAGATAGGGGATGTGGTCTACTACACCGCACCACAAGTGGGAGAAAGTGCGCCGCTTATGAACATCGGTCGTATAGTAGCTTTGCCTGGTAGTACCGTGGAGATTCGAGACGGGCAAGTCTATGTCAATGATGAACAACTCAACGCTTTTTACGGCCAGGTCCGGAGTCTAGGCCTGACAGAAGAAGAGTATTTCGAGCGAGTGGATGCGGAAAATGTCAATGAAGAGTCGATGCGTGCCTACTTTGCGACTTCAATGGAAAAAGTGGCCATCCCGCCAGCTCATTTCTTCATTTTGACAGATATGTGGTGGCGAGGTTACGACAGCAAAGAGTTGGGTCCGATTCATGGGGAAGCTTTGATTGGAAAAGTGAAAGGCTATGCCAAGGAAGTGCCTCCGGTAGATGAAGACCGCTTACTGATACAAATAGGTTCAGGCGAACAGTATTACCTCAATGACCTCACGCTTGGCGACAAGAAAAAAGATGTCCTCCGCGTCCTGGGAAGCGAGTTTGAACAACGAATTCCTTCTTCAGGACAAGGAGAGATTCTCGTATATGGCAATCACAAAATCACTTTGTTTGATCACACGATTATTGAAATGACGCTGACTGTCAAACAAAATGAAGCCGACGAAATTTTCCCGGGTGGGCTAGGGCAGGGCCACTATTACCAATCGGCAGAAGGACGCGCTTACTATTCGGAAGCTTCCTCCCAAGCCTTAGTAGAAAATGATCTCGGTGATAATGTCGAACTGATCCTGAAGCGTGTGGGAGAGGAATTCTTAGAAGAAGGAAGTTTTGAGAAGGTAGTTGTTGAGTAAATGGAATTGATTAAACCCCTGGCTTACATCAAAACCAAGTAAACTTGGTTTATGGAACAAGCCCTGGGGTTCATTTGTTATTAGATCACCAGCAACCAAACCACTCCAAACACTATACCTGCAATGACGACGGCAAACAACCATGACAGAATCAACTGCTTGAATTTTTGATCGTCTTTTCGTGCTGCTTCACTATCGGCAATGACAGAAAATAGACTAGAGGACAATAGGGCATCCCAGAACCTCCAGGACTCTTTCTTCTTTTTCGTGCGTTTATGTGTACTCATCTGAATGCCTCCTTTTGATGAAGTATTCTTCCAATAGGGTGAAAAAACCTTTGTTTCCAATAAGTAAAAATAGAATGAAACATCTCTAAAACCAATCCGTCTACTTCCAAAAGGGGCGCTGACACATGAAACGTTGTATTTTACGGCTAAGCATTTTATCTATACTCATGCTACTATCTGCCTGCTCAAATGAGTTTACAACACCTACGACGACTCATTCCACTTCCAATCCTGATGCAGAGGAAGTCTTCCGTCTATATGAAAATCCGGATGTGATTCAGTGGGAAGGACTCGTATACGTGGCGGGAGTGGAATGGGTAGAAGAACTAGAACTAACACCAGAAGACGAGATCGGCAGGACGACGAAACAAACGAATGAGGCAGACGAATTTACGGATGGTGCAGCGAATCTGCTGCCATTAGGTACCCCACTTTATTCCGCTCAGGAAAGAGGAGATGTCCTTTTAGTTGAGAGCAATGGAGAGTGGGTGGCATATTTGGCTTTAGTGGAAGGATGAAATGGAAGATACAACCCCAGGGGTTCTACCAAAAGCCAAGTAAACTTGATAATGGAACAAGCCCTGGGGTTCATTAATTTTACCTCAACCATTCCAACCAGAAGGGTTGATCAAATTGTCCTTCAGATATCGGGAAGAACTGGCCGAGCGTGCCAAGGTGAGTGATCCCATATTCATCATGGACGAACGGAGTATACGTTGAGAATAAAAAGAAATTGTAGTGCTCAATCGTGACGTCTTCAGGTGTAGGTACACCTGCTACAGATTCACTATACTGGATAAAGTTTTCCATCTTAGGAATCGTCACTCCAAAAAGCAGAAGGAGAAATCCTATCCAGACGATGATTACTAGACGTTTATTCATTGAAAAGCCCTCCATTTATAACGAATTGAACTCTGCACAGCCTGGTGTTTATCATTGCTAGCATTTGTCTATCCTTGAACATCATTTTGCATAAAAGAGACGACATGTTGTGACGGGACCGATTCTAAGAAGCCCTCGTTAAAAGGAAATTGCTTGGTCTCCACGCGTCGCATGAGTTTACTGAGTTCTATGTATACGCGTTCAATTAGTTCTGGAGTGTATGAGTAACGTTTGCTGTTTTCAATAAATTCATCTTCATCGACAACAGTCCAGCCTTGATCAGGCCGTTTTACGTAATCGACATCGAAATCTACAAAGTGAATTTCATCGCCGATTCTCTGGCTAGGCTTGGCGATGTTGCAATAAGCAGATACAATTCTTCCTTGTTGAATATCTAAAGAAGCGGTAAACCACTCTGTTTTGGAGAAAATTTCAATTGCCGGTAGTTCGATTGTAAACGTTTGTCCCTTGGTGTAATGTTTTAACTGTCTTCCAGCTGCGCTAGAAACTACAAGGAAATCGTCCGTTTCCTGTAAAAGTGTAGTGGGCCATTCATAGTGTAGGTGGTTCGGATGTTTAAATGATTTAACGGTCAGTGTGGTGGTCATGCAATCATCCTTTACTGGATAATATGTTTAATTTAAGTGTATCATAAAGACTTGATTTTTCTTGTATTTTTTGGAAAGAGATGCTATTCTATTCTCACAAAAGCGATGACAAGGAAAGTACAAGCAGTGGAATCTTCAAGAGAGCTTCTGATGGTGGGAATGAAGCAGATGAGCTGATTGGAAAATGGCCTTTGAGCTGCGTACCGACTCCCAAGGGATAGGCTACGACGAGACGCGCACTCGTTACAACGGCAGCAGTATGCATACGTACTGGCAGAGGCACATGGTGTGAGCTATGTGTAAATTTAGGTGGTACCACGACTCGTTCGTCCTAATCGATTATTCGATTCGGGCGTTTTTTTATGCCCACAAGGAGGAAGGAAAATGGCTGTATTTATTGGAGGAGCATGGCCGTATGCGAACGGCTCACTGCACGTCGGACACGTGGCTGCACTCTTGCCAGGAGATGTGATTGCACAATATTTCCGTCAAAAAGGAGAAGAAGTACTGTATGTTTCAGGCAGTGATTGCAACGGCACACCAATCAGCATCCGGGCGAATCAAGAAGGAACTACGGTCAAGGCGATTGCTGACAAATATCACACCGAGTTCGACGAGACGTTTCGTCGACTTGGGTTCACATATGATCTTTATACGCGCACCGATGACGCCGATCACCACCGGTTCGTGCAAGAATTCTTCCTGCGTCTGTTGCGTAATGGGCACCTGTACAAAAAAACGATTGAGCAGGCGTATTGTGTGAACGATGCGCAATTTTTACCGGACCGTTTTGTGGAAGGGATTTGTCCGGTCTGCGGGGCACGCGCGCGAGGCGACCAGTGTGATACCTGTTCCACGATTTTAGATCCACTCGACTTGCTGGAGAAGCAATGTAAATTATGTGGGCAACCACCTGAAATCCGTGAGACGGAGCATTTTTACTTTGCTTTTCACACGTTTCAACAGGAACTCGAGAAACTGGTCAAAGACAAGAGTGAGCACGGGAAGTGGCGGGACAATGCCATTCAGCTCACCTCACGCTATCTACGCGAAGGGCTTCTTGACCGAGCAGTGACGCGGGACCTGCCAAACGGCGTGTCGGTTCCGGTAGAAGGGTTTGAAGACAAAAAGATTTATGTGTGGATTGAAGCGGTGGCGGGGTACTACACGGCAAGTCGCAAGTGGAGCGAAGCGACAGGTAAGCCGATTGAGCCATTTTGGAACCGTGACACGAAGAGTTATTACGTCCATGGAAAAGACAACATTCCGTTTCATACCGTCATCTGGCCAGCGATTCTTAGTGGGGCAGGGATAGAAGCTCCGCCTTACGCCATTGTGTCAAATGAGTACATGACGCTTGAAAAACGCAAAATTTCAACAAGCCAGAACTGGGCGGTGTGGGTGCCAGACCTTCTTGCAACCTACCACCCGGACAGCATCCGCTATTTTTTGACGATGAATGCTCCGGAAGCGAGAGATACCGACTTTTCCTGGCGCGAATTCATTTACAGCCATAATAGTGAGCTTCTCGGTGCTTACGGCAATCTCGTGAACCGGACGTTCAAGTTTCTTGTAAAGTCATTTGATGGGCAGGTTCCGGAAAGACCGATCGATTCAGGAATTCTTCAAGAAGTGAATCTTTTATATAAAAGTGTGGGGGTCGGGATTGAAGCGGCAGAACTGAAAAAATCACTCGAAACGATCTTTCAATTCGTCCGGACGATGAATCGCTATTTTGATGAAAGACAGCCCTGGGTTGCCGTGAAAAGTAATGGACCTCATGCTGAAGAAACACTAGCGACCTGTGTATTTGCTATTCAAAATTTGGCTCAGCTTTTAAAACCCTTCCTGCCGTTCAGCTCATCAGGGATTGAAGACATGACAGGGATTCGTTATGATGCATGGGAAACAATTGAGACGCTACCTAAAACTTTACGTAATGTCACACCACTGTTTGAGCGAATTGAGCTGGAGCGTATTGAGGACGAGGTTTCGAAGTTGAAAGGAGAATAAGTGAACCCCTGGGGTTGAGAGTGGACAGACCGTGCGTATCCTTCGCACCGCCAACCCATGCAAACTATACTATAACGCAAGAACCTCCTATTCGCGTTAGCAACTAGGAGGTTCTTTTTAGTGATGATGGTGAGCGTGCGCATCGATAACCACTTCCGCACGGCATAGAATAGAGTCTTCCTGTTCCGGACGAGAGGTTTGCAACTGAATCGTGACGTGGTGAATATTGAGATGCAATAAGTCATGTTCCAGCTCACAAAGCACTTCCTCACTTTCCGAGATGGTCATCTCGGTTGCCACCACTGCATGGCAGGACAGTGCATTGAGTCCACTGGTGATCGTCCAGATATGAAGGTCATGAATGCTCGTGATTGACGGGTGTTTCTGCAGAACAGCAAGGATCTCGTCCATCACAACATTGCTTGGCGTTCCTTCCATTAGAACGTGCACACTCGATTTCACAACATAGTAACCACTGCGTAGCACTAAAGCGGCTACGATCACACTTGCAAGTGGGTCTGCCCATCCGAAATCAAAGAAAATGATAAGAAGTGCAGCGATAATGGCACCAACTGAACCGAGTAGGTCGCTCAATACGTGGAGGTAAGCCCCGCGCATATTCAAGTTTTCTTTCACGTCCGCCCCACGCATCATGATCCATGCAACAAGTATATTTACAAGTAAACCGATGACAGCAATCCATAACATGCCAACAGAAGCCACTTCCGGTGGATTTTGAAAACGGTCAATGGCTTCGTAAAAAATATAGAGGGCGATGAGCACCAAAGTGACGCCGTTCACCACCGCGGCTAAAATCTCAAAACGCTTATAGCCGTAAGTCTTGCTATAGTCCGCTGCTTTTTCACCCAGCGTAAAGGCGATGAGCGCGATGCCCAGCGAGATGGAATCACTGAGCATATGGCCTGCATCAGAAAGCAGCGCTAGACTGTTCGTAAGAAAGCCACCAATCGCCTCGACGACCATGTAGCTCGTGATAATGATAAAACTGATCCATAGTATCTTTTTATTGGCTCCGTGGCTATGCGAATGGTTGTGTGCCATACAAAGTCCTCCTTAATGATGGGCCGCGTGATCTATGGCTTGGCGAAGTAGGGCCATGACGTGACCGTCGTCTTCTGAGTAGAAGAGCGTGGTACCTGACCTGCGAAATTTCACTAGCCGCAAGTTCTTGAGGAACCGGAGTTGGTGCGAGACGCTCGACTGCGTAAGATTTAAGGTTTCCGCAATCTCATTGACCGAATGCTCCCCTGAACATAGCAGATGCAGGATGCGGATGCGGGTCGGATCGCCAAGTGCTTTAAAGGTCTGGGAGACTATGAAAAGAGTTTCTTCATCGAGTCCGTTGTGTAGATGTGCCATGAGTCCACCTCAATCTTATATATGATTATATGTTCACATATAGATTAACGTTCCTTCAATCCGTTGTCAAATGGACATAAAGGTTTCACGGTTTTGTTACAGTATACCCATCCGCCCTATGATAAAATAAGTTCAATTAGCCGAAATGGAGGAAATTCAGATGAAGACAAATCAAAAAATCATTCTTGCGACACTCGCTATAGCCGTAGTCATCGTAGGAATTGTTCTATATATGAACCGTGACACCGGAACGACGGTAGCGGACGTACCACAAGAGTCTGAACGCGTGTATCCGCCAGTAGAGGGGCAGCCGATGTTAGGTGACGTAGAGGCCCCTGTGCAGATCGTGGAGTTCGGCGATTACAAATGCCCATCATGTAAGCAGTGGGGTGAGACGGTCTATCCTCAACTCGTGGAAGAGTTCATTGACACAGGAAAAGCGAACTTGAGCTATATCAATGTGCTATTTCACGGGGAAGAGTCAGTGATTGCATCCCTTGCGTCTGAATCCGTATTCGAGCAAGATCCGGAGAATTTCTGGGCATTCAATAAAGCCGTCTACGACGCACAGCCTGCAGCCCAACAGCATGATGAGCCGTGGGTGACCATCGATAAAATGGTTGAAATTGTGGAAGCAACAGCGCCTGGCGTCGATATCGAGAAGATGAAGACGGATATGACGACACAAGAATCAGCTATTGTTCAAGCTGTTGGTCGTGATGCGGAACTCGTTGAGGAGTTTGGCGTTCCGTTTACACCGACGATTTATGTGAATGGGGTGTTTTTAGAGGATCCGTTTGACTATGAATTGATTGCAAAGTTGATTGAGGAAGGACAGGCGGGCAATGACTAACCAGAAACCTCGTTCGTTTATCGAGAGCTATGCTCTGTATTTCGCGTGGGTAATTGCTTTAGTTGCGACGCTTGGCAGTCTATATTTTAGTGAGATTCGGGAGTTTGTGCCGTGTCAGTTGTGCTGGATTCAGCGCATCTTTATGTATCCTTTAACGATTTTACTTGGCATCGCAGCCTTCACAAACGATGTCCGGATGCGTCTGTACATCTTGCCGCTGACGTTGATTGGTGGAGCGATTTCGCTGTATCACTATCTGGTGCAGAAGGTGCCGGGTTTCGCGGACATTAAACCATGTGTCCAGGGCGTTCCGTGTAACATCCAGTACATCAACTGGTTTGGGTTTGTCACCATCCCGTTTTTGGCATTAACCGCATTTACGCTGATCAACATTTTATTGATTGTTCTGCATGTGAAACTTAAGCGTGCGAAGTAAATAAAGAATAGGACGTCCATCCGCTTGCGGGTGGGCGTTTTTGGGTGGCGTGGAAGTGCTCGAGGTTGGTGAGCGGGCGTTCATGCTACAGCGAGAGCATTTCACGTAACAAAACTCTGCTTTGTCGTGACAAAATGGAGCTTTCATCTACCAGAGAATCCGATTTGTCAGTCAAACTCGTATTATGGAAACGAAACACCCGGACTCCTCTAAAACCTTAGCGTCCCAAGCCCTTGCTAGAAAGATCTGCCCCACTTCCAAAGAAGTCTGTCAGCTTCATAAATATCGTGTTACACTTAGAGTAACCATTGTTTTCAATAATACCCTTGAAAAGGGAACTATTGGACATTGCAATCGTAAAGTAAGTAAGAATCAAACTAAGGGGGAAATTTATATGTCAAAGAAAACCACGCTTTACTTTTTCGCCGGTTTTCTAGTCGCAGCCGTCATCATTCCATTTCTTCGTGCAGCAGGCGTACCTGGATTTGACGCAGCACTGACTACTATTTTTGGTCCTGATAACACATTAGGTTCTATCGTTGTAATCGTCCTGCTCGTCGCCCTTGTCGCTGGTATTTATCTATACTCTAAGAAGCAACGTGTGACGAAATAAATTCTTATATCTACAACTAAATACAAGATGCAAAAAACCAGTCTCTCAACGGCTGGTTTTCTGCTTTTCTCTAAACTTTTCAAGAACCTCAGGTAACTCCCCAAACTGATCAATCACCACATCGGCCATTGCCAGTTCTTCCTCCTGCGCAAAATCAAAGCGGACACCAACTGCTGTAAGCTCGTTATCTTTAGCAGCCCGGATATCAGATGAACGGTCGCCGATAACGAAACCTACCGTATGATGGTGGTCATCGAGTACCCGGCGCGCGAGCTCGGTTTTGTTTCCGGATGCGATGAGGTCAATGCTGTAGGTCTGTTTGACGTAGCGGTCTAGTTCGTAATGGTTCACAATGGCTTGTAAGTACGCTGTTTGTCCATTGCTTGCTATGTAGATCGGGTAGGTTTCCGAGAGAACTGCGAGAGTCGGTAATACGTCATCATACAGCTGACCACTGCCTTCTTCAATCAATTCAATCAACGCTTGCTGAAAATAAGCATTGCTCTCTTCATGCACTTCCGGGGGATGCTCGGAGCAGAGAGTTTGCCAGACGATCGGAAGCGGGACACCCATGATGTCACGGTAGGTATCAATTGGGGTGGGGCCATCCCATAAGTTTTGTTGTCGTAAAGAAGTAAACGTCCTCTCTAGAGCGGGCTCTAAAATGAGGTCGGTGCGGAATAGGGTGCCGTCCATATCAAAAATTAACGCGTGGGTCATTAAAATTCTCCTCTCGGTGTATGGTACGTAAGACGTTCGCATGCGGTAATTGGATGCACAATACAGTATACTGAAGAAAATGAACGAAAACGAGGTGAGGGCGATGAAAGCCCTAGTGATTGGAGCTACGGGAGCTACAGGAAGAGATTTGGTGGACCTATTACTTGAAGATGGAACGTTCGAGGAAGTGCATATTTTTGTTCGCCGCGAACTTCCACTCCGGCACAAAAAGCTTCAAACACACATCATTGACTTTGATCGGCCGCAGCACTGGTACCGATTGGTGACAGGCGACGTTCTCTTTTCCTGCTTAGGAACAACCATCAAAGCAGCGGGTACAAAAGAAGCGCAGTGGAAAGTCGACTACGACTATCAGTATCAATTTACCGAAGCAGCACGTACGAATGGGGTTCCAACCTACGTGCTTGTTTCTTCCACAGGGGCCTCATCAACGTCGCGTGTCTTCTATTCCCGGATGAAGGGTGAGCTCGAAGTCGCTGTAAAGAAACTTGAATTTCCGTCCCTCACGATTTTGCAGCCACCGATTCTCGACCGGAAAGACAGTGACCGGATAGGAGAGAAAGTTGGGCTCAAAGTCATCACGGTACTTAACAAAGTAGGCCTGCTGAAGTCGCAGCGACCTCTTCCGACACGTGAACTTGCGCAGGTCATGATTCGTCAAGCCAAAGAAAAACCGCCAGGCACGCATGTGCTTAGCGGGAAGAATGTACGTATCTGAACCATGACCCTGGGGAGTTCCTCGGGGTCTTCTTCATTACAGAAAAATTAACAGGTCGATTGCTAACAGCCCCATCCCGATTGCCCCAGAGATCAAACCGACCTTTGTCTTGCCCGCACGTTCTGGATCGACTTCCACCCATGAATTGTCTCGTGGCAGATGAATATCTGTCCAAGCTCCTAAGCAATATCCAGAAATGGAAATGCCAATCAGTCCGGTTACTACGAAAAACATGACCATGTCGCCAACGACTCTCCGTCTTTTCTACTTCTACGGAGAAGAGTGACGAGATGTTTCAATCTTTGACAACAAGCCCTATTAAACTCGCAAACTGAATGGCTTGATGAGGAGATACTTCGCACCCACGTAAGTCATCCATTGAGACTTTCATCGTGTCGAATGAACATGTGCTCAAATCCAAACCTTTCAATTTCGTATCTTCAAACGAGGCCTCGTTCAGCTGACAGCGTTCAAGTGCAACATGCTTAAACTCGCAATTATAAAAATAGGCAAATGATAAGTCACAATCAATGAATGCATGATTCTCCATCTTACAATCCCCAAACAGGGCATACGGAAGCATCGACTGTTCCCAGTGCACGTTTTTTAGCGTCGCGTCACTAAAGTCAATCCCGGTCAGCTTGCAATTGATAAATTCGACGCGGTGAAGTGCCGCATCTTTCAAGGTTACATTGGACAAGTCACAGTTTTCGAACCGGACATCGCTCCAGTCCGCTTTGATAAATTCGCTTTCGGTAAACGTGCAATTCGTAAAAACCACATTCGAAATCCGTAGTCGTGGATGATGCGCTTCGATGATCTCTTCATCTTTCAAAGATACATTCAAAATTTCCGGATCCTCATCAATCGGAATAGCACGTAACTTGGTCTCGAGGAGGGACTTGCTGAGTCGTGGGCGTTCGATTTCCATCACAATCACCTATCTTTTTTTCTTAGCGTAGCATATTCACATAAAAACGGGTAGAAAACAATTATCTTTAATTCAAGATAAAATGAGTGTATACTAATTCTATCAAATAGATGAGGTTAAGAAAGAGGAGGATATAGATGAAGAAAAAAACAGCAGGCATCCATCACATCACAGCTATCGTCGGGCATCCACAAGAAAATGTCGACTTCTATGCAGGTGTACTCGGACTGCGTCTCGTGAAACAGACAGTCAATTTTGATGATCCGGGCACGTACCATTTGTACTTCGGTAACGGGGGAGGACAACCCGGAACCATCATCACTTTCTTCCCGTGGGTTGGTGCGTATCAAGGGCAAATCGGCGACGGACAGGTCGGTGTTACAAGCTACGCAATTCCGGTTGGGTCCATGCCGTTCTGGGTGAACCGCTTAGCGAGCCACTCGATTCTGTTCAAAAAAGCCATGCGCTTTGGTGAGCAAGTGCTCCAGTTTGATGATCCGCACGGATTGCACCTAGAGCTTGTCGAGCGCGAGGGTGGAGACGTGAATTCCTGGACTTCCGGGGGTGTCACACCGGACGTGGCCATCAAAGGCTTCGCGGGAGCGACACTTTTCTCTACACAACCACAAGCAACCATCCGGACGTTAACGGAGGTCATGGGGCTTACACAAGTTGCGGAAGAAGGCGATTATGTACGGTTCGCTTCCTCGGCTTCAATTGGAAACACGGTTGACGTGAAAATGGTCACGGGCGTTGTCGGAACGATGGGTGTTGGCACCGTGCACCATATTGCGTGGCGCGCAACAGATGACGAAGACCATTCGGAATGGCAGGAACATGTGGCGAGCCTTGGAGAACAAGTAACCGAAATCAAAGACCGCCAGTATTTTAATGCAATCTACTTCCGCGAAGCAGGCGACATCTTGTTTGAAATTGCAACGGACCCACCTGGATTTGCACATGATGAGTCGCTCGAGACGATGGGGGAACAACTGATGTTACCCGCGCAATATGAACAGTCCCGGTCACGCATTGAAGACCGCTTGATTCCGATTACTGTACCAAAAGGTGAATAGGAGGCTATCTAAATGAAATCGATTGATCCAACGACACAAACAGAACGTGAAAACTATAAGCTACTCATTGGCACGGTCATTCCCCGCCCCATTGCATTTGTGACCACGGATTCAGGTGATGGGGTCATCAACGGAGCCCCATTCAGCTACTTCAACATTGTATCGTCGAATCCACCAATGGTGTCGTTGGCTATCCAGCGTCCGGATTCCGGTCATAAAGATACCGCCCGTAACATCTATCAGACGAAAGAATTCGTGGTGCATATTGTCGACGCCGACAACGTGACCCAAGTGAATGAAGCAGCCGCCTCTCTTCCCCCGGACGCGAGTGAGATTGAGCTAGCGAACATGACACTTGTTGACAGTGAAGTGGTCCATGTACCGGGAGTGAAAGAAGCGAAAGTGCGCATGGAATGTGTGCTAGAGCAAGCCGTACCACTTGGTGAAGAAGGAGCAGGGAGCGACCTGTTCATCGGCAAAGTCGTCCGCTTCCATATCGACAACAGTATCTACGAAAACGGCCGCATCGATCCGCGTGGGTTAGGGGCTGTAAGCCGTCTAGCCGGCACCAACTATGCACACATCGGTGACATCTTTTCAATGGACCGCCCGAAGTGACCAACCAACCTATCTTTTCTTCAGGACTAGCTGAGAGGAAGATAGGTTTTTTGTTGGCACGGTACGGGGGACGGTACGGGGGACGGTACGGGGGACGGTCGTTCCTACTCGGCGACCCACGGTCCGACCGTGTCGCGGCCCCACCCACCGTCCTACTCGGCAACCCACGGTCCGACCGTGTCGCGGCCCCACCCACCGTCCTACTCGGCAACCCAGGGTCCGACCGTGTCGCGGCCCCACCCGTCGTCCTACTCGGCGACCCAGGGTCCGACCGTGTCGCGGCCCTACCCACCGTCCTACTCGGCAACCCAGGGTCCGACTGTGTCGCGGCCCCACCCGTCGTCCTACTCGGCAACCCAGGGTCCGACCGTGTCGCGGCCCCACCCGCCGTCCTGCTCGGCAACCCAGGGTCCGACCGTGTCGCGGCCCCACCCACCGTCCTACTCGGCGACCCACGGTTAGACCGTGTCGCGAACCGTCGGAACAAAAAGAAGTTGTAAATAATAAATTTATTACTTGACGATATTTAGTTATTATAATACATTAGGTTACGTAAAGTAAGTTGAACTGTAAGACAGGAGGGATAACATCATACCGGAGCAACCATCGTACTTTGAAATCGGAATCTATTCATTAGGTGATATCGGGCCTAATCCGATAACGGGGACCACAACTTCCGCACCAGAACGATTGCAACAACTTCTCGATATGGCGAAGTGGACGGACGAGGCGGGACTTGATGTGTTTGGTGTCGGAGAACACCATCGCTCAGACTATGTGACTTCCTCGCCTGCAGTCGTCCTCGCTGCCATTGCGCGCGAGACGGAGAACATTCGTTTGATCAGTACGACGTCCGTTCTAAGCACATTGGATCCCATTCGGCTCTATCAAGACTTTGCGACGCTCGACTTGTTGTCACATGGTCGTGCCGAGATTATCGCCGGACGCGGTGCCTTTACCGAGTCGTTTCCGCTGTTCGGCTATCAACTTGCGGATTATGATGCGCTTTTCGAAGAACACTTTACATTGCTTCAAAAAGTGAATGCGGAAGATCGAGTCAGCTGGAATGGGCATTTCCGCAAGTCGTTTCCAGAAATGGAGATTGCACCTCGCGCCCTTCAAAAGGAAATTCCTCTTTGGGTCGGAGTAGGCGGGACACCAGAAAGTGCAGTGCGCGCCGGTACGTTTGGAGCAGGAGTGACACTGGTTCTGCTTGGCGGCATGCCGGAACGATTTGCACCGCTTGCCAACTTGTATCGCCGCGCATTTGAAGAAGCGGGCCATGACAAGAAGCAACAAAAGGTGGCAATTGCCGGTCATGCGTTCTTAGCACCGAACGCGAAACAAGCGCGTGATGAGTTTTTCCCGTATCACGCGAACTACTGGCAGTACGTAAATCGTCAACGAGGGTATTCATCTCGGATGACTAGACAAGATTTTGATCAAATGGCGCACCCTGACACGGCTCTCTTTGTCGGCAGTCCGGATGAGATTGTGGAAAAAATCCACAGACAATATGAGCTGTTTGGCCACACGCGCTTCTTAGCGCAAGTCGATATTGGCGGACAACCGTCAGACACTATACAACGTTCCATCGAACTTTTAGGGACACACGTTGCCCCGAAAGTCCGGAAGTTGATTCATTTTAGAGAGTAGGGATAAATTATGGGTTTCTTCGGAAGACTATTTGGAAACAACACATCACAACCACAACCTGAGGAGGAAAAAGAAATGTTGAAAATTGGTATTATTTTAGGGTCGACTCGTGAAGGACGTGTAAGTCCACAAGTAGGAACTTGGGTACAAGAAATCGCAAACAAACGCGGAGACGCAGCGTACGAAATCGTCGATATCGCAGAGTACAAGTTACCACTTTTAGGTGAAGCGGGCGGGGACGCTTCAGGCGCAGCGGCTTGGTCCGAAAAAATCGGTTCACTCGACGGATTTGTCTTTATCGTGCAAGAGTACAACCACTCCATTACAGGGGCTTTAAAAAATGCAATCGATTACCTTCGTCCGGAATGGAACAACAAAGCAGCTGGTATCGTTTCGTATGGTTCTGTTGGCGGAGCGCGTGCAACAGAACACCTTCGCGGAATCTTGGGCGAACTGTTAATTGCAGACGTACGTGTGCACCCTGCACTCTCCCTGTTCACTGATTTCGAAAATGGCACAGACTTCAAACCAGCTGTACATCAAAACCAGTCCGTAAATGAGATGTTGGATCAAGTCATTTCATGGTCGACAGCTTTAAAAACGATTCGATAATTAAAAAAGACCTATCTTTTCTCAGTTTGTGTGCTGAGTGAAAGATAGGTTTTATTTTGTCATCGGTACGAGAAAGAAGCGTGCAAATTCAAGCGACAACAAAACTCTTACCCGATAGAAAGAGGGGGTTGTAAGATAATGAAACAACTTAATCTAATGTATCTAATTTCTCTCTTATATAATTCGCCCGTGCTTCAATAAAATCCAGTATATACTCAGGTTCCTCATCAAATAAATGGATATCGTCTTTTTTATAAGGATCTTTTTGAATATAAGGCCTTATTAAATCATGCATCCCTTGTATTTTGGGTTTCAAATAGTCTACATTAAATTTGTTGTTTAAAATATCTACTAGCAAGTTTTTGTATTGACGTCGAAATGTTTTCACGTCGAGAATCCTTGCGGTTAGCGTATTAAATCCTTCGATTCGTAAATAGTCTTCCCTCATTACTCTCCCGTTTACATCCCTTCCCCATGTTGCATCGTAATCCCACGGGATGACTTCGAATAGTCTCGTTTCGCTATTCTGGTATAGTGCGTAATTATGAACAAAACCATCAAAATTCTGGGTGAAAACAACGCCAGCCAACCAGCGGAGATACTGATCAACATGGATGTAGTTCACAATTTTATTTTCAAATTCAATTTTTGAAATGGTATTAATTTCAACAATCATTTTTTGTAAAAATAATTCATCTTGTACTGTCCCATATTTTAGTTCATAGCCAAGGTTAAGTGATTTCTTTACATCTTTATCAAGATCACTCATCAACGAAAAGTTAGCATCGCCATCAATCGCATAGAATATGGGTCCTTGAGGTAGTTGTCGATTCGCAAGGAAATGCTCATCCACAGATTCTAATTCTAAATAAAGCCCCTCATTTTTCCCATTCAATTTCATATATACAAATTGGGACTTTGGCGATAAGCACCCTATTTCACTGAAAAAATCTAGTGATAATTTATTTCTTAATTGAGAAGGATCTTTATATTCTGCGTTGATATGAATTTCTTTGGCTTTTCTATAGGTACTTGGCTTATAAAACGAAATGTGATACGACTTCTTTCGAAAATCCCGGATATGGGACCCACGATAGGCGATATCAATATCATACTTTCTTTTGTTAATCGTTAGCTTGGCAGGGATAGGATCGTCATCCCAAATATCTTTACGAAGTTCACTTAAATCTAAAGGTTGAATAAAAAGCTGATATTCAGGTATTTTCATGCTGTTATCCATGCAAATTCTTCCCTTTCATTAGTAAATTATTCGTATGAAATAAAAAAGTAAGATGCCACAAAAGGACACAGAATTATAATTTACTTTAGAAAACTATGCGATTGTCTCTAACATCATTAGTACATCCTCATATATTACGTTAAGGGAAAGAAGAATGTAACAGTACTGTTAGATTCTTTTGAAAAAGGAATACTCATCTATCTTCTTTCTCTAATGAAGATGAAAGGAGGTTTAAATATGTCATTTATACAGAATGCAGTAGATCTGGCTAACAATGCAGGGTTAGGTCACTTCATGCATCAGGATCCTGTTAGTAATGAACGATGTACGAGCAGGGTACGTCGAACTTCTCGAAACAACAGATGCTCATGCAACGTACGTCGAACTTCTCGAAACAAACGACACACGAGCAACGTACGTCGAACTTCACGAAACCAACGACGCACGAGCAGGGTACGTCGAACTTCGCGGAACCACCGACGTACGAGCCGGGTACGTCGAACTTCACGTAACCACCGACGCGCGGGCAGGGTACGTCGAACTTCGCGGAATCACCGACGCACGGGCAGTAACTCTTTTTGGGAGGACTTGTTATTTTAAAAAAACTCTCTTGCGTTTTTCACTTCCAGAAGTGTCTGTCCCTTTATGTTCTTCAATGGACTGTATACGGTTAACTAGTTCTTACTAGTTAACTTTTTTTGATTATTAACAATAAACGTGGAAAAAACGTTGCTTGTAGCATTCTATGTAGGTTTTTTTATGCCAATTCTGGCCATTGTATTTTGTTTAAATCTCGTATCCATCATAAAAGAAATTCATGCGGGAGAACCGACGCGTGTACATACATATTGGCTAACTGTCTCATTTATGGCTATTACGTGGTCGATTGCTTTACGAAATTTATGTTTTGTATACTAATAAGTGAGCCCTGTTAAAAAATACTAAAACACAAAAAGAGGTGAACATCATGTGGGAAACACAACTAGTAGAAACCGAACGAGGCACATTTGAATATTTTACATATGGGGAAGGGGAACCGATGGCGGTCACCCATCACTACAGCGAATACAATGCGAACGGAAATACGTTTGCACGCGCACTGGCAGAACAGTACAAAGTGTATTTAATCAATTTGCGAGGTGCGGGAAATTCGGCAAAAGCAGAGAATGAGGAAGAATACAGTATGGAAGAGACTGTGAAAGACTTGGATGCTATACGAGAGGCACTTGGGTATGACAAATGGGGCTTTGCAGGTCACTCGACAGGTGGCATGCTGGCACTTGTTTACGCCCTTGCCTTTCCAGACTCATTAACGAAAATCATTGTCGGTGGAGCCGCTGCTTCGAAAGCGTACGGGGAACATCCGGACTGTATTTACAGTACCAGTAACGAAAACTATGACCGAATTGTCTATATCATGGACCAACTCAGTCGACCGGAAACACTCCGCGAAGAGCGTCAGAAACTCGGATACGAATGGGCATTAATGTCCTACCATTCTGAAGAGAATTTGAAGCGATCGATGACGAAACCGAATAGCGGGAAGACTTGTGGACCGCGACTCGATTATTTCCGCCAAGTCGAATACCCGAAATTTGATCTCACTTCGGAGCTTTCTTCTATTCAAGTGCCAGCTTACGTATACACTGGAAAATACGATAACCAGTGCCCGTTGGTATTTGGAGAAGAGATTGCCGAAGGTATTCCGAATTCTGAGTTCTGGCTGTTCGAAGAGAGCAACCATTTCCCGTACTCGGAAGAAGAGGGCCGATTTAGTGAGTTTGTGGAGGCGACAGTTCGTTGACAAAATTCTATATTGCGTCTAGTCTTTCAAATCGGAAGATGGTTTCACAGATAAGCTCGCACTTGAAGAATCAAGGCTGGCATCATACCTATGACTGGACATTAAATGCGCAGCCTACAACTATAGAAGAATTGCGCACGATTGGTAAGGGCGAATTTGAGGCCGTGAAGGCTTCCGATATCGTGATTGCTGTATTGCCCGGCGGCAAAGGCACACACATTGAAATCGGGATTGCCATGGCAAGTTCTATTCCTGTCATTATCTACTCAGAGACACCAAAAGTGTTTGAATTAGAAAACCTAAGTTCGTTCTACTTAGTAGAGGGCGTGACATGTTTTACAGGAAATCAGGATGAATTACTAGAATTTGTGAAGCGGTAAAAAATGTATAAAAAGCCTCCTATCATCTACAGTTTAGTAGGGATAGGAGGTTTTAATGTATGGTCTACGTAACCCCAGGGATTGTTCCTTAGAAACAAGTTCACTTGTTTATGGTATAACCCCTGGGGTTCATAAGCCATCCTTATAGTGGTAACAATTCTACTTTATCTCGAGATTCAAGATCTTTGACCATGGCATGCCAGTCTGCTGGTTTTTCAGTCAAGATGGCATAGTACATCTTCAAGAAATCTGCAATTTCTGCTCCAGTTAGAGAAGTTGTCTCTTGAAGTGGCAAGAAGCAGAAGTCAAGCTCAGTCACTGCATTGCCTTCATTCGTCCAAGAAGGGTGAACATACGAAAAATCGAGTCGTTTGAAGCCAAGGTGTGCCAGTACTTCGCGGCGCACAAATGGGTTCATGGCTTGCAAGCCACCAAATTCGTGACGTTCTGCGCGGTATGGATCATAGATTTCAGCAAAGACACCTTTTAGATCAATGCCGTGTTCAGCAGAGAGCTGTTGTAAATCTTCGTTGCGTTTTTTCGCAAGGAATGGGCCGACGCCGATGCCTTCTTTGCCGATTAACGTAAAGTCAGTCATCGATAGTTTGCGATCTGCATAGAAACGGTATTCCGTAGCGCCGACTACTTCGTCACCTTCTACTGCGACAAACATGCGAATAGTTGGGTCTTGAAGGGGACCTTCCCAAAGCGCATACTCGAGCACTTCTTCAGCTGGAAAAACGTCTTGCATCAATTGGTGCATTTTCGCGAAAAGAGGGTCTTGAATACTTGTGATTTGTACATATTCCATTGTTCTTCACTCCTTGGATGTGTGTATTATCACCCCAGGGGTTGTTTCATAATAACAAGTAAACTTGTTACTTGTACAACCCCTGGGGTTAAAAAATAATTAAACTCTAAACACGTACTTCGAAGTCTGCTACATGCCATTCCGTCGTAGGTATCGTTTCCGTTTCGGCTTTTCCTAGGTCTGGGTACAAGTCGAAGCGACGGTCGCGCCACGTTGTAACGGAACCATGTTCACGCACTTCGTAAAGTAACGAAAGGTCGAGGTCCGCTGTGATGACCATGTCGTTGTTGATTTCGCCTTTAACCAAGATGCCGTCTTGTGGGAACGGTACATCATTTGGTGTAATGACCGCAGCTTGACCGAAGTTTCCACGCATGAAGTCCACGGTTGGCAGTGAACCGATAGTACCTGTTGTGACTACATATACTTGGTTTTCGATCGTCCGGGCGTGGCTTGTGTAGCGCACACGGTTGAATCCGTGACGGTCATCTGTGCACGAAGGAGAGAAAATGACGTCTGCTCCCATGCCGCGCGCCATCCGAACCAATTCCGGAAACTCGATATCATAACAGGTGATCATCGCAATTTTGCCTTTCGGTGTCTCAAAGATGCGGAGTGACTCGCCTGGCGTAATGCCCCAATCTGTGACTTCGGTTGGAGTGAGGTGCAGCTTCGCTTGCTCTCCGATATGCCCGTCCGGAGAGAAGAGGTGAGCGACGTTATACAACTTGTCGCCTTTTTGCACCACATGGGTACCACCGATAATATACACACCATACTCTACGGCTAAACCTGAAAACAACTCACGGTATGCATCGGTATAAAGTGCCAGGTTTTGAATCGGTTGGCCTTGGCCAGAATCAGAAATGGACAACAACTGAGTTGTCACAAATTCCGGGAATAATATGAACTCTGTATTGAACTCAGCTGCTGTTTTGACGTAGTGCGTCACTTGATCAGCAAACTGTTGGAAGTTTTGAATCGTATGCAAATGATATTGTACAGCAGAAACGCGAAGTCTCATGGTGAAAAACCCCCTCGTGAAAGTGTTTCGCACTAAAAGCGCAATGAGAATAGAATATCATATTCAGCCGGAAAGTAAATCAAATAAACTTGAAATTTATAAGACATTTTTACAAGCTTTCGTTATGCTAGATACAAAACGAAAAGAGGAGGAATCGGATATGAAGTTGGATGACGTCATGAAGGAACTCGAAGCTCTTGGGACAGAACGGACGAAGAAGTTATATATTGGGAACGGGGCACGCGAGCCATTATTTGGTGTCGCCACAGGAGCGATGAAACCGATGAAAAAAGTGATCAAACGTGACCAGGCACTTGCTGAGGAATTGTATGCGACAGGAAATTACGATGCGATGTACTTCGCAGGTGTCATTGCTGATCCGGACGCAATGACAGCTAGTGACTTTGATCGCTGGATGGATGATGCCTACTTTTATATGCTGTCAGATTATGTAGTGGCCGTCACACTCTCGGAATCCCCGATTGCTCAGGAAGTGGCAGATCGATGGATTGAAAGTGGAGAGGAACTCAAACGTTCTGCGGGATGGAGTACGTATTGTTGGCTACTTGGGAACCGAAAAGACGCTGAGTTTGATGTGGAGAAAATGAGTCGACTTCTCGATGTGGTGGCGATGACCATTCATTCCGCACCGCCTCGCGCACAGTCTTCCATGAACAACTTTATCTACACCGTCGCGATTTCCTACATTCCGCTTCATGAAAAGGCAATTGAAGTCGCACAAGAAATTGGCAAGATTGAGATAGAACGACCAAGAAAGAAACCCGCCGTCTTGGACGCTACAGCTTCTATTGAAAAGTGGCTGAGTCGTGGGAAACTTGGATTCAAACGAAAATACGTACGTTGTTAAAGGGAGATAGCAATGAAGGGTCTACTGCAAACCATCCAAAGTTTATCAGAAGAGCAAGCAAAAGAAGCCTTACTTCACCTCATGCAGATGGGGTTTGAAAAGGACGTTGTTCATAGTGCACTGGAAGAAGCGCTCCAAGGTGTTCACAAGAAACCTCGAAATCCTCATTCTGCCACCTCAGTTCATCTCGTTTCTGGACAGATGGCTACAATCTCCCTTCGTTATGCGTTTCCGGAGGAGCTTGTGATTGGCATCGAGGACAATTTGAGCATCGGTCCATTGGAGAGTTTAACAGAATCATCGGGAAGAATTGTTCGTAAAACGTGGCTTAGTGAACGACTAGTCGAGGAAAATCACTACTGGACGTACGAAGAAAAGTGGCAGGAAATCGTTGATACCATTCGACAGATTCCTGCACACCTTCCTGTCTATGTCTGGGCGGCTGAGCATGCAGGCGAACAGCTCGGCATGCGCCTCCTTCTCACACTACTTGAACAGCACTCAAATGATATCTATATCATTCCATCAACCCAAGTCTATCGTGAATTTTTTGATTCGGAAAATCGTCATACGCTCGATATCCATACGGCTGAAATGTCTCGGGAGCAGCTTCAACAAATAGCGAATCGTCCAGGCTATATGCCTTTGACTCCGGAAGAGAAACGGCACTTGATTGAAAAGTGGAGAGCACAATCGAATACGTCTTGCATGGTGCGCGTGTACGAAGATGGAAACATTCAGGAATTTGATGAAGATATGTTAGATGACATGATTTTGCGAGTGGTAGAAGAGCAGAGTATGAACGGGGAGTTTGTGAAGGCCCCTAGAATTGTAGGGGAAGTTTACGGGAGATATGCGAATCAACTGGGCGATGCATTTGTAGAATACCGCTTACTTCAATTACTTACGTCCGGAAAATTGGAAATGCAGGGCACACCAAAAGAGATGCGACTATATAGCGTTCGCAAGAAGTAAAAAGTTTTGGGTGAAATGGAAATAAATGAAACTTCATTTCTTCTGTTTCGTATACATAAGTAACGAATCAAGAGGGGGATGTATGAAATGAATGAAAAAGGGTGTATGAAGTGCGGAAGTAAAAACGCAGCACAGAAAGAAATCGCTGCGACGGGTACAGGTCTTTCGAAAATGTTCGACATTCAACACAATACATTTATCGTGATTTACTGTCAGGACTGTGGATACTCGGAGTTATATAACAAGAAGAGTGCACGCGGATCGAATCTACTTGATCTGTTCTTCGGATAGGGAGAGTCGACATGCTGAACAGAAAACTCGAAGCAGCCGTCCTTACACTTCCTATCGGCTATTTTATCGTTCCGTTTTTCTTTCCCGATTGGCTACAAAGTTATTTCATCATCGGTGCCATTGTTACGATGTATGCGGCACCTTACCTGTTTTTCATGGGATTGCCCGTGTCATGGTGGATCCAAAAACGCACGAATCACATCTTAATAGCTCTCGGCTTGCACGGAATGGCAGGAGCGATAGGTGGGGCGTTGGCAGGATGGATTTTTAACGAGGTTCCGAATAGTTTGCTGTTTATTGTCATTGGTCTTGTTTATAGTTTGATTTATTTTGGAGTCGATTGGCTGTTAGGAAGTACCCGATTTTATAAACGAGAGGTGAATGGAGGAAACGTATGACCGAGAAGAGAAAAGCTTTAGGTATTTTTGGTGCATTCTTAGTAGTACTATCTTTACTAACTTCGATGTTTGAATATCAATTAATTCCTTATACATTACTTGAGCCTGTGCGCTATTTTATTTACCTTCCGATAACGCTTGTCATCATCCTGGTCCTCACATTTTTTATTTCATGGAATCAGGAAAGCTTTACCCGAATGAGGGCAGTCTATACTTCGGTAGCGATAGGTATTCTGGCTTGTGCAATTGTCTTTCCGCTCATCAAACCTTCCTATACATTTATCGATGCAAGTGAACTTGTGGGGAGTTCATTTGACGTAGAAACGACATCGACGTTCATCCGTTGGAATGTCGAAAAGAACTACAGCGATTACGTCGTTCAGACGGAAGAGGACCTCGCGTATGCAGTCGACCCTTATACGGGAGAAGTGGAGCAGCTAGTAGATGGATTCACTTTTGGGGAGGACGAAAGAAATTGAAAATCTTAAAAGTCCTTGTCGGGTCGATTGGGATAACTAGCGTCATTATTCATTTCGTTACGAAAGAGACTCTCTTTTTTACGATTTTCCTAAGCGTTTTACCATTTATTTGGGGATTCGCAGCGTACGATGAGTGGAGAGCAGAGAGAAGGTTTCTTTCTGCTTTCTTGATGATCGTTACGTTAGCATCTATCATTCTTGCCGTAGATGTCTTTTTTATATCTTGATGGATTGAAGTACAATCAGTTTTTAAAAAGAGGTGTACATATGTCAACTAAACATGAAGACCAAAAACCATTCAATGATGTAATGGATCATCTGAATAAAGTGGAAGGCTATCCTGTACGGAAGGCAAAAAATCTTCCTCGACCGATTCAATGGATAGGCTACTTTATGGCAGGTGGAATCGTCCTAATCATATTAGGCATGGTAATAAACCTGTTCATGTAAAACATCATAGAATCAACTATCAAATGACTGTCTTTGCATAGTCATCAAAAATAAAGGAGCAATTATGTTCGGATACATACTATTTCGAATTATCGTTGGACTGTTTTTTGCATTCGCCCCCGCCTTCGTTTGGTTCATCTTAATTGGGTGGTTATTTAAAGAAGCAGAGCCAAGCGATGCAGCCCTCTTAGTCTTTCGTTGGATTGGCTATATCACATTGTTTATAGTAGCCATGAATATCCTTGGTTTTTTCTTTCCTTGATTATAAATTTAGATTAAGAAACGAGGAATACCCATGATTCGTTTAGCTGAACCACGTGATGCAGAAGAGATGCTGCAGATTCAAAAAGATGTACTACAAGAAGAGATTTATTTCGTATCCAGCCTAGAGGAATTTCACCAGACGGTTGAAGGCCAGCGGGAATGGATTCAAGCAAAACAAGCGCATCCGAATGAAGTGCTGTTTGTGGCAGAAGATGAAGGGCGCGTCGTAGGATGGCTCGTGTTTCAAACAGAAGGCCGACAAAAGACACGGCACACAGGTAAGTTTGGGGTCATGCTAAGTGCGGATAGCCGCGGGAAGGGTATCGGTAAACAATTAGTGATGGCTCTTCTCGACTGGGCACATGCGCATCCGGAAATTGAAAAGGTTTCGCTTTTCACGTTTTCCACCAATACGCGTGCCATATCACTTTACAAAAGCTTAGGTTTTGTAGAGGAAGGACGCAAATTGAAGGAATATAAGTTTCCAGATGGCAGCTATGTCGATGACGTGATCATGAGTCGATTTGTAAACGAATAAAACACGTAAGGTAGCTGTAATAGAGCGCCATACGTGTTTTTTTTTTTTGAGAAATTACCGCTGAATAAGTAAAAAAGCCAGGTAGGCGACTAAAACAAAGTACCAGACCAATGTGACAGCGAACAAAATTAAAGGGATGGCGAGATGCGGTTGACTCAAAAGGCCAATGATTAAAAGAGGTGACAGGATGATGGAGAGGAAACCAGCACCGATCACTGCTTTCGTCAAAATCGTTCCTTGATACTCATCCAATTTCTGTGAACGACTTGTGAAAGATAAAATCAAAATAACTGCGGTCACGGTGAAAATGCCCCAACCAAGATAGTAAAGCACACCACCATAAAGAGCCTCTATCCAACCATTCCAGAACCATAAGTTTGCCGAATTCATAGGTGGTAAAATGCTTTCGAACTCCATATGATCAGAAATCGCTAAGTACATACCTCCATAAATAAGGCTCATGAATGTAATAAATATCGCGTTGTATGATTTATTGGTCAACCACTTCACTTCCGTTCACTCTCCTCAAAACAAAAGATGTCTTCAATAGATTGTTCAAAAAACGTTGCCAGATCATAAGCGAGCCAAATAGAGGGCTCAAACTTTCCGTTTTCCACAGCATTGATTGCTTGACGTGATACGCCAACTTCCGCAGCCAATTCTTTCTGCGTCAATTTCTTCTCTTCCCGAAGCTCCTTAATACGATTTTTCACAGCGCCTCTCCTTTATATGTCAAGTATACTTGACTTGATTGTGCGCTTTTTACTATATCGTGTCAAGTGAACATGACACCTCGATATATTTTGTTAGTAGAAATATTTATTTATAAACAAATATTAATTTTGTTTACATAATTAAAAATAAAGTATTATAATGTTTATTAAATAATTAACGAGACGAGTGATTGTTATGAAGAGGGTAGATACAGAGGTGTTGGACCTGCAGAGAGGCTATGAAGAACTAGAACAAGGCTTTGCTTGTCTGTTTTGTAATCAAGCATATCTGAAAGGGGAAGTTTTTCCGGTAGGTGAACGATTTTTTACCGCAGAAATGCGCATGAAGATCCATATTTCAGAAAATCACCAGTCAGCTTTTCATGCACTGCTTGCTCTCGATAAAAAGGACACGAGTTTATCAGATGTTCAGAAAGAGTTACTGACACTATTCTATGAAGGGCATGACGACAAGGAAGTCATGAAACGGTCAACTGCGAACAGTGTGTCGACGATTCGACAACATCGCTTCAAGTTGCGGGAAAAGGAACGACAGGCAAAGGTATTCTTAGCCATCATGCAAAACTTACAAACACATCAGAATTATGTAGAGGTACACAAGGGGGCCACACAAGTGGATGAACGTTATGCTATCACGGCAGCAGAAACAGACAAGGTTTTAACCACCTACTTCAAAGAAGGACTGGACGGGAAAGTCGAGACGATTCCAAGTAAAGAGAAGCGCAAAATTATTTTGTTGCAGCACATTATCAAACGCTTCCATGCGAATAAACAGTATTCGGAAAAAGAAATGAATGAAGTGTTAAAAGGGGTACATGACGACTACGTGTCGCTCCGTCGATATCTGATCGAATACGGCTTCTTTGACCGCAACAAAGACGGTTCACTGTACTGGATGAAATCATAAAAGCGTCGGAGGGAAGTTCCCCCGACGCTTGTTTTAATAGTGATAATGCGTGGTCACGACATCATAGAGTCCGGCTTTTTTCAGATAATCAATAGGTGCGAGGAACGTGATGGTCACGACACCAGGATGCCGGCCAATTTCAATCGACCCTGTAATGGTTGTCCGGTTCATGATCTCCGGAACCGTCACGCCAAATAGGTCAGCAGCTCGTTGCAACCCGTTTTCTGTCGCAAGGTTCAAGTTCGAGTCTGTGCCAAGCACAGAAATCGGCAAAGACTCTTCTAACTTGTCGATGTTCCATTGTTTAGCGATGGCTTCTGCATTCTTACGCTCTTCCGCAGTGAAAGGTTTCGCTGTATACGGAAGGTCTTCAACATTCGGAAGTAGAATCGGCCCTTGTAAGTTGACGCCTTTGATCACGTGGACTTGCAAGTGCACAATTCCGGAAACGTCCGCTGTGTGTCCAGCAATTTCACCATCTCCTTGCATCGCATGCATGTCACCTAAATAGATGCCGCCACCTGGAACTTTCACAGGACAGATCAATGTAGCGCCTGCACGAACCCGACTGATGTCCATATGACCGTCTGTACGGTGTTCTTTTAATTCGTCTTCTGTCACTTTGTAATCATGCGGAGCCCCGACAAGGAACGAACCAAAGTCTCCGGCATTATGAGAATCTGGCATCGGTTTTGAAGGCGTAGTGCCGAGCTGACCGAGGAAAGGTCGCATGCGTGCGACGACCCCGACCAAGTCATGTGGTGCGAACGTAACAATCGGGTTCTGTACCGAGTTCTCGGGTGTCTGCATATAGTGTCGGCCGTCTTGCGCAATGGTCTCTGCTGCTTCTTTCGACACAGTGACTCCAACATCCGCCTGTTCACTAAACCCTATGGTGTAACCGTTCGTGAACACAAATGGCGTGACGTCTGCATCACAATTCGCACAGCGAATCGCTTCCTGCCCAATTCCTTTGATGACCGTATCCGGATACATCGTCCCGCATCCTGGACATTTTACAGCGACGAATGGGTCTCCGAGAAAGCGCCCTTCAACTGGGGCGTCATTGCCGGACGAGGTTGCCAACGACGTGACGCGAATTGAATGGATCTTCACAACAATCGCGTCACCTGGTTCAGCGCCTTCCACATAGACGGGTTTTGTGACTTCATGTCCGCCGCGTATACATGGGGTAATCATTGGACCCCAACAGCCCGGAGCGGTATTCGCAAGGATATGTCCACCGTCCCGCACTGGGCCAAGCATTTCTTTTCTTGGATCCAGTACACCATCGATAAATGAGTTCACCAAAAGTGTATCTACTGCCTTTGCCATTTCTCTTCCACCCCTTATCTGAAAATTCAATTTTAGTATAGCTCGAATTCGAGGTGAAGTCATGTAATTGAAACTTTTCGTCCCGTGGAACGTAGAATGACTATCAAGATAAAAAGGGTGAAACAAATGAATAAATTAGGGACGGTAATTGGCGTCTTGGCACTAACAAGTATTATCTTATCGTGGACGACGGATTACGTACTTTTTAATTTGCTGACATCACCGCTGTTAGCCATACTGTTTACAATTTCAGCGCTCGATTCGAAAAAGAATGATCGTAAAGGGTTTATGTGGTTGTACATAGTTTTAGCCATTCTCGGTTATGTCATTGCGTTTGTGGAATGGACGGCGTATTTTTCTTGATTAAGTAAAGTAAATTCTAATAGTGGGTGAATAAAAATAGACCTATTCTCAGATTTTTATGAGAATAGGTCTGTTTATTTAAATAGTACTTTTAACAAGGTATAGACACTCATTATTCCTTCATCTTTTGTATAAAAACAGTCCCAGGGACCTGACCCGGCATACTTAGTTTCATACGCCCATCCCAATACACTTTTACTTTGTCACCCTTATTGTATGTAGAGCCGAATTGACGATTTAAAAAGGGGACATCATAAAAATCTCCTGCAAATTCTTCTACTCTTTCATCTAGGAGTGCATCTAATTCAGCATCTGACAATGCTGACACTTGAGAACTGCTGAGACCAAGTTCGAAAAGTTAAATGGCTCGAATACGTTTGTCATCTGTAGATGCTACGTAACCCTCTGTAACCACGATTGAGGATATATAACGTGTAGTTATAACCAAACCTATTAAAAGGATGGCACCAATAATCAATTTAAATTTCATGATTCCTCATCCTTTCATGGATACATTAGTTTGGCAAATCCAGCAACACAATCGAATCTTGCTCACCTTCACAACCAGTAAATTTAAAAGTAACGCTACTCTGCGTTTCTTCGCGGTCGATAGCCGTACATGTATAGTTGCGAATGACTTGGGAGCCAAAGCCGTCACGACGGGTATCATAAGTTATCTCAAATAGTTCACCTGTAAACTCCACTTCTTTGACAATCGGATCGCCTTCGGTGGTATATGAAATGATACGAACGCTATCCGGCTCAAAAACCTCCACCTTTTGTATAAATTCCTCGAGCTGTTCGAGATTTGTGATTTCGCCATGTGTATCGACAATATCTTCTGGAAGTTCCTCAAGCGGTTCAACAGTAGAAGGGTCGACTGTGATGACAGTGCCTTCTTCACCAGAAGTACATCCTATCATCAGCATCACCAGTGTCATACTACTCAACAATCGCTTCATGTTGAAGTCCTCGCTTTCGTTGGAGCAAAAGTTGAATGAGGTAGAACACGGTCGCAGCTATACTCCCCATGACAGCGAAACCAATCATTTCTGAATAAGTGGGAACTGTTAACAAAATCGGGATGGTAATGAGCGCAGCGAGGCCTCCGAGACAGGAGTACACTAAAATCCCAAGTAACCATCACACCCAAGCAGCAGAATGATTAAATCTCTGTAGTAGCTTATCCCCGCCATATGAAAGGGGAATGCCAGCAATCAAATAGATAGGGCCTGCATAGATAATCACAAAAAAAACCACTTCCCAAAATCCAAAGTAATACGTACCTACATCACGCTCAGCTTTAGGAACATATAGATTCCAAGAATACAAAAGTGCGAAAACAATTATAGCGAACACCGCAGTGAGTAATTTAACTTTCATCCGATCACGTCCTCCTACAACTTCTAACGATTCAAGGAAACAATAGTTCCACAATTTCTTCCATTTTACCAAACTTTTTGTCGACTTCTTCCAAATTTTAAGAAACAATGAATGAATTCAAATTAAAAGACTGTACACTTAACTTACTTTTCAAGAGCAAGTTTTTCTTGGGAATTACATGGTAAATACTTCTATATCAGGTATAATGAAGTGAGAATAATGAAACTATTGGCAATACGAATCGTATAGTAGGAAAGGGGAAGTATAACAAAAGCCCTTCCGCCAAAACAGAAGAGCCCTGTTCTTATAATTTCTGAATCATCTCCACCCGGTTTCCGAACGGGTCACGGAACTCAAACCGGTCGTACCCCGGAATCGGAATGCCAGAAAGAATCTCGATACCTTCTGATTCTAGTGTGCGTTTCCAGACATCTAAGTTGCTGACGAGATAGGCAAGGTGTGCTTTAGTGGTTGATCGGTCGAACCCTTCTTCTGTCCCAACATGGACTTCTTGCATACCAACTTTCAGCCAGAACCCACCTCGTCCTTGTAAGGATTCCGGCTTCTGGATTTCCTCTAAGTTCAACACGTCGCAGTAAAACGCTTTTCCTTCAATTTCTGTTCCTTTCGGAATCGTGATTTGTGCATGATGCAGACCTTGAATCATGTTCAATTCCCCCTTTGTCGTTAGGTTCAGTATGCCGGAAAGTACAAGAAAAAGAAATAGAAAGGATGTATACATATGAACATAGCGCTTTTCTCTATTACCACATTTGTGATTTTATTAATAGGTATAGTAGGTCTTGTTCAATTGGCATCAGATCGTTATGAACGAATGGAGACGATTGCTTTTTCCATGCTGCTTGTTCTCTTTGGGGGATTTGCATCAATCATAAGCTTTTTAGCTTTAGAGACCTTTATGTATTCTCCATTTGAATGGTTTGTCTTTTCTGGGTTTGCTTTCGGAATCTCGATTTTGATTGTTGGCTTCGTATTGGGTTCGTATGCGTTTCTCAAAATAGAGGAAGTCTCATCTGAACAAAGAAGCCCATGAAAAAATTAGAAATAAAAAGAAAACAGAGGGAATTGACATGCTACACGAAAAATCACCGCGCGCAATCTTCATGGTCTGGGCTATTGTCGTTGTACTACTTTCACCACTCTTCATTTTGTTTTTGCCACTCGTCATCACGCAGACGCTTTTCTACGATCCAGAACAAATCGTGGTGCTCGCACCGTCTAAAAATCATGGGCTGATTACCTGGTCATTTGGAATTCTATTTACGATTCTCGTCATGCTCGCCTTAAAACGAAACAAATGGACGTATGCCATGACCGGTGTGTTAACGCTCGCCTCCGTTGCGACGCTTGCCCTATCAACACTCAGTTACGTAGCGATCCATCCAGAGCATATCACGATTCAAGACTACACAGAAAAACGCCATTACAACATGAACGAATTCACAAAGGTCATTTATGAGTACGGTACTAGTGAACGTGGACGCTACCAGTTCATTACGAAAACAGGGGAAGCCGTCTATATTGAAGACAGTCCGCAACTAGAATTTGAAAAGCGCAGTAAAATTTACCGCACGGCACTTGCACACGATTTGGAGTTTGTGGAGCGGCCGTACGAGGGGGAATAAAGTGGAACCATTCACTATCATTTTATTATCTACGATGGTTTATTTAGTCATGTTATTGACCGTTATCTACATTTTAAAACGCAAATGGCAATTGGTTATTAAGCCGATGGATTATTATTCACAAACTCATAGACGGTTAAACTACTCGATTAAAGGAATCGCTATTCTACTCCTTCTTTCAGTGGGGCTGTATCAAATCAATCAAGGTAAGCCAAGCATTCTACTAGTTAGCATCCCTTTCCTTATGAATGGATTCGAAGAGTTGCTACGGATTTACATGCAAAAGAAGTACAACGAGAATCCGAAATGGATTATCATCTCTTGGCTGAACTTTAGTGCGCCAGCTGTCATGCTGCTCATTATTCTAGTAGTCTATTTCTCTAGTTCAATGGGTGTCGTGAAGGGGTAGCGAGTAGACAAATCCCACCATCCTGTGACCAAATTCAGAAGGAGGCACTTCCATGCCACTTGAAAAAATTGTGTTCACGGTATCTCTTGGTTTTTTTGCCATTTGGCTTTTGGAATTTACGTTAAGTAAGCGGTGGGATCTTCCAAAAGAAAAGGAACGCATCTATTACTCCAAGATGCATCGTATCCTCTTCCATACACTGATAGCGATTTCATTTCTTGCCACCATGACTGTCTCCTTCCTAATGTCAACTGGTACAGTTTCTTATGTCGCACTTGCATTACCTGCTATTAGCTCAGGAACCACGGAGTTGCTAAAAGCGTTTATGCAATGGAAGCACGCCGAAAATCGGTATCTGTACAAAGCTACTCTCCTCAGTTCAATAGGTACGGTCATCATCTTTGTGTTGATGGTCACCAGTATTTTTGAGGGAATGGATGCCACTATCTAAACCACAAAGGAGCTACAAATAAGATGAATACTGCTGATCTAATCAAACAATTCCCCATCATTGAACAGCTACAGGCGCATACCGAGACGCTCTGGACCAATCCCCATTTGGAACCGACGAAAGCGGCACTCGAAAAAGCTCCTCTTACCTACGCAGACGTTTTAGATGCGGAAGCACGCCTCCAGCGATTTGCGCCGTACCTTCAGCTCGCTTTCCCGGAAACTGAGAAATCCAAAGGCATCATTGAATCTGTATTGGACCCGATTCCGCGCATGCAGCGGGAACTTGAAGCGGCGTATACTGTGGCACTTCCGGGCCGGTTTTTCATGAAGTACGATAGCCATTTGCCGATCTCCGGATCCATTAAAGCGCGGGGCGGTATTTACGAAGTCTTAAAGCATGCTGAAACCTTGGCAATTGAAGCGGGTCGCTTACATGTCCAGGACGATTACGCGAAACTTCTAAGCGAAGAGTTTCGTAAATTTTTCTCAAAGTACTCCATTGCTGTTGGATCAACAGGCAATCTAGGACTGAGCATCGGCATTATGAGTGCAAAGCTCGGCTTCCATGTGACAGTCCATATGTCAGCGGATGCGAAAGCATGGAAGAAAGAATTGCTGCGTGAGAAGGGTGTGGAAGTCATCGAGTACGAGAGCGACTACAGTCTTGCTGTGGAACGTGGGCGGGAACAGGCGGCAGCGGACCCTTTCTGCCACTTTATCGACGATGAAAATTCGACAGATTTATTCCTTGGCTATGCCGTGGCAGGGCTTCGATTGAAACAGCAGTTGGAACAAAAAGGATTACCTGTCGATGCGGAACATCCCCTCTATGTATATCTCCCATGCGGAGTGGGTGGAGGACCAGGTGGTGTCGCGTTTGGGCTCAAGCATGCGTTTGGCGATGACGTGCATTGTTTCTTCGCGGAACCGACGCATTCTCCTTGTATGTTGCTTGGACTTGTTACGGATATACACGACGCAATTTCTGTAGAAGACATTGGTCTTGATAACAAAACGGAAGCGGATGGACTTGCTGTCGGACGTGCTTCAGGATTCGTAGGAAACGTGATGAAGCCGATGCTTGCTGGGGCATATACTGTGTCAGATGAGACGCTCTTTGCTTTGCTTGGCAAGTTTCATGAAATGGAAGGGGTCTTTTTGGAACCGTCCGCCTTAGCTGGCTTATTTGGGCCGGTTCATCTTGCTCGGGCCGGACAACTTGAGAATGCAAAGAGTGCTACGCACTTGATCTGGGCAACAGGTGGTGGCATGGTGCCAGCGGAGATGAGAAGCGAGTATCTTGCGAAGGCTCGTGAGGCAAGGCCGTGAAGTGGGTCCGGGTTTTTGCTTGGATGAGTTTCGCAGGATACTTGGTTGTGCTGCTGACATTGCTCTATGTGTCTGGACGCTTTGGTTCCTTCACGGATTACTCGTTTGCTGAAAAGATTCGGTATGCATCAAATTTTGTGCCCCTTGCGACCATCCGTGAATACATAACCGCCTACCAGAATGAAACACTCAATCTATCGATCATCGTCCGGAACTTAGGTGGGAACTTGATTGCATTCACACCATTTGGCTTTTTCCTGCCGCTTTTATTCCGGCGCTTACGTCCGCTTATGCCGTTTCTTCTAACGTTTATCGCAATCCTCTTTGTGATTGAGTCCGTGCAACTTTTAACCATGCGCGGCAGTTTCGATGTCGATGATTTCATTTTAAACATTCCGAGTGCCTTAATGGGTTGGGGTCTCTATCAATTAGGTGAAAAGCTTGTGAAGCAATCACGTTGGGAGTTGAAGACGAGTGGATAAGGCCATATTTGGACCGAGGGACGAACCCAGGGTCGAACCCTGGGTCGCCGAGTAGGTCGGTGGGTGGGACGAACCCAGGGTCGGACCCTGGGTCGCCGAGTAAGCCAGCGGGTAGGACAAAAGCTTGAAGTGGGGAAGGGCTTACTAGCAAGGGCTTGGACAGCTGAGTTTTTTAGGGGATGGTGGGTGTTTCGTTTCCCTAAAATCAGTTTGTCATGACAAATCGATTTAGTGCCGAAACTAAGTCGATTAGCACCGAAACAAAGGCCGTTAAGACCGAAACCCTAATTGGTGACTGCGTTCCGCTTGGCGTGTTTGGGTATTACTCATTCTATAATCCCACAAGCTATGCGATCTCCAGAATTCCCTGAAGGGTCTGTTACATAATCGTCGGGTCCTGCATGGATAACAAGTGCACTACCATCCGCATCAAGTAATGAATTCTTCTGCCCTTTTTCAAGCGTCACATTGGAAGTTACTATTTCAACATCTACCGTGCCGTTTTTCAAGATAACTAAATTAGGCAGGTCACCAGCATGAAACCCTTTTGGATTATCAAAGCCGTGTTCTTTATCCGAAGGGTTGAAATGAGCTCCAGCTGTTGTAAACTTCGGTGCCTCACACTTCCCAATTTCATGAAAGTGAACTGCTTTTTCACCTGGCTCTAAACCACTTAAAATTAACCGGATTTTAACACCCTTCTTTGTTTCTGTCAGTTCTGCTGTTCCAATTCCTTTTCCTTCCGAATTCACAATTGATGTAGCAAGCTTATGCTGAATCTCTCCACTTACTGGAATCATCATATCTTGTTTACTGCACCCTGTCATAAGCAAAATAAACCCTATCAACATCCACTTCTTCAAAATTAAGAACCTCCATGTTAATGACGTGTCATTAGCATGATGGCTTTATTTTCAATAATTATACTTTATAGGATGACTGTCAATCGTACAACGATACATGCAATGCATCCACTAATGGTTTACGGCAGTTCCCAACTATGTGTCCGTAAAAGAATACAAGATTCTACCTATTGAACATCCATTTTTTGAATATACTTTCTTTGTTATGGAGAAGCTGAGACTATTATTGAACCATACAAGGAGAATCTGTATGCCACACATCCATTCAATCAGCTCATATAAACCGCCGTATTCATACTCTCAAAAAGATGCAGCTTTATTGTTGAAGAATTTATTTACCGATCACTACACCGACTTAGACCGGATGTTAAAAGTATTTGAAAATGGTGAAATAGAATCGAGACAGTTTTGTGTACCGATGGAGTGGTTCGAACATCCACATGATTTAGAAGAAAGGAATCGTCTATATATCGAGTTAGCTACTTCTTATGGTACGCTCGCGGTTGATGCTTGCTTGAACAATTCCAATTTCTTAAAAAAGCCTATACATCCTTCAGAGATTGACGGAATTTTTTTCATTTCCAGTTCTGGTTTTTCAACGCCTAGTATTGATGCACGTATTACAAACCAATTGCCATTTTCGGATTACGTCAAACGAATTCCGATTTGGGGTTTAGGATGTGCTGGTGGTGCATCCGGCTTGAGTCGTGCATTTGAATTTTGCCTTGCGTATCCAAAAGCGAAGGTACTTGTTTTGTGTGTTGAGCTCTGTAGCCTCACCTTTCAGCCAAATGACTACACGAAAAGCAATTTGATAGGGGCTTCTTTATTTGCTGACGGAGTTGCATGTGCCTTAGTTTGTGGAGATGAAGTGGAAGTCTCTTCAAGTGAACCTCGTCCAAGTTTTGTCGCTACAGCTTCTAAAATAATGGATAATTCAGAAGATGTAATGGGTTGGAATATGAAAAATGATGGTCTGCATGTGGTCTTCTCGAAAAGTATCCCTTCCATTATTGAAAAATGGTTAGAACCTTTTGTAACTGAATTTTTAAACGAGTATCAATTCTCAGCAGAACAAATTGATCATTTTATTGCACACCCAGGTGGAAAAAAAGTTTTAGCTGCGTATGAAAAAGCATTGGGATTCGATTCTACTCAAACGGATATATCGAGAGAAGTATTAAAGCACAACGGCAATATGTCCTCCCCAACGGTTTTATATGTGTTAGAAGAATTTATGAAGCAGAAGAAGAGTGTTGGAGATATTGGATTATTAACCGCCCTGGGTCCAGGGTTCAGTGGCGAATTGGTGCTTTTAAAATGGACATAAATGAACTCGTTTTTTTTACCATTTTCGGATTTGTCATTATTCAACGGATAATTGAATTATTTATAGCGAAGCGAAATGAAGAGTGGATTAAATCTCAAGGTGGGTATGAAGTGGGCAAACGTCATTATCCATTTATGGTTGCTTTGCACGTCGGATTTTTTATTAGCCTCTTGCTCGAATTCACCTTACTAGATCGAGGGTTATCCTTATTTTTGATACCACTTCTTATAATCTTTGCAATAACTCAATTAATGAGAATATGGGTACTTTCCTCGTTAGGACGATTTTGGAATACAAAAATTATGATTCTCCCTGGAGCTTCAGTTGTGAAAAAAGGACCTTTTCGATTTATGAGACATCCTAATTACACAATTGTAGCTCTTGAACTATTAGTGATTCCATTAATGTTCAATGCATTTATAACTGTATTTGTGTTTTCTTTATTAAATTTGTGGATGTTATCTGTGCGAATTCCAATTGAAGAAGCAGCACTGTCTGAAGATACAAATTATAAGGAAGTTTTCTGATGATAAAGAAAAAATGAGACAACCCCAGGGCTTGTATCGCAAACCAAGTAAACTTGGCTTGTGATTCAAGACCTGGGGTTTAATAATTGCTACGCTTTTTTAGGTGGATGAAAATCCCGTGTTGTCACAACAATTTACTGTTCTGTCACGAAAAATCGCTTTTCTGTAAGTTGAATGACCGCTTATCCTTACAACACCAAGATTGTTTCCTCATCTGTCACATTTAGCGGTAGGAATGAAGACTTTCGCATAGAAATAACTAAAGAGAAGAAAAAGGAGGCGGAAGAAGTGAAGGATGATCAACCGCATTACTCAGATTTGATTGGCGAGATTTTGAAGGAATATACGAAAACAGGTGGCATGGATAACCTGCCAGGTGCGGGGAAACCTTTGTCAGAGGAGTATTTAAAAGGCGATGTCTTTCAGCATTTTCAACGTTTAGCAAAAGACTCAGGTTACAAACCCTATTGGCTGGATCTCCAACACCAGATTCGAGATGCCCTGATTGCACTTGATCAAGACCTACAAAATGGCAAAAAGCGAGATGCGGACCTTCGTTTAAAGTCCATCAACGATAAGATTTATACGTACAATCAGCAGTGTCCGCCTCCAATGCAAAAGGGCTCTGTTCGACTGGATACCCTTTCGGAAGCTGTGGAACGGTGGCGTTAGTCAGTAACATTAAACTCATTTGCCTCTAGATACCGCCAGTGTGTGTGGGAGTCGAGCGTTTCAAAATAGTCGAGCATGTAATCTTCGGGTTGGATATCTTCATTCATTTCAGCTTTTAAAGATTTGGCAAACTCAATCTCATTTTGAAGCGCATAGATTTCCTTTCTCAGTGTCTCTAAAGCGTCGAGTTGGGTGGTATTTAACTTCACTGGATGCGTAGAAGCATTTCCCGCCAGTTCATCAGCAAAATACGTGGGCATTCAAGGGAATAAGATGTATTTTGAATTCACAAAACAAAAAGTTCAAGAAATCGGGGATCGTCCGGAAGTGTTAATGCAAGTAGGTGGTACTTCCGGTGGAAAAGCATTTGTCATCACTTTTGCGTACTGGATTGTGGGAATAGCCATCGGGATGATGATTCTATTTATGTAAGTAAGACGTGAGGGAGGTTCATCTTTTAATTCCGTATATCCTAATGTCCAAAGAAATCTTTTTATACATAGCCATCATTTGTGTGGTTATCGCACTCGTTGTTTGGCAAATCAACCGAATGCAAATAAAGAATGCATAAAAAAAGCCGGTTTCCTAGTCAAGAGGAAGTCGGCTATTTATATTGGCTATTTAGGTGTTTCGATCACATAAATCACAATGAAAAGCGTAATGAAACCAACGATTAGAAGTTTAGCATAGCGTACAAAAAACCGAATCGGGTATAGTGAAGATAAGAGAAAAAGGGAGGATGATACGATGAGTTCTTATAATGAATTAATCCCAGGTAAGGTCTATATTGGTGGGGCGGCTGCAGCAGGAGAAGTAGCTGAGAAAGAACATGTGGATGTGATTTATGATTTACGTGCGGAAGCAGCGGAAAAAGGCGAACTGTCGACCCCGCAAAGTGTGTCGTTACCATTAAAAGAAGACGAAGGTGGACAAGCGGATTCAATAAAGCAAGTCGCTCAGCAGATTGTTTCCGATTTTGATGAAGGAAAGTCAGTGTTCTTCCACTGCCAAGGAGGAAGTGGCCGGACGGGAACCATTGCTGCTGCCGTTCTACTTGAAATGGGTCGAGCTTCGACCGTAGAGGATGCCATTCAGCAAGTGCAGAGTGTACGAGATACAGTGAAAGTGAAACCGGAGTTCAGCAATGCCCTTACGGAGTTATACGAGCAATAAAAATATCCCTTCTAGCATCAGTATTAGCTAGGAGGGATTTTTTAAATCAATTTGCCTTCACGCCATTTGTTGCGACGATAAAGGGTGACTACGAACAAAGCCCACATTTGGATAGTCAAGATATAGATGAACCAAGTAAGTGGGTGGTCCGTGAAGAAGACGAAAACAATGATAGTATGTGTACTGATAGCTAGAAGAGAATAACGGACAACACCCATTTCTGCGAATGTTGCTTGCACAGTTAAGAAGAACAGCAATAAAAAAATTGGTAACCAAAAAATCACATCAACTTTCCTCCCTTTAATTCAGTTTACAAAATATTCTTTCAAAACGAAACCTTTTGTTTATAAAAATGGTAATATGATGTAAAAAGGGGTCGGAGGATGAAAAAAATACTTATGCTATGCATGCTCTTCCTTGTGCTGTTTGGATGCACGAATCCATTCGAAGAAACCGTTCGAGACTCGCTACCCGGTCTTTTAGAAGAAGCGGTACTTTCACCAGACAATGAAATGATCCACCTCGAATCAGTTGGAAACCGACGGGCAGTTGCTGTTCTCGTCGAGCCTAACGAAATGCAATCCACCTATCATGTGGCCGTTATAGAAAGGATTTCACCAAACTGGAAGATGGTAGAAATCATCAACGTGTCAGATGTAAGAGTGAATGCAGGTGTTCAGCTCGACCATCTCGGTGCAGGCATCGCAACAGACACATCTTTAGAAGAAAGCACATATGTGACGCTTCCTGAAGAAGGTCGATATCTCTGGTATACATATAGATAGCGGCCACTATTCACTCTACCTCTCAATGATAGGCCTGTTCCTGCCTATGTGTAGGAACTTTTTTTGTGTGGTGGTGCATGATACGATAGAACGAGAAAGGGGCGAATTAGATGGAGTTTTTATCAGTAGCCAACGAACGATTCATCACTACACAAGTCACAAAATTATTAAATGCACGTACGGCTTCTAAAGATAAAGACGTGATTGCGGCAGTAAAAGGGTTAATTGAGACCGAGCTGGCTGCCCAGCTGCCTGACCGTCCGGAAACGGAGCAAATCATTAGGCAACTTTTAGAGGTAGAAGATCGTACCCATGCAGACTTGTTTTTACATGCGTTAAAAGCCTATGTCATTCCGTTTACCTATCCGCAAGCAGAGGTCGTCAAGAAACTCTTTAAGAAAGAGAAGCGACTGCGCTTACCAAAACTTGATGCATATGATTGGAAATCAGTGACGTATTTATCATGGAAGGATTCTGGGACGCATCGGCAATACTTTGTGACGCGGCAGGACGAAGACTGGAAGACGCTTCAAGGAGTGACCCAGTCAGATACGGTCAAAGGTATCTGCCGTATCTGCCGTCATCATACACTCGTCAACCTGTTTACGGCCACTGTAAAAGGGAAGGCCGAAGACGCATTTACCTCCTATAGTCACTACATTTGTGAAGACCCTGCCGTATGTAACGCAAATCTTGACAACGAAGAGCAAATTTTTAGCTTCATCGAAGAAAATTTGAAAAGAAATTAGAGGATTTTGTCGGAGCCATGGAGAACTTATGGAGTAGCTATGAAGTTCAAAGGGGTGAGCGACATGTTTTCCTTGGTTCGGTTTTTGCTATGGATTGCTTTTATCTATCTGTATTACCAGACAGCGGAGTGGCTTTGGAATGAATTCCTGCCTGCATTATCTGGTGCGGGTGTGTTGCTGATGAGCATCGGAGTCATGTTTTTTTGTGTCATCTTTGCTCAGATAACGGTCTGGAAAATCAGTGATTTGTTTGTACGGGAAAAATATTATGAGTAAGTGAGGACATCTAACAGCATGAGAATAGTACATAGTATAGTCTTGTTAACGCTTCTTTTTGCAACGCCTGCGTATGCAGCCTATGAGTTTGTAGTGCATGAGGGGAAAGTATATGAAGTGACAACTCAGGAAATTTTACCGGAAGACGTTGGCACGGCCATTGGCGAGGTGACGACAATGTCTACAGAGATTGAAAACGGGGCATCCAATGTCTTTCCTGTCGGAACGTTTTATTATGAAGTCCAAGGAATCGATCGACGTGAAACCATCGCAGTGGAAAAAGAACCAGGTGTGTTCGTACTAGCGAATTATGCAGAACCGAAAGGGAGCGGCTTCTCGATTTGGACAGCGCTCTTAGTCGTGGTCGGCATTTTAGTCATCATTGTGGGAACGATGTCGTTCCGCAATCAGCGCAGCCATGTGAAACAATACGGTGAATAACAGAACCCTCGACAAAGGGTTTAGTGCTATACTTTAAGTGATAGCTCTAGTGGGAGGAGGCAAATCATATGGAACCATCACTCGTGCTATACGACGGGCTTTGTAACTTCTGTGATGCCAGCGTGAAATTTATTTGGAAGCACAATACAGCGGGTACAATCCATTTCACCTCCCTTCAAGGTGAGACAGGTCAACAGTTGTTACGACAGCATCAGATTCCATCTGACATCGACAGCTTTATCTTTATTGAAAACGGAAAAGCCTATCTGGAATCAGATGCTGCATTTCAAGTAGCCCGTCATCTAGACGGTCCATGGAAGATGTTGAGTGTAGGTCGAATACTTCCTAAATCGTTGCGTAACGCAGGGTACCATGTAATTGCTCGAAACCGCTATAAATGGTTTGGTCAAAAGGATGCGTGTGAAATTCCGCCTCCGGAAGTGCGTGCTCGGTTCATTGATTGAAACTTTTTCAACGTTTTTTCGTACGTATGAAGAGGTGAGGAATATGAAATTTTGGCTTGGCATGGTTTTACTTGCGTTTATCACAATAGCACTTGGACAATGGATTTCCGGAATGGTGTTAACGTACATGTACCAACCAGGAGACGAGCGAACGACATTCACAACCTTCTACTGGATGATACAAAGCCTTGTGACGGGGACCATCTTTTGGCTTATAATCCAAGGATATTTAAAGAAAAAGGGAGTGCTCGCATGAAAGAACTTAGTAAAAAACGTACCAAAGCGATATTGATCGATACGGTGATTGCTACAGCAGTATCCATCGGAATTGAAACGGCTCTTAAAAGTGTCACTAAGAAAAATCGCTCAGCGGAAGCCGTTTACGCAACGTTGTTGCCTACATTTGTCATGTGGGGAATGGAGGCCATCCAAATGAAGAACAATGGACAAACACTAGGCTACAAAGCAGTGGGTCTCAAATTAGAAACAGAAGATGGACAGAATCCAAGCTGTGAGCAAGTCCTGAAACGAGCAGTTTATCGCGATATGGTAAGTACGTTTGATTATCTAAAAGACCGCAAAGGGTTTGAAGGAAAAGACGGGAGCGCCTATCCACATGATCAAAAATTTGGCACCGTCGTGCGTGAAGTAAACTAAAGTTTATGAAAGCTGTACACATCTAAACTATGTGTGCAGCTTTTTATCTTCTTTGTCTTTTTAAGTCACATTCGCGATAATAGAAGAAAGGGGTGTGATAGAAAATGACCGAAAAAGAATCTATGCTTGCAGGGGAAATGTATCTTGCCCAAGATCCTGAACTCGTCGCGGAAAGGACCCGAGCCCGCCAACTAGTTTATACATATAACCTGACGTTGCCTGAAGAAACGAAACGTCGTGAAGAGATCTTACAACAACTATTAGGAGAAACCACGGATATCCCGGTCATTGAACCGTCCCTCCGAGTGGATTATGGCTACAATATTCAAACCGGAAAAGCATTCTTTGCTAATTTTGACTGTGTGTTTCTCGACGTGTGTGAAATCCGGTTTGGAGACCGGTGCATGCTTGGGCCTGGTGTTCACATCTATACAGCTACCCATCCGCTGGATTCTGTTGAACGCTCATCAGGGAGAGAGTATGGCATTCCTGTTAGAATCGGCGACGATGTATGGATTGGGGGAGGCGCTCTTATTCTACCTGGCGTTACGATAGGAAATCGAGCCATCATCGCGTCCGGAGCGGTCGTCACCAAAGATGTACCGAGTGACGTTGTCGTAGGTGGTAATCCGGCTCGTATTATCAAACAATTGAAAGCAGGAAGTCAGACATGAAATCAACACGAGAAAAGCGTTTAATGTTAATGATTTTTCATTATATCGTCTCTATAGCCGCACTGATTTTTATCTTTATTTACCGCGAACGACTTCAAGAACTGGGGACACTTTGGCTGTATATTGGCATCACAGTTATTCTACTCGCGCTCGCCTTCTTTGAAACGTATCGGTACCGAAAGGAGAACCACTCATGAAACGATGGAAATGGCTCGCTTTTATCGTGCTTCTTGTTACCAATGTCGTAGTTGTCAGTTATGCCTACCAAAACAGCCAGTACCGTTCATTGGATGCGCACGCGGGCTTTCCGATTGCAAAATCTGCCGAACGCATCGAGCAGACAGAGGGCTTGACCATTTATACATGGGACAAAGCGAAGCAGGATAAAGGATTACCCCTAGATTATCAGATGATTATTTGGCAACGCGGTTGGGAGAAAACAAGTGACCAAGGACCAACGACATTTTACCGGAAAGGCAATTATGAAGTGATGATCACGGTGCTTAATAATGAAATCAGCCTCCATGACGTGCCGGATGCGGAAGGGGATGGCAACAAATGATCACACAACTCAAAGATGATCAATACGAGACACTCTTACCTTTACTAAACGGTTTATGGCCTGGCCAAACACCGAGTGAGTGGCAAGACGAACTTGTTGGATTTGTAGGCGATAAGGATGCTGCCTTTTTTGTCGCATGGAATGATGATGAAGCTATTGGATTTTCACAAGTTCAGTTACGGCGTGATTATGTAGAAGGTTCTTCCTCATCTCCGGTCGGTTATTTAGAAGGTTTATATGTAGACGAGCAGATGCGAAACCAAGGCATTGCTCGTAAATTGGTGGAAGTAGCAGAACAATGGGCTTTCCGCCGCGGGTGTACAGAATTCGGAAGTGAGGTCGAACTACATAATGTGGAAAGTCAACAGATGCACGAAAGACTGGGGTTTCAAGAAGCAAATCGAACAGTTTCTTATATAAAAACCATTGGAGGGAGTCAAATGATGGATTGTGTTGTTATCACGGGGTCTTCAAAAGGATTGGGAGAAGGTCTAGTTGAAAGTTTTGTAGAAAAAGGAATTCCGGTCATCGGGATTTCTCGAACGGAATCTGCCACTCAGTCAGGAGTCACATCCCTTTTATATGATTTATCAAAGTCAGGGGTCCCGCTTACAGCTACAGAGCATGTGTGGCAAGAGATTGAAAAGATTGGAGCGAAACGTGTGACGGTCATTCACAATGCGAGTGTGATTGACCCCATCGAAAGGGTAGGAAATCTGGATCCGGACCGTTTGGAAACTGCCTTCCGCGTCAATGTGATGGCACCGATGCTGATGACAAACAGTTTGTTCCAACATGCGCGCGGTACAGATGTGCAACTGACGATTGTCAATGTTACATCGGGGGCAGGGTCCCGTCCGATTTCCGGGTGGAGTGTCTACAACAGCACGAAAGCTGCCATCAATATGCACACCGAAGTCGCAGGGTTAGAGCTTGAGCAGTCGCAGAGTTCGCACCGGGTCATCGCTTATAATCCGGGTGTGATGGACACAGGCATGCAAGAAACGATTCGCAGTTCTTCTGCCGATGCATTTGCGGATTTGGGTCGGTTTAAAGAACTGAAAGAAAAAGGTGACTTACGCTCGCCACGCACTGTTGCCGATGCCCTTCGCGACCTTTTGTTTGCAGGTGATGTGACAAACGGTGAAATCTATCTTGTGACAGACTTACTGGAGGGTAAGTAAATGGAGGTCATCTACCGATTAGCGAATCTAGCTGATGCGTCGGCACTAGCAGATATGCGGTTTGACTTTACGGCAGAAGATTATAATATCGATGCTTCAGAAGAGGCTCGTCAAGAATTTCATCAAACATTCCTAGCGCAGGCAGATGATTTATTCGGAAGCGACCGATGGGCTATTTGGGTAGCTGAAGTGGAAGGAGAGCTCGTTTCTCATATCTACTTACAAAAGATTGATAAGATTGTCCGTCCGGAACGTATGCCGTACCCTTTCTACTACATGACCAATGTTTATACTAAACCGGACTTCCGGGGGAAGGGGATTGGCGGGGAGCTTATTGAGCATGCCAATGCCTGGCTCACTGATCAGCGTGCAGAATTCACGATGGTCTGGCCGAGTGAGGGAGGTCGGAAATTCTATGAATCTCACGGGTATAAAACGCTTAACGACCCAATGGCTCGTTAGGATATCTTTCGTATCTTTCTAGATTCTGTTGTAGAATAGAACCTTGACGCATGAATTTAGGAGAAAATAGAATGAAAAAACTGACACGAGGCGCGCTCTGGGTGACATTTCTCATTTACTTAGCAATCGTCATTCGATTGGTCGTGTTGAAGGAAATGGATGCAGAAAGCGCTGTAAACAATATTTTTGAACGAGAGCAGCCAAGTATTTGGACCCGCAATAACTTTACACTGTTTGAAACAATCGGACTTTACTGGAACGACACTCGCATCCCCTGGACGGTCCGGTTGATGAATCTCGGAGGCAATGTCGTGGGCTTCATTCCATTTGGTTTGATGTTACCGTTATTGTTCCGTCACAAACCATATTTCCTGCTGACAGTCATTTACGGGTTCCTGTTTAGTCTTGGACTAGAGCTCGCTCAGTGGTTTATGGCTGTGGGAAGTTTTGACGTGGATGATTTATTCTTAAATACCATTGGTGTCATCGTCGGGTATATCGTATTCCGGGTGCTGCACGTTATCTTTCCAATCCGGAACTATCTCTATTCACCAAAAATAAACCGCTCTTCCTGATTGTGTTCAGGAGAGCGGTTTTTGCATGCTGAATAGGATTTTTGTGTGAATGGACCGGGGAGGTAGTGGTAATGGAACTGTCTAGAAGTCGAAATAGACCGGGTAAATCCCGCAAACGGACCTTCATAATAGATACTCTTTCCATAGCGGCTATATTGGACCGGTTACGAACTATTAATGGACCGGGTAACCCATGCGTATGGACCTCCCTCCTCCTCCTTCCTCAATTACCCTTCCGAAGTCACATAGCTTGGTTTCTACCTGAAGTTTATGGTAGCTTATAAGACAAAGGTGGGAAACACATGAAATGTACGCGCAGTTTGGTCTGGGGAAGTCTTCTATTATTTCTTTACTTCATAAGTTTAGGAGCCGTATGGACAGGCCTTCAAACCCAGTGGCCACAACTCGGCCATCCCCTAGGGGCACTTGTTTTACTAGTGTTAGCCTACGTGGCGATGGAAAAATCGGTCAGCTACCTAGCGAAAAAGAGAAGCTGGAGCTGTTAAGAAATTGCTGTGAAATCGAACACACAAGGAGAGATTTCACATGAAAGTATTCGTAGTTGGAGCAAATGGACAGGTTGGACACGAACTGGTTAACACGCTACACAAGAACGAGTCTCATGAAGTCACGGCCATGGTTCGAAAAGAGGAGCAACAAAAAGACTTTGAAGATAAAGGGATTCACAGCGTACTCGCTGACTTAGAAGGTTCGGTCGATGATCTCGCGGAGGCGATGAAAGGCTATGAGGCCGTCATCTTCGCAGCAGGTTCAGGCGGAAGCACAGGTCCTGACAAGACTTTATTGATTGATTTAGACGGTGCCGTGAAAACTGTGGAAGCCGCTGAAAAAGCAGGCGTAAAGCGTTACGTTATGCTAAGTGCGTTTGGTGCAGGTGACCGCTCAACATGGAGCGATGAAATCAAACCATACTATGTTGCGAAATACTATGCAGATCATCACGTGGAGGAGTCGTCGCTCGACTGGACGATTTTACGTCCAGGTGCATTAACGAATAACACCCCAACAGGCAAGTTTGCAGCCGGAAAAGACGCAAAACCAGGTGACATCACGCGTGGTGACGTCGCCCGCGCTCTTGTGCATGTTGTAGATGATTCATCGACTTCGAAACAAGCAATTGAACTCGTGAATGGTGAACACCCGATTGCAGATGCATTAAAAAGTGGGCTATAAATAAGACGGTCAGTACTTCATGTGCTGACTGTTTCTTTGTATAAAATGGGATATACTTAAAGAAAAAGGAGGCGCCGCCATATGCAATTGCGCATTCGTTCTTCTGCACCTCATGCGAACGTCCTCACGCACCTGTTTGCCAAAAACCCTGGGCGACGTCATGAACGCCATGAAAAAGACCAAGCCGTTCGCTTTACCTATCTGACAGCGACCGATGAAGAGATCGATGCACTTCTTTATGTGGAAACAAATCCTATGTCGTGGACAAAGTCCGCAGATGGGCCAATAGATATCACTCATTATATACATGACCGGAATATCGTGACGAGCACCGTATTTTTGTCTTTAATACGCACCACGCTAGGGACGGCATTGAATGGCAAAGTTAAGGATGAGTGGGCGGAATGGGTCGACCACAAGTTCCCTCTAATCGTCACCGTTGGACCCGTCGCGACGGCCTATTCATTAGAAGAAGTCACTCGGTTATTTGAACCCTTAGGCTACACAGCCACTTACAAACTTCCCAAAGAAGAAACCGTCCTAAAGGAGACGGCACGAAAATCTGTTTTCCTTCTTACCTTAGAAGGAACGGTTTCTTTGAAAATGTTACTTAGTCATCTTTGGATTTTGCTGCCTATTTTAGATGCAGAGATGCATCACTTCCTTGATAACGAACAAGTTGAAAAACTGAAACGTTACGGGGAAGGGTGGCTAGACAAACATCCGCTCCGTGAAGACATCGTGCGGAAGTACGTGAAGTTTCCAGGATTGGTTGAACAATTCATTCCTAAACAAGAGCGGGGAAATACGCAACCTCGTTTAAACGACGCACGCTATGAGTGGATTGCTGAACAAATCGATGTGCAAAAAACGCGAACTGTTGTGGATTTTGGTGCAGGAGGGGGGAAACTTTCGGAACGTCTTGCATTTATGCCGGGTATTGAACAGATCTGGGCAGTTGAACCATCAGCACGCGCACTTAAAAAAGCGCACAAACGATTTGAAGCGCTGACCAATCGAAATGGCTGTTCTGTTCCAGAAGCAGCTTGGGGCTCGCTGTATTATTATGATGCCCAATGGAAAGATAAAGGAGCTATCGTTCTCTGCGAAGTCATTGAACATATCGAAGAGGAGCGACTTCCGACTATTTTTAACATGATTTTGCATGATTATTTCCCGAAACATTTAATTCTTACTACTCCAAACAGTGAGTACAATGCCGTCTACGGGCTTGAGACGTCTCGACATACCGATCACCGTTTCGAATGGACGCGTGCAGAATTTCAAGAGTGGTGCGAGAAGATGAACTTACACCAGATTTACACGATTACATTTCACGGCATCGGAGAGCACCATCCGGAATTCGGGTCACCGACACAAGCAGCTATCTTTACACGAAAGGAGTGGACTCGCCCATGACGATTCAACTTCCGTATGCAGGGATCGTGTTATGTATCGGACCCTCTAACAGTGGAAAATCTACTCTTCTGAAACAGTGGGTAGCGGACCGTACCATCTCACAAGATGAAATAATCAGTTCCGATGCGTGCCGTCTTCAAGTCAGCGGCACTAGTTTTACGCCATGGTCACACGAAAACCCTCAAAAGCAAGCATACTTACGCGAAGAATACGCACAGATTTCTGAGCAAGCCTTTCATCTGATGGAAACATTGACGGAAGCCCGCCTGAAATTAGGAAAACTAGCCATTATCGACGCAACGAATTTGGCAGCGGTCGATCGGGAGCGCTACCGCAAGCTCGCACATCGGTATCACTTACCGCTAGTCGGTCTCATTTTTTCCATCTCTGAAGAACAATTACTTATAAGGGATGAGAGACGTGATCAGGCGAGAGGGTCGCGCCGCATTAAAACCCAGGTTCGCCAGTTAAAGGGAGAACTACGTACGATTGAGCGTGAAGATTTTGATAGCTTATTTACAATTGAAACCAGCATAGAAGAGGTGAAACGAGCAACTTCTCCGTACACATTGGCCATTGATCAAGGACTAGACATCATCGGCGATATTCATGGTTGTATGGATGAATGGCTTGAACTCCTTATGAAACTCGGTTATGAACGGGGAGCTGACGGATTGTATCGTCATCCGGAAGGACGAAAAATTTTATCACTTGGTGATGTGATGAGCCGTGGTCCTCGCTCACTCGATGCGATGTTGTTTTTTGAAAAACATATTGAAGCAGGACTTGCCTATATGATTGATTCGAATCATGGGTGGAAGATTGCACGCTGGCTTGACGGACGAAAAGTCACGCTCACGCACGGCGATGAAAAAGTAGAAGAAGAGTTTCAAGCATATGAGCGTGCACACGGAAAAGACGCCGTTCGTGATTTGAAAAATCGTATGAAACGAATGCTGCTGGAGGCACCCTCTCATTACATCATTGAGGAGGCAGGTATCCCGTTAGCCGTTGCAGTTCACGCTGGTATCCGTGATGAATTTATTGGTCGCCACTCTGCAAAAGTAGCCGACTTTTGCCGTTATGGTCCGGTCATAGGTGTGCAACCGAATGGCAAGCCGACACGAGGGGACTGGACGATTGAACATACGTTGCCTGTCCTTGTTGTCTGGGGACATGACCCACGTCCGGTTCCGGTCGAGATTCAGCGCACCATCAACATCGATCAAGGGGCCGTATTTGGGGGGGAGTTAACCGCACTCCGTTTGCCCTCAAAAGAACTCGTCCAAGTTGACGCAAAAGACTATGCCCAGGCGGTCATCAATCCATTAGAAGAATGGTTTGAAAAACGTTTGAAGCCACCTGCAATTCAAAAATGGTTAAATGGCTTCACCGCGAAGACGAGTGATGGAGCAATACGAATTAACAGTCAACAGACGAAGACAGCTCTCGATTACTTTTCACACGCTACACTTCCGTTGGAACAACTGGTTTATCTGCCTCCAACGATGAGTCCACCACCAGTGTCAGATCGTCATGACTATTTGGAACATCCGGAAGAAGCGATTGCCTATTTCGAGAAGCAAGGGATTCATGAGCTGATTGTCGAGAAGAAACATATGGGAAGTCGCGCAGTGATCCTGCTCTTTCAATCGACAGACGCCGCGCGCAAATGGACCGGCTATTCAGATACGGTCGTTATCACATCCCGTACAGGAAGGGACTTCTTTGAAGGTGAGCGAAAGCGGGCCATGCATGAACGCATTCACGAAGCCGTTAGGAAAGCAGGTTACTTCCAAGAGTTTGATACAGAATGGCTGTTACTCGACGCAGAAATCCTTCCCTGGAATGTGAAGGCGGGAGAATTAATCGCAAGTGAGTATGCACATGTGGCACATGCAGCTATTTTAGACCGTTCGGAAATTGTCAACACCCTCTCTGAAAAGGCGACAACCGATGTCTCAGATTGGCGAGAGCAAGCTGAAAAAGGTCTAGAAGACGCACATGCTTTCAAAGATGCCTACGCACCGTACGTCTGGTCTGTGGAAAACGAAACCGCTATTCAAGTTGCCGTATTCCATGTCCTTGCGCATCAACACGAACTTCTTACCTCAAAACCACATTCTTGGCATATGGAACAAAGTCAAAAGCTAGCCGATGTGAGTGATGTGTTCATTGCCACTGAGTACCGATTGATTTTCGGGGAAGAGGGCAAAGAGGAAGCTATTCGCTGGTGGCATGAACTGACAGAGGCTGGTGGAGAAGGTTTCGTTGTGAAACCTCTACATTGGTCGGTAACGGGGGCAAACGGCCGAGTGGTTCAACCAGCGATGAAAGTAAGAGGCCGCGAATACTTACGTCTGATTTATGGTATGAATTATTTAGAACCGGAAGTGCTGGCGTATGTGAAAAAACGGTCATTGAAAAAGAAACAACAAATGGCACTTGATGAATATGCCCTTGGACTGGAAGGGATTCGAAGGTTGATTCATCAAGAATCTGTTGAACGCATTCATGAGTGCGTACTTGCTGTTTTGGCAATCGAGTCAGATCCAGTCGATCCGCGTCTATAAAGAACGGTTGCTAGTGCATAACAGTTGTGTGCACTATCGAAATAGCAGGTCGATAAGGGATACAATAAAAGCGCTGTTCTAGTAGCTGATTGCTCAGCATAGATTGGTTGAGGAATGCCCGCCTTCATTTTTTAGGAGATTCCGCAACCGGAAAGTAATGGAAATGTAACAAACGGGTCGCTGACACTCATTGCAAATGAGTATGAATTCTTTCTACAGTCGCCACCCGAGACACAAAGGGGAAAGCTCGCAAACGAAGCAGTGTCAAGGTTTCAACGCGGGGAAGACGTGGGAAGAATCCATGAATGTATCATAGGCGCGTATGCGTTAAATTCGAAAAATTAAAAGAAATTTGTCAAATGATGTAACGAAATCAACTCTTAAACGTACTGAAATAGTATAGAAACACTATAGGTTTATACTTGTAAGTAAGAATCAGGCGTGAGGAGGGGGAAGATGTACAGCTTAATGGAGGATTTTTTCGGGATGGTCAAAAATGTCGTAGCCATGGGCCTTTATTTCGTTGTTGGGTTTCTTGGTGTGGTGGGAATTGTGTACCTGCTCACCCATCTTTTCTCCATGGTCGCTGCCGCATCTGTTCTGGATGATCAATTCCGTATTGTGTGGCAAACCATTCGCTATCGCATGTGAAAAAAGCAGCTTGCATCGAAGACGATACAGGCTGCTTTTTTTGTTTACTTCATTTCAAACCCTTGTTTCTTCAAATAGGCACTGATTTCTTCGCGACGCGGGGCTTTTAAGAAGTCCGCCATCTGTTTTGTCCAGGTCGTGCTCTTTTGATTGCTGCTGCGTTTCTCGTAATACACGTGAATCGTCTCATCGTAAGCAGGGAGCAATTCCGCATACTTCTCCGCATCGTACGTATTTTCATGAAGAATGGCCTCGACTGGAAGACGCGGTTTCACTTCGTTTGTCTCGACCGGCACCCCTAGCGTCAACCCGTATACCGGAAAGACGCCTTTTGGTAGTCCGACCAATTCACTGATCTTCTCGATATTGCTCCGCACGCCGCCTATGTAACAAATTCCGTACCCCTTGGACTCTGCGGCAAGAGCAAGATTCTGAGCCATCAACCCCACATCTGTGACAGCGACAATCAAGTTTTCCGCTAAATCATACACGATCGGCTCGTTGTGCATGTCAGATGCGTGCGTGAGTCTCCGGTAATCTGCACACATCAACAGGACAGCTCCAGCTGTTTTCATTTGCAACGGATTATTGGACAGTTCTCCAAGAGCCGCTCGCTTTTCTTCATCCGTTACCCACACCACACTGTAGGTTTGGACAAAATGAGAGGTTGCCGCCATTTGTGCAGCTTCTATTAGCTCACTCACTTGTTCGCGTGTCAGCGGTTGCCCGTCATAATGACGAACAGACGCATGTGATTTCATGAGTTCAAGTACCATCGATTCCCATCCTTTCGAGTTCAATTCACGTATTTAGTGTACCATTCCGTCGAAAAAAACGTGTACTTCGCCAATCGAAGCACACGCATGAATTAAAAGAATAGGTTGAGTAGTTGATAGAACAGTGCGGCAAGAGCAGCCGAAATCGGCAATGTGATAATCCACGTAATGACGATTTTTCGTGCTACGCCCATTTTACACCTTTTACACGCTGTGCTGAACCTACCCCCATAATGGCCGAGGAAATAACGTGTGTGGTCGAAACGGGTAGTGCGACAGTCGTCGCCCCGAAAATAATCATGGCAGACGATAAATCCGCTGCCGCGCCATTCACCGGACGAATCTTCATGATCTTTCCGCCGACCGTTTTAATAATTTTGTATCCACCTACAGATGTTCCAAGTCCCATAGCAGTGGCCGCAGCAATTCGCACCCACAAAGGAATGTCCGTAGTGGTTTGTAAGTTAGCTGCAATCAACGCCATAGTGATGATTCCCATAGCTTTTTGTGCGTCATTGGTTCCATGTGTAAATGCTTGCAGAGCCGCTGTACCGATCTGGAAAATCCGGAAGCGACGGTTGGTCTTATAGAGACTGGCATTTTTAAATAGGATTTTAAACAAACTCATCATTAAAAATCCAACCGCTAGTGCGATAAAAGGAGATATCAACAAGGCTTGCAAGATTTTGAGAAACCCATCGTAATTCAGAATTCCAAATCCAGCAGCCGAGATGGCAGCTCCTGCAATTGATCCGATGAGTGCGTGGGACGAACTAGAAGGAATACCGTAATACCATGTAATTAAGTTCCAGGTAATGGCTGCAAGAAGAGCCGCCAAAATGATGACAGATCCATTGGATAAAGCAAACGGATCGACAATGTCTTTCGTAATCGTCTTCGCCACGCCCGTAAACGTCAAGGCTCCAACAAAGTTCATAATAGCCGCGAGCAATACCGCTTTCCGCGGGCTAAGTGCACGTGTGGAAACGGATGTTGCGATTGCGTTAGCTGTATCATGGAATCCGTTGATAAAATCGAACGCCAAGGCGAAAATGACCACTAAAATCGTAAGGGTTAATAAAATATCCATTGTCGTCTCCTATGCGTTACGCATGATGATCGTCTCAACAGTATGGGCTACATTTTGTGTATAGTCTGCGATCTCTTCTAATTTTTCATACAAATCTTTGAACTGCATAATGCGGATTGGGTTTGTTTCTGTTACAAACAATTGTTTGAGAGAAGAACGGAATATTTCGTCGCACTTGCGTTCGAAATCTTTGATTAAAATGGAATGGTCACGCATAGCGAGAAGTTTTTTCTTCTGAAGAAGCTCCATTGCTTTGACCATCTCATCACTTGCTTTAACAATCAAGTTCACAAATGTGCGCATGGACTCATCGATTTCAATAAGTGAATAAATTTCTAAATGAGCTGTGAAATGCTCGAGGCCATCTAACACGTCGTCCATGCGGACTGCGAGGGCTAGAATGTCTTCACGTTCGATAGGTGTCATAAAAGCATGATTTAATCGTCCAATCAGTTCATGGACCAATTTATCACCTGCTGTTTCGTAGGCTTTCATCTGTTGACTAAGTTCTTGCAAATCTTGAACCGTAACTATTTTAAAGTCCTCTGTATAGTGTGCTGCTTTTTGAACATTCTTCGCAATGTCATAAAGTGCATGGAAAAATGGATCTGGTTTTTTGAATCAAACATGTGTGTCCCTCCTGGACGTAGTATGTGAAAACTTCATCATAATACCACTATTTTTGCTTTGTCACTATAGTTTTTATTCGGGATGTACAAAATTTATAAAGCCGTAATAATAAGATTCTACTTATTCTCAAACTATATTAATATAGTTATAGAGACGAAAAGAATCCCCCTTCTCTAAAAAGAAGGGGGTAAAGTTTAGAAGAAAAAGAGACCAATACTGATGACGATTCCACTTAAAATTAAGACGAATACACAATATCCCATTATGTCTTTTGCTTTCAATCCAGCAATTGCAAGCGCTGGAAGTGCCCAGAATGGTTGAATCATGTTTGTCCATGCATCGCCCCAAGCGATGGCCATGGCCGTTTTGGAGTAGCTGACGCCAAGTTCTGAAGCGGCCTGTAACATAATAGGAGCTTGAACCGCCCATTGTCCTCCGCCGGATGGAACGAAGAAGTTGACCAGTCCTGCTGCATAAAACGTAAATAGATGGAAAGTGTACTCATTGGAGATGCTCACGAATGCTTGCGACATGACACCGGCAAGTCCGGACGTGACCATCATTCCCATGATTCCTGCATAGAATGGGAACTGAATGATAATGCCAGATGTCGTTTTCACTGCAGTCGCTACGGCAGCTAAATAATTTCGCGGTGTGCCGTGGAATAGAATGCCTAGTATGAAGAACAGTGTATTTACAATATTTAAGTTCAAATCAAAGCCACGTGTTGAAAAATGCCATACGAGATAGACAATACCAATGGCTCCAATCAAGATGGATAAGATATAGCTATCTTCCATACGGGAAGCAGGTGTAATGGTACTTGGTTTTTCAACCACGACTTCATCTTCAAGAAGTTTTGGATCAACAGTGAATGTGTCTTCTGGTTTTGGCATCATTAAACGGTTGAGAATAGGGACGGTAACCAAAAGAGCCAATACGATGACTAAATTATATGTAGAAAACAGAGTTTCTGATGTAGGGACGACACCCATAATGTCTTGGAAAGGATGGTCGACAGTAGCGATCGAAAGCGGAATTGACCCGGCAAGACCTCCGTGCCAAATGATAAATCCGGAATAGGCACTGGCAATCAACAAGCGGTAATCAACCGTTGTTACTTTTCGAGCAATTTCCTTTGCAAATAACGCACCGATAACGAGACCGAAGCCCCAGTTGATCCAGTTCGCAATCAAGGCAACAACGGTTACCAAAATAATCGCGCCGCCTGCTGTTTTGACTGTCCCGGCTAACTTACTTAGTAGGCGTTTGATCGGTGGACTAGAAGCGAGCACGTGACCAGCTAAAAGAACAACGACCATTTGCATCGTGAAGGCCAGTAAGCCCCAGAAGCCGTCTCCCCAGTATGTAACCATATCGAGAGGGCTTGATTCAGTTAAACCAATCCCAAGTAAGAAGACTAGGAGCGTCAGAATAATAACGAATATGTATGGGTCCGGTAAATAACGCTCCATTAACCGATTCGAAAAACGTGTAAGGGTTTTCATAAATTCCTCCTTGAAAAGTTTTTGTACACCCCTAGAAGTATATCTCAAATTCAGACTATTCTCTAGAGTGAAATTTTTTAAGAAACGATGAAACTTTCCAGATTTCGCAACGTATAACTAGATGACCACTAAATATGACGGAAATTGGCAGGTGATGTAGGATGGAGATTTTGGGCTATTCGATGGAGCAAGTGTACTTCTTCGTGCTCGTCTTAATGGCAGCTGGAACGTTCTTATATTTATTTTTTGGTGATGTAACGGAAGCCATCGGAGAAGGAATTCCTTTTCTCCACCCGACACTCGTGCTCGCCTTCGTCACACTCACGTCCGCTACCGGGTTTTTCTTGGAGTGGCTGACGGATCTAAATAGTTGGATCATTTTGATTGCCAGTTTGTTGATTGCCGGAATTTTAGATATGCTCATTTATTTCTTCGTCTTGATTCCGATGGCGTCTGCGGAAGTATCGCTTGCGTATACGGATGAACAGCTTGCTGGACAGGTAGCGACAGTGATCATCCCAATTCCTGCAGATGGCTACGGCGAAATTTTAATCGAGACCGTCAATGGCAATCTAGCGAAGCGGGCGACTGGACTTGAGAATGAAGACATCGACTATGGCAAGACCGTGTTAGTGGTGGAAGTAGAAGATGGTACGTTCTATGTAAAAGAGTACGAACCAATTAAAATTTAGGGGGAAACACACATGGGAATGGAATGGATCGTAATTGGTATTGTTGCGTTTGTCTTGCTTTCAGTCATCGGAGTTTATGTTGCCAAGTACAAGACAGTAGGTCCGGACGAGGCACTCATTGTAACAGGAAGTTATTTAGGTTCAAAAAATGTACATACGGATGAGAGCGGCAACCGCATCAAAATCATCCGTGGTGGAGGTACGTTCGTACTTCCTGTATTCCAACAATCCGAGCCACTGAGCTTACTTTCAAGCAAACTAGAAGTTACCACTCCGGAAGTATATACAGAGCAGGGAGTTCCTGTTATGGCAGACGGAACGGCAATCATCAAGATTGGCGGAACGATTCCACAGATTGCAACTGCAGCTGAGCAGTTCCTTGGAAAATCAAAAGAAGACCGTGAGATCGAAGCGAAGGAAGTTTTAGAAGGTCACTTACGCTCCATCCTTGGTTCGATGACAGTCGAAGAAATTTACAAAAATCGTGATAAGTTCTCGCAAGAAGTTCAGCGCGTTGCATCCCATGACCTTGCGAAAATGGGACTAATCATCGTTTCGTTCACAATCAAAGACGTGCGTGATAAAAATGGGTACCTTGAGTCTCTAGGGAAACCACGTATTGCTCAGGTGAAACGTGATGCCGACATCGCGACAGCGGAAGCGGAAAAAGAAACACGCATCAAGCGTGCCGAAGCGTCCAAAGATGCCCAGCGTGCAGAGCTTGAACGTGCGACAGAAATCGCGGAAGCGGAAAAAGAAAATCAATTAAAAGTCGCTGAATACCGCCGCGAACAAGATAGCGCAAAAGCTCGTGCCGACCAAGCCTATGAGCTAGAATCTGCACGTGCCAAGCAGCAAGTAACCGAACAAGAGATGCAAGTGCAAATCATCGAGCGTCAAAAGCAAATCGAACTAGAAGAGAAAGAGATTCTGCGTCGTGAGAAGCAGTACGATTCAGAAGTGAAGAAGAAAGCGGACGCAGACCGCTATGCAGTCGAGCAAAATGCAGCGGCTGACAAAGCGCGCCAAATGGCATCTGCAGATGCAGAAAAGTACTCGATTGAAGCACGTGCTAAAGCGGACGCAGAAAAAGTTCGTCTCGACGGGATGGCGAAAGCCGATTCTGAGCGTGCACAAGGGGAAACGGAAGCCGAAATCATTCGCTTGAAAGGTCTGGCGGAAGCAGAAGCGAAACGCAAAATCGCGGAAGCCTTCGAGCAATACGGACAAGCGGCTGTTCTCGATATGATTGTCCGCATGATGCCAGAATACGCGAAACAAATTGCTGCTCCACTTGGCAACATCGACAAGATTACAGTCGTCGATACAGGAGGTGGCGAAGGCGGTGGCGCTAATAAAGTCACGTCTTACGCAACCAATTTAATGTCGACTTTACAAGAGACACTCAAAGCATCATCAGGAATCGACGTGAAAGAGATGCTGGAGAACTACTCAGGCAAAGGCACGATTCGCCCAAGCCTCGACCGCATCTCAGACGGCCTGTTTGCTGAAAAAGCAGCAGATTCATCAGAGTCTGATGGGAAGAAGAAAGAACTGCAGACGACATTAAAAGAAAGCTAACGAAAATGTACCCCAACCTCTCGAGGTTGGGGTATTTTTGTGGGGAGAAGGTTGATTGTGGGTGGTGAGTGGGTGTTCGGGGGTGGTGAGCGGGTGTTCATTAGCCATGAAACGTGATTTATTGGCCATGAATCATAAGTTATTGACCATGATTAAAGAGTTATTAGCCATCGTGGTCGTTTCATTAGCCTAAACTATAATTATGGAAATCTATTAATAGAAAAAAACTAATTGGTTTTAGATCTTACTAGAAAGAACTTAAGTAATAAGCTCCTCCAATAGAATCTTTCAACAATTAGCTTTTTATCAACTCAACTATTTATTGTTTATCTCCATCCATTTTACTTGTTTAGGGGTAACTGTATGATAAGAGCGATTACGACGATTTCCACTGATTTGTAATCGTTTCGATTGTATTAAATCTTGAAGATTTCTTGATCGAAGAGACGGGATTAATTGTTGTAGCATTTGCATAGATAAATTTTCTCCCATAAAGTGAAACAAAAGACAAATGTTCTCTGGTAACATGGAATTTACTCGACATTTACAATTCATGCACACCCAAGTCTTTTCAAATAATTTAGCCATTGAGTAACACGCCATGCATTGCATACCGTTAAGTAAATCTAATGGGGATACACTATATCGTTCACACATATTCGTCTGCCAAAACGGAGTCGCTTTCGATTGGATTCGTCTAACCAAGGGGCGAAGCGACACATTCGCTGATTCTTCATTCGGAAGGTTTGAAATGAATGCGGGTAACTGCTTTACAAATAATAAAGGATGGGGTGCTTCGAACATAAGGGGGTCAATCACTGCCGACCGGTTTGCCCATACGATAGCTGTGTATACCGGTACAGATTGATTTCCAAGAAGCTTTTTGAAGTGCATGACATTTCGCGTCATCTGTGTGAAGGGACAATCCATGGCTTGTACTATCCCATCAAGTGTCCGGACTAGTTGGGGCGGAGCGTGTTGCAATCGTATGTGCCCTTTAATATTTTTTACTTCAAGTAGAAGAATATAGGATTTTGTGAAGATGACGAAGTCGATTTGAATGGAATATGCGTTGGGGATGCGCATGTGGAAATCATGGAGGACGTATGCAGATTGATTATGTAGAGCTTCCTGTAAATACGAGAGCACCCTCTCTTCACCGTGTCGACCAGCTAATTGATTACTCTTCATGGATAACAGCAAAGGATAGCTCGCATGAGTAGATGGAACCCTCGCAAGAAACATTTGTAATGAGTTTCTCTGTGGTTCTGGTGAAAACACTTTTATAAAAACTCCTCCTTGGTAGCTTATACTTCCTGAACCTTCTTCCATGAATTCCGCTGCTGGAACGTGGCAAAGGCAACACCCCAGAACATGATTAAGAACAAATAATTGATAAATACAAGGTCGTGGTTGTTAAAGAAAATAAAGACGGTTGACGTATATACGATTGCTGTCATAACGGTCGCACGTAGCCTATACGTTAACCCGAGGTGAGCCTGTATGACAAAAAGAAGGATGGAAATGAGGAAGGGTAAATGAAAGGTCATAGGCAGCCTCTTTTCTAATGGTATTTTTTCTCATTGTAGATAGTATTTGTTTGAATTGCAAGATAATTTTGAAGTGGGGAAGATCTTTCTAGCAAGGGCTTGTGTAGTCAGGTTTCAATCTTGTTGGTAGGTGCGAGGAGATTTGTTTCTATAATTTCATTTGTGACTAATGGGATGCCAATCATGGAGAATAAAATACGAATCATGGCTAATAAAAAGAGATTCATGGCCAATAAAACGAAACTCATGGCCAATAAAACGAAACTCATGGCTAATGAACGCCCGCTCACCCGCCCTGAACGCCCGCTCACCAACCCAAATCCACCACCAACCCACCCAAACCTTACCCAATCTATGCTATACTCAATACCAATAACCAATACCCATCAGAAAGAGGCTACGTATGCTAAGCTTTGAACAAAAACAAGCGATCATCGAATCGTTCCCTGAACTCACCAAAAAACAGATCTCTCTGAAACGTCTGAACTACCACTTTGAAGACAGCCAGTATGACAAGACGATTGTCGTGCAACAACTTCACCCGAACGGCAACGGATTCATCTTTGTTGGGGAAGGTGGCCCCTACGAGGCAGATGAACGCGGTCTGATCAATATCTTTGATGCGACAGAAGACGACATCAAAGAAATGATTCGCTACTCGATTGCGCTTCTGTCGACAAAAGAAGAAGACGCATCTGAAGAAGCAGGCGAACAAGTGTGGCGCAACCGTGAAGGTGGCGAATTGAAGCTCGTGAACGAAGATGATTTATGGAACATCTATCATGGCCTGAACTTAGAAGATAGCTTTGAATCACAAGAAGCGGCTATTCTCTATCTAAAAGAAGAAGGCTTCCGTCGCAACTAAAAAACCTTAGCTTTCCCAATAAACGGGAAGCTAAGGTTTTTGTATGTTATGACTGTTTCGGCTGAACTTGCTCGAGTGGTTCTGTTGCTGGACCTTCTAGTACGTCACCGCGGTAACTGAAGCGGGAACCATGACATGGGCAATCCCATGAGCGTTCCGCTTGATTGAATGCGACATCACAGCCCATATGTGTACAAGCGGGCTTTACAAACGTCACAGCCCCTTGCTCATCTTTATATGCTGCCAGCTTCTGACCGTCGACACGAACGATTTTCCCTTCATCCAAACCGAGTTCGTCAAGAGATGCCTCGGCTCCCGTCAATTTCCCCTTAATCAATTCTTTCGCCACACCCGCATTGTCTTTAATGAAGCTACCGACATCCTTTGGCTTCAATTTTGAGCGTGTTGGCGAGAACAGTTCTTCATAAGGATTGGAACGGTCAAGGGCCAGGTCATGCAATATGTGAGCGGCTGCAATTCCATTCGACATTCCCCACTTTGAGAATCCGGTTGCGACAAAGACATTCGGCATGCCTGTCACCATTTGTCCGATGTATGGAAGATGGTCAAGAGGGGCCAAATCTTGAGCGGACCAGTGGTGGGTCACTTCTGTTGTGCCGAAGTGTTCTGCCGCAAAATCCCGGAGCTTTGCGTAATTGTTTCGCGTGCTCTCTTCGTGGCGACCAGAGACATGTCCTTCGCCACCGATTTGGAGGAGTCGTTCGCCCGATGCATCAAGCACACTACGAATGGAACGAGTTGGACTTTCTACATTGATGTACATGCCGAGGTCTTCCTGAACATTCCCGCGTAAAGTCATCGCGTAACTGCGTTCAGGACGCATGCGAGAAAAGTACAGTCCTTCAAAATCGTTAAACGGGAAGTGACTCGTGACGAGAACTTGCTGGGCATCCACTTTATGGCCATCCACCAGTTCAACTTGACTCGGCATGTGAACCGTCTTCGCGCGGGAGTTCTCATAAAATTTGACGCCTGCATCAGTTGCTTCTTTCACAAGAGTAGCCAATAAATATACAGGATGGAACTGTAATTGGTCATCGAGCCGTAACGCCTTCCGAATGGGGAAAGGTAGGTCGGTTTCGGTCGTAAGCGTTGCGCCTGGAATACCTAGTTTCTGATACGCTTCATACTCTTTTTCAAGTTGCTCCTCACCCTTTGTCGACTCTGAATAGAGGTAGGCAGGACGAGTCTCTAAACCGCAGTCGATACCAAGCTCATCGACGAGCTGTTTAACCCAGTCCATGGCTTTTCGATTGGCTTCGTAGTAATCCCCTGCTTGCTGTTCTGAAAACGTGGAGATCAATTCGTCGTAAATTAATCCATGTTGCGCAGTAAGTTTCGCAGTTGTATAACCCGTTGTCCCGTGAAGCAATCGGCCGCCTTCTAGAACCGTTACAAGCCGACCGGAATTTCGCAGTAAATACGCAGCTGTAATGCCGACGATACCGCCTCCCACAATAACGATATCTGTTCGAATCGATTCATTTAAAGGGGCAAATTCCGGAATTTGAGGACCATCGAGCCAGTAAGACGAAGGTTCATTTGTAAACGATTGAGTCATATAAATTCCTCCTTCATTGTTCTTCAGTATTGTTCCTGTACCCTACTTCTAATCAAAGTAACACCGGCAGAGAAAAAATTTCCAAACCTATGTGTCTATACTCACTCAGAAGAGGGTATGAGAACTAGTGATTAGCATAAAATTAAAATGAATGGAGGCCAGCACATGTTCGACAAGTACGAAGTTCCACCGTTTTTCGACGAAATGCTTGAAAAAGATAAATCCCCTAAGCCGCATTATCAAAACTTCTATCAGAAACTACAAGAAGCGAATGAAGAAACGTTGAGAGAGAAGCATGAGCTCGCCCAACTGTCATTTCTTAGACAAGGCATCACTTTCACAGTCTATCACCAGAATGTAGGAACAGAGCGGACGATGCCATTTGACTTCGTACCGATTATTATACCCGATGAAGATTGGAAGAAAATCGAAAAAGGGATGGCCCAACGCACCGAAGCCTTGAACTGTTTTTTAAAGGATATTTACCATGAAGGTAAAATCTTAGAAGCGGGGATTGTGCCAAGAGACCTTGTGGAAAACAACGCCTACTATTATAAAGACCAGGCGGCAGGTGTTCGTGTACCTCTTGATAACCATATTTTCCTTGCGGGAATCGACCTTATTCGGGATGAGCATGGGAATTATAAGGTCCTTGAAGACAATCTGCGGAATCCATCTGGAATGTCCTATGTTTATCAAAACCGCTACGTGATGCGTCAAGTATATCCGGAATTTTTTGCGGAAGAACCTGTACATACGTTGGAGCACCAATTGACGTATCTCCACGAAGCGATGCTCGACCATGCACCGGAAGGCGTGGGCAATCCACTAGCTGTACTGTTGACGCCGGGGATGTATAACGCGGCTTACTATGACCACGTGTTTCTTGCCCAGCAGATGGGCCTCCATCTTGTGGAAGGACGGGACCTTGTCATTAAAGACGACTATGTTTTTATGAAAACGATTCGAGGACTGCAGCGGATTGATATCATTTATCGTAGAATTGATGATGACTATCTAGACCCAGAAGCATTTCGTCCGGATTCGATGCTAGGAGTACGGGGTCTTGTCGAGGTATATAAAAAAGGAAATGTGGCCATCTTGAATGCAATAGGGAACGGAGTAGCAGATGATAAAGCGATGTATTCCTACGTACCTGATATGATCCGTTTTTACCTGGACGAAGAGCCAATTATCGAAAACGTTCAGACGTATCGACTAGAAGAAGAAGAGACGCGCAACTGGGTGCTTGAGAATATCCGGAAACTCGTCATCAAGAATGTAGGTGAATCTGGAGGCTACGACATGTTGATCGGACCTCATGCGGATGAAGACGTGATTGAGAGTTTCAAAGAAAAGATTTTAGGGAATCCGAAACAGTACATTGCACAGCCTACGATTCAGTTGTCACGGGCTCCATCCTATCAGGGAGAAGAGTTCTACCCTTGTCATGTTGATTTACGGGTTTTTGTGATGCGCGGAAAAGAGACGCATGTGCTTCCGGGTGGCCTTTCTCGTGTGGCACTCAAAAAAGGTTCACTCGTCGTCAACTCGTCACAGGGTGGCGGTGCAAAAGATACATGGATTTTAAAGAATGGGGGAACGCACGATGCTGAGCCGCGTAGCTGATGCCCTCTACTGGATGGCGCGAAACATAGAACGATCCGAAAGTCATTCCCGCATTATGCACGTCCATCTGACGCAGATGTTAGAAGCGGGGAATAAAGACATTTTTCAAGAAGACGATTATCAAGTGTTATTTGAAGTTTGTGCGACGTCAGATGAGTTAAAAAAACTTGAACAACAAGGAAAGACACGTGTCGAAGATCTGATTTCCTATCTAGCATTTGGTAAAGGAAACTTGAATTCTGCGCTATGTAACATTCGAATTGCCCGTGACAATGCACGTGTCACCCGTGATTATATTCCGAATGATTTATTTGAAGCATGGAACCAATTTTATTTGACCTCGCAAAATTTGCCTGAAAAGCCGTACTCCATCCATAAAATGCGCGACTTTTTCAATGAGACGAAGCAGGCTTCTTATATGGCCCAAGGCATAATTGAAGCAGCCATGTCGCGTGATGTGGCATATTATATGTTGAAGATAGGAAAATGGCTGGAACGTGCAGAAAAAACAGCACGAATCTTGAATGTCGTCAGTGAACAGACGAAAGGTCGAGAAGAAGTGTATGAAACAACGGACTATTATTATTGGTCAAGTGCTCTCCGCATGGTAAATGGGTATGAAGCGTATTTGAAATCCAATCCACCACGGATGGACGCGACGAAAATTTTATCGTTTTTAATAACGAATGAAGATTTTCCGAGATCAATCCGGTATTGTATGGATCATGTCAGGGAAGCAATTGATGCACTTGAAAATGCGAAAGTCGCCCGTTATTCTGTTGAGCTCTACGAGGCGATGGATGCCTTACGACGTGAATTTAACGATATGAAGATTCAAGATTTAGATACGAATCAAACCATAGACTTCTTAAATCAATTCCAAAACAAGTGTAATCAGATCGGGCAGATCTTCTCGAGGACGTATTTCCTGATTGAACCGGTTACCACTACTTTCTCTCAACATCAAGAGCCAGCCCTTCCGCCAGAAATGAGGAGAAAGACAGCTATGAAGTATAAAATTGAACATACAAATGTCTTTGACTATGAGACCGTGGTCGATCAAAGTATGAATTCTATCCGTCTGAAACCACGTTCCGATGAGTGTCAGCGATTATTGTCTTATCGCACCGATATTTCCCCAATGACCATCACGAAAGCACATACAGACATCTGGGGGAATAGTGTGGAGACATTCTTTATTGCCGAACGTCACCAACATCTAGAAATCAAATCGACCTCCATCGTTAGTATTCAGCGCAGTCCATTCATTAATCAGATTGACTACTCCCCGGAGATGAAAGACATTTTCCATTCAGATCTATTCCAGGAACACTATGCCGGTTACTTAGCAAATACAGCGTATACGTATTTGAATACCGAACAGATGGACCGCGTGGATGCAGCGATTGGCTTGATGAATAATCCCGTTCAGTATTCCATAGATGTGATGCGGTATGTGTATGACGTGTTCTCCTATGACCCAAACGCAACGGATGTAAGTACGAAAGCGACAGAGTCGTTTGAATTAAGTGGAGGGGTATGTCAAGATATGGCGCACGTCATGCTCGGCATTTTACGAACCAAGCAAATTCCTGCACGTTACGTCAGTGGGTACTTATATGTGGGCGAAGATTCCGCACTCGTAGGCGATGCAGCAAGCCATGCATGGGTAGAAGTCATGGTTCCAGGGATTGGATGGGTCGGGTTAGATCCAACCAATAACGTAGAAGCGTTAGAAAATCACATCCGGATGTGTGTAGGACGTGACTATTCTGACGTAAGCCCTGTTCAAGGAGTCTATCGCGGAGGTGCGGCGAGTATCGATGTAAAAGTAAGTGTTAGTTTAATTTCTTCCTGATAATATAAGCCATTTGCAAGGGATTCACCTTGTGAATGGCTATTTTTTTGTGTTTTGTTATGTGAAATCGCCTGTGTAATGTCATTGTCATATTTGTTTTTTGATTGTTATAGACGTTATGTCCCTGTTTTGTATTTGATAGTTTATTTCAATAGTCCTGTTATCATCCTGCAATGTTGAGGTGGTACGATTGGTACTGTTAGTGAAAAGGAGGAATTTCAATTTATGAAAAAGCAAATCGTTGCACTAACCGCTATCACAGGTTTATTCATTGGCGCAGCTAATGCGTCTGCAGCTGAACAATCATATACAGTTAAAAGCGGGGACACATTGTGGTCCATTGCACAACAAAACAAAGTAAGTGTGGAAAATCTACAAGAGTGGAACGACTTAGAGTCTTCAGTGATTTTCCCAGAACAAGAATTAACACTCGAAAAGTTCAAGTCGTACACAGTGGTTAGTGGCGATACACTTTACAACATTGCGAAAGCATATAATGTTTCTGTTCAAGATATTCAAGGCTGGAACGGTTTGTCATCTGACTTAATCCTTCCTGGACAAGTCGTATTTGTTGAAGGAAATGAATATAATGCACCAAAAGCAGTAGAAAGTTCACAAGCTGTAAATACATCAGCAGGAACGTCTGCTTCTAATTCGACAACAGCATCTGCACCAGCAGCATCTCAATCTACGAAATCTACTCAACAAGCTTCAGCACCAGCTACTGCACGTACATTAACAGTAGAAGCAACAGCTTACACAGCGTATTGCACAGGGTGTTCTGGTACAACAGCAACAGGAATTGACTTACGTTCAAACCCGAACCAAAAAGTTATCGCAGTTGATCCAAACGTGATTCCACTTGGTTCACGTGTATGGGTAGAAGGCTATGGTGAAGCCATCGCTGGAGATACAGGCGGCGCAATCAAAGGAAACAAGATTGATGTCTTTATCCCCAATCAACAAGACGCTCTTAACTGGGGCCGTAAATCGGTTACGATTAAAATCTTAGACTAATAGAAAACGAGTAACGAACATAGGAACCTCAGACTTCTGTCTGGGGTTTATTTTTTTTGCATGTACGCCTTTTTAACTCTTTTCTTTTTGGGAAAGTCTACTATGATAAGGAAATATTTAAGGAAAGAAGGATGTTTTTGTGTGGAAAAAGCCAAAGCAGACCGGTGATTTAAACCTGTTTCATCTAACGTGGCCCATCTTTTTAGAAGTCTTTTTGTTCATGCTCATGGGAATCGTGGATACGTTCATGTTAAGTTCGCTGTCGGACGATGCCGTTTCCGGGGTGGGAGCTGCCAATCAATACATTCATATTGCCATTTTAATTTTAGAGGTCGTTGCAGCAGGTGCATCTATTGTCGTTGCTCAGTTTTTAGGTTCGAAGTTAATTAAAGAAGCATCCCGTGTGGCTGCACTATCAATTACCTTGAACCTGGTTATTGGAATTGTCTTGAGCATCATCTATTTGATTTTTGCCAAAGCAATGATGGTGGCGATGAACCTTCAAGGTGATGTCTTGGATTACGCTCAAAGTTACCTATCCATTGTGGGAGGTGCAATCTTCTTACAGGCGATCATCAACTCTCTTTCGGCAGTAATTCGTGTACACGGATGGACGAAGCAGACGATGTACGTTTCTCTAGGAATGAACGTGATTCACGTCATTGGGAACTATGTACTGATTTTCGGTAAATTTGGGTTTCCGGAACTCGGCGTGGAGGGAGCAGCTATCTCTTCAATCGGAAGTCGTTTCCTAGCAATGCTCGTCTTTTTCTGGCTCTTCTATCAAGTGATGGAAGTGCGAGTGAAGTGGAGAGATTATTTCAATTGGTCAAAAGAGTATGTAGGGAAAATCTTGAAAATTGGACTTCCTGCCGCATTTGAGCAGATTCTCTACCAAGCCGCTCAAATTGTGTTCTTGTTCTATATTACGTATTTAGGGGCTGAATCACTGGCTGCCCGTCAATATGCGCATAACATTTCAATGTTCACGTACTTGTTCGCTATTGCAATTGGTATGGGGACAGCCATCATCGTAGGTCGTTTTGTTGGTGCAGGTCGTTCGGAGGAAGCATACATCCAGCTATGGAAAAGTGTACGCTATGCCATGACGTTCACAGTATCCGCTGTGGTACTTGTTGTCCTTTTCAGGGAACCGATTATAGCCATCTTTACGGATAATCCGGAAGTACTCAAGTTAGCAGCCCAAGTACTGGTCCTTGGCCTATTTTTAGAGACCGGTCGTACGCTAAACATCGTGATTATCAACTCGTTGAGAGCTGCTGGTGATGCACGTTTTCCAGTGCTCATGGGAGCGATTTCGATGATTGGAATCAGTTTGCCACTCGGGTATGTTTTTGTATTTATCTTCGATTGGGGACTTGCTGGTGTGTGGGCGGCGATTGCCATTGATGAGTGGACGCGAGGACTGATCATGCTGTTCCGCTGGAAGAGCAAACGATGGAAACGGTATGCTCTTGTGAAACCTTTACCTGACGGACAAGAAGCCGAGTCACTATAAAGTGACCCGGCTCAATTTTTTAGCCAAACATCGGGAATACGTATGAAATCAGGAACCAAAGAACACCGAAGAAAATAATGATGTAGGCTGCGTATTTAATGAACGTTGCTCCAACGAGACCGCTGTCTGTCCTCTCTTCACGATGTACTTCAACGTGCTTTTCTTCATGACGATTGTTATCCATTACGCTTCACTCCTTTACGCATTGTTTACACTTAAAGTACCCCAGTGACTAAAAGTTAAACTTCTTTCATGCGTGGGTTAAACAACAGCACAAGAGGTGGCCCAAGAATCGGCAGAAAAGCGAGTGGTTTCATGCGCGCTTCCGGATAGAAATGGTAGACCGCATAGATGGAGAGACCCCATAAAATGAACCAATCCACCGTCATGACAGAGACCAAGTGAGACTTCTTGAACGCATCCATGTAAGCTTCAAGGGAGATTCCGTTTTGTAATGTGATCAAGTTGGCAATCGTCACTAAGATTAAAAAGGCGAGCCACGTTTTGGATTGCAAGATGTTCAAAAGCCATGCAGGCGTGCGCAGTTTTCGTTCCGGTGGTCGATTGCCTAATGCAAAGTAAGGCAACAGGGAAAACGCGCCGAGTCCAAACGAGACGAGTAAGAACGGCCATGCAGGCCAGCGCATTCTGTCATTGCGTAGCAGTAAGGTAAGAAAAACCAGCGGGAAAATACCTAGTGAGTTAAATACGGTTAACACCAGTGGGTCGATAGCAGCCCAGTTCGCTTGAAACACTTCGGAAAGGACCGGATCACTTGTATTCCCTCGTCCGGCCGCAAAAAATACGGCATAGCCGATCAGCAGGATCCAAATAATCATGAAAATCATTGTGTCACCCCATTTCTTTTCATCATACCAGAAGTAAATTTAGGCAGTCGAATTTGTCTAAAAGTGAGCCAAACTGAAACATGTTTCGTTATCTTATTGATATACAGCCCTTGTACCTTTTCTGTATGATGTTTAAAACGGAGAGTGGAGGAGGGGATACTCATTGTCTTTTACAGATGAAGAACTGTATGCGCGGATTGTGGCGAAAGATTCGGAAGCGCTCGAGATGCTTTATGACAAGTATGAGCGACTTGTTTATTCATTTGCTTATCGTATGGTGCAAGATGCCCAGCGCGCAGAAGATGTGGTACAAGATGTATTTTCAAAGCTTTGGCGAGACCATGCAGCATTTGATGCAACGAAAGGGAAATTTTCGTCCTGGTTGCTGACGATGACACGCAATCGCTGTTTAGATATCCTTCGCAAAGTATCGAAGCAACAAGAAGTGGGATTGCTCGAAAAAGATACAGACCGGGCTACTGAAACGGTGGGTGAACTGCCGGAACAGGCCACGGAATGGAAAGAAAAAAGCGAACGAATTCGAGAGGCGTTGTCCTATTTAAAAGAAGACCAGAGAAAAATCGTTGAGTTGTTTTATTTTCATGGCTATTCACAAGACCGAATTTCCAAAGACTTGAACATCCCACTTGGAACGGTAAAAGGGAGGATAAGGTTGGCCTTGCAGCATCTCAGAAAACGATTGGAACCAGAAAGGGGGGATTTAGCAGATGGAACGATTGATGTGTGAGCAAACGATTGATTATTTTAATGGACAACTCACAGAAGATGAACAGAAAGCGTTTGAAGATCATTTAACAACTTGTGCGGATTGTCAGCAAGAACTGGCCGAATGGCAGATGCTTGCAGAAGATTTACCGTATGTATCGGAAAGTGTGGAACCGCCTGTCGGGATGAAGGAAAGGGTGTTGTCTTCAATTTTAGATGAAGGAAGACAGGTGAGTGTACCTTCAGAACAAGTATTGGATGAAACGATAGAAAAGGCACCACAATCGTCACCTGTTCTTCCATTTAAGAAACCTGCTAAACGCCAGCATGCGACGCGGTTTATGCCACTCGTTGCTGCAGCGCTGGTGATTTCCCTCGTTGGAAATGCTTTTCTAGGGTGGACGGTCCAGAATCAGAGAGCTGCTATCGACACGCAAAGCGAGACGGTAGACCAATTGATAGCCCTTGTGAATCTACAGCCTCTTGAAGGAGATTCCACAGGAACGGCTTCAATTGTTCGACACGGAGACGAAATCCGAGTAGTTGTTCAAGCCTCTTCGCTTCCGGAATTAGCCGATGAAGAAGTATACCAAGTATGGTTGATTGATAGTGAAGATGAAAGTGGCCCGGACCGTGCCGGTACGTTCACGTCGAGTGGAACCGATGGAGCTGTCGTTTATACGTTACCAGTGGGACAAGAGTTCTCATGGGACCAGATCGCCGTTTCTCATGAACCCAACAAAGATAGTGAAACGCCTCTTGGAGATGTATTGATGGCAAGCGCGATTAGCGCACCAGAAAGTGAATAAATAGGACAAGTTGAGGAAGCCACGCAGCGATGCGTGGCTTATTTGTTTGGAAAAAGCAGTGGGGAGTGGATGAGCCGGTGTTTGAGAGGGGTGAGCGATCGTTCATTAGCCATGAGACTTGATTTATTAGCCATGAAACTTGATTTATTAGCCATGAAACTTGATTTATTAGCCATGATTTGAAGTTTATTAGCCATCATCGGCATTCCATTAACCACAACTCGAGTTATGGAAACTCCCCACTCACCACCACCCAATTCTCACCTCTAATCCACTTACGAACCTCCAGCTACCAAAGCCCTTTCTAAAAAGATTTAAATAATTTTTTAAAAAAGTGATCCATCTTGTGACCCGCTCCGTTAGCTTAATGTAAAAACAATCGAAACCAAACGAAAAGGAGAGATTCACATGAATAACAAAATGAAAACAAAAACTATTGTAGCTGCAACTTTATCAATGAGTATGTTAGTACCAGCTGTCGCTTTAGCAGATGACCACGGGGATCATTCGTCACATGCAACTGGCGCAGCAACAGGCGACATGGGGGTATCATCACCAGCATCAGAACTTCGCTCTGCACTAACTCACTTATTTACAGAGCACGCATTCTTAGCAGTAGAAACGTTGAAAAAAGGTGCAGACGGAACGGAAGATTTTGAAGCATTGGCGGGTGCACTAAATGGAAACACAGATGATTTAACAGCTGCTGTCTCTTCCGTATACGGTGATGAGGCAGGTGCTCAATTTAAAGAAATCTGGAGCAGCCATATTGGGTACTTCGTAGATTATGCGAATGCTACTGCAGCAGGTGACCAAGCAGGAAAAGACCAAGCTGTTGCAGACTTAGGCGAATATATTAAAGAACAAGCAGCTTTCCTAGATTCAGCAACTGAAGGACGTCTAAAAGCAGCAGATCTAGAAGCAGGTTTAAAAATGCACGTTGACCAATTAGTTTGGGCGTTTGACAGCTATGTAGCTGGAGATTATGAAACATCGTATATGAATGAACGTGAAGCAATCGATCATATGGTCATGGTAGCAGCGGGTCTAGCTACAGCCATTACAGACCAATTCCCGGATCAATTTGAAAACACGATGGCTGTCACACCAGCGGCTGATCTTCGTGCGAACCTTGATCGCATCTTCACAGAGCATGCAGGACTTGCTGTGATGGCGATGCAAAATGGTATCGATGGCGACCCGGATTATGATGCATCCGCAGCAGCACTACTTGCGAATGCCGATGACTTATCAGCAGCCGTAGCTTCTGTCTACGGTGAAGAAGGTGGAGCACAGTTTAAAGAAATCTGGAACAGTCATATCGGTTACTTTGTAGACTACGTGGTAGCAACAGCAAATGATGATGCAGCTGGTCAAGAGCAAGCAATGGCAGAGCTTGATGAATATATCGTCGAACAAGCCGCATTCTTAGCAGCAGCAACGGAAGACCGTTTACCAGCAGCAGACTTGGAAGCGGGATTAACAGCTCACGTAGATCAGTTACTAGCCGCGTTTGACTTGTATGTGGAAGGTGACTATGAAGGAGCTTACAGCAACTTACGTGAAGCATATGCGCACATGTTGATGCCTTCAGAAGCCATCTCTGGAGCAATTGTCGACCAATTCCCTGAAAACTTCCAAGGGTCAGCAATGCCAGATGGAATGCCGAAAACAGGTATGGGTGGAACAGCAGATGAAAACGGTATGGGTGCAGAAGGCTTCTTGCTTGGAAGCTTGCTAGCAGCATCACTTGGTGCTACAGCATTTGTCGCTCGTCGCCGTAAAAACAGCGAAGCCTAAGCCATGAACACTTTCCTGCGAACTGTAGGAACTCTTCTCCTCAGCAGTGCCTTGCTGGCAGGTTGTCAGCAGGCGACTGAGGAACCCACACCTGAAAATTCGAATACATTGGCTCAAACTGATAGCAACCTAGAGGAGACAGTTGTGAAATCGGAAGCATCCATTGGCCTTCCGGGCTCACAATTAACTGCATCCAAATTGATTAAAGATGAACGGGAAGGAATTGTGCCCGATCGGATCCGTATACCGGCTATTGAGGTAGACGCCAAAATCCAGCGCACACCGCTTCTCGACAATGGGCAAATGGGGGTACCTGATGTCGCGGAAGAGCCAGGTTGGTACGAACAAGGCTATCTACCCGGTGAACCCGGAAACGCCGTCATCGCAGGTCATGTCGATTGGACGGATGGTCCCGCCGTCTTTTATGAATTGAACAAACTAAAGCCAGGTGACGAAGTGCATGTGGAATCGTTAGACGGGAAAAACCTGACATTTGTCGTCCAGCGTATGGAGACTTACCCAATGGACGATTCACCTGTACGCTCCATCTTCGGTTTTAGCAATGGCAGCCACCTCAATCTCATCACCTGTACAGGCGATTGGAACACGGAAGGGCGCTTCTATGAAGATCGACTCGTGGTATATACCACATTGAAAACCGATTAGACTGCATATCTAGACACAACCAAAAACCCGATTCTTCGTTAAAGGAGAATCGGGTTTTTGCGTTGAGTTTTTAGTAAGAACTTGGGTAGTTGGATGTTGGGATGAGTAGTATGGGCCGGTTATTTTGTTTCCATAATTCCATTTGTGGTTAATGGTAGACAAATTATGGTCAAAAATTCAGAAATCATGGCGAATAAAACAAGTTTCATGGCCAATAAACTAGAATTCATGGCTAATGAACGTCCGCTCACCATCTCATCTCCTCACCAAACCACCTTCTATTTGTTCACCGCTAGGCGGTCTTTTCTAGCAAGGGCTTGGCCAATCAACGGCAAAATCGTATCTTCTGCTCCTTTTTGGAACGCGTCCACCACGTAACTACCGACTATCACGCCGTCCACCACAGCGCCGAGTTGCTCTATGTGTTCTGGTAGCGATACCCCAAACCCTGCCATGACAGGGACCGGACTCACGGCTTTCAATGCCTTGAGGTGTGTGAATACCTCATCCGGTAGGGACTGCCGGGTACCCGTAATCCCGTTCACGGTGACCGCATAGACAAATCCTTGAGACGCTTCCGCAATCCGTCCGATCCGTTCAGCGGGACTTGTCAAGCTAACGAGTTGAATCAGGTCGATGGAGACGTCGTTCAATGCAGCCTTCAATTCCTCTGACTCTTCAAGTGGCACGTCGGGCACAATGACGCCAGCGATTCCGGCTGCTTCGGCTAACTGCGCAAATGTCGTAAGTTCCAGCTGAACAACTGGGTTGTAATACGTCATGATCACGAGAGGGATAGACAGTTCCTCTTTAAACGATGCCACTTCCTCAAGAACGCCACGTAACGTCGTTCCAGCAGCCAGGGCACGAAGACCAGCTTCTTGAATCACCGGACCATCTGCTACCGGATCGGAAAAGGGGATACCGAGTTCCACTGCCGTCGCACCAGCTTGTTCCAGAAACTGAAGACGCTCTCGAAGTGCTGAGAGCCCTCCGTCTCCCGCCATGATGTAGGGGATAAATGCCGTTTCTCCACGTGAGACGCGTACTTCGATCTGATGTTGTAATCGACTCATTCCGCATCCTCCTTTTTCGCCAAGGCTTCTCGAATGGTGTGCACGTCTTTATCGCCACGTCCCGATAAGCAGATGACCACTGTATCTTCTGGCGTCAATGTAGGTAACAACATTTCAAGGTGCGCAACAGCATGCGCCGATTCAAGTGCCGGAATGATGCCTTCTGTTTGAGCGAGTAGTTGAAGGGCTTCTAAGGCTTGTTGGTCGGTCACAGATGTATAGGTGACGCGACCGGTATCATGAAGATAGCTATGCTCCGGTCCAATTCCGGGGTAGTCTAGACCTGCTGAAATCGAATGGGCCTCTTGGACCTGACCCGCTTCGTCTTGTAACAAGTGCATCATAGCCCCATGTAAGACGCCGACTTTTCCACCTGTTAGACTCGCGGCGTGCTTGCCGGTTTCTACGCCATGCCCAGCCGCTTCTACACCGATTAGCGCAACTTCGGTATCTTCAATGAACGGGTAGAACATGCCCATCGCGTTACTTCCTCCGCCAATGCAAGCGATGACGTGAGAAGGAAGTTTTCCGTTCACATCTAAACTTTGTCGGCGTGTTTCCGCACCGATCACCGCTTGGAAGTCACGAACGATCTGAGGGAAAGGGTGAGGACCTAGTACAGACCCCATAATGTAATGGGTGTCTTCGACATGTGTAACCCAGTAACGAAGTGCCTCATTGACAGCATCTTTTAACGTGCCACTGCCTTGTGACACTTCGACGACTTTTGCTCCGAGCAGTTCCATTCGGAAGACGTTGAGTTGCTGGCGACGAATATCCTCTTTGCCCATGAAGATGGTGCACTCGAGACCGAATAACGCACTGACCGTAGCCGTAGCCACCCCGTGTTGACCGGCTCCTGTTTCCGCTACGACTTTCTTTTTGCCCATTCGTTTAGCAAGAAGAGCCTGGCCGACAGTGTTGTTAATTTTGTGTGCGCCAGTGTGGTTCAAGTCTTCGCGTTTCAAGTACACCTTGGCACTGCCATAATGATCCGTCAGACGCTCTGCAAAATACAGTGGGTTTTCTCGTCCGACATACTGCTCCAAATAATAAGTAACTTCTTGTTGGAACTCTTCATCTTGCTGTGCCTTTTTGTAGGCCACTTCTAGTTCGTGCAGGGCATGCATCAAAGTTTCCGGAACGAACTGACCGCCATAAGGGCCAAAACGTCCGCGTGTATCTGGTAATGTATAGGGTTGTGTCATCGTGTAGCCTCCCGTACGGCGCGAATAAATGCCGTTATTTTTTCTGGATCCTTTGTGCCAGCCGTTTCGACACCACTTGATACATCGACCATGACTGGCCGCACTTGCTGTATAGCTGCTGCCACATTTCCTGGATTCAATCCACCTGCTAAAATGAATGGTCGCGTCAAGCGGTAGTGTTCAAGTTCTTTCCAGTTGAACGTGTGTCCGGACCCACCCCGGTAAGCAGTACCCGGCGCATCGACCAAAATCAGTGGAGCGGGGCTCGCGAATGCGTTGGCCGCATCTTCAGACGAACGAATCGAATAGGCACGGATGACAGGAACATCAATCGATTCCAAGATTTCATCCGGTTCATCTCCATGTAGTTGAACATAATCTAGCGGTACGTCGCGGGCGATTCGATTGATGTCTTCCGGAAGGCTGTCCACAAAGACACCGACTTTCTTCACGGAAGAGGGAATCAAACGCGCAAGCTCACGCGCTTGTTTGGGTGTGACTTTTCGAGAACTTTCAGCAAAGACAAAGCCAATGGCATCAGCGCCTGCATCGACCGCCACCTTAACATGCTCGGCTTGTTTTAAGCCACAGATTTTAATGCGCGTCATCTGTATGCCTCCTTACTTTCAGTTTCGGCAGTGCCTCTTCCACCGAATTTGAGCGGACAAGCGACTCCCCAACAAGAAGGCCGTGTGCACCGAATGAACTTGCTTGAAGGGCATCGTGCGCAGAGACGATGCCACTCTCACTGATTAAATAAATGCCACGGTCCCGAGGGAGCAGTTCAGCAATCGTTTGTGTAGTTTCTAGGGAAACTTCAAAAGTTTTTAAGTTGCGATTATTCACCCCGATGAGTTCAGCACCTAACTCAAGTGCAGTTGCAAGCTCTTCCGGGGTATGAACTTCTACAAGGACCTCAAGTCCAAGGTCTGTAGCGAATGTAAATAATTTATGAAGCGTTTGGGCTTCTAGTGCTGCCACAATCAAAAGAATCAGGGACGCACCGTGCGCATACGCTTTTTCAATCTGAACGGTATCAATGATAAATTCCTTACATAGGACAGGAACCTCAACAGATTCGGCCACCGCTTTCAAGTCGTCGAAGGACCCTTTAAAATACGTCGTGTCGGTCAGGACAGAAATCGCAGCGGCACCACTCTTCTCATAGCGTTTAGCAAGTTCTACCGCATCAAGTGAAGGGTGGATGACCCCTTTCGATGGAGACGCACGCTTGATTTCGGCAATCACTTCTAACGTGTCAGACGACCGTAATCGGTCCGAGAGTTTCGTCCGAAGGGGGATAGTCCGTGTAGGGAAAGTCTCTTTTCGAAACGTATCCACTTCTTGTTGTTTTGTCGTCAAAATCGTATCCAAGATGGTCATGGACTCACCTCCACAAGTTTTGGGTAGTTCGTGAGTTTCGCTTTAGCGCTTCCGGATTGAATGCTGTGTCTCGCTATCTCGATCCCGTGGTGCACCGAAGGAACTCGTTCCGCAGCAAATAGCGCAAGTCCGGCATTGAGCAGCGTGGTGTCGAGATACGCAGAAGGCTTACCATCCAACACGTCTTCTAAAATACGGGCATTCGTCTCTGCGTCTCCGCCGAGAATGTCGGGACGTGTATAAGTAGGTAACCCCGTTTCTTCTACAGCTAAAGTGTGCGTGGTGATACTGCCTTCATGAAGCAATGTGTAGTGAGTGGCACCTTCAAGAGATGCCTCGTCTAGCTCACCATGCCCTGTGACAATGATGGCACGGCGTCTTCCGAGTAAGTGTGCAGCTTGCGCTAACGTTTGTTGCATATCCTGCCGGTATACGCCGATCAACTGACAATCGAGTGAGTACGGGTTGGCAAGTGGGCCAATCAAGTTGAAGAGCGTCGGTTGACCGATGGCTTTGCGCAGAGGTTGCAACTGCTTGAGTGCTGGGTGCACGTCCGGTGCGAACAGAAACGCTAAGCCTTGAGAAGTCAGTTGTTCCGCACTCTCTTCCGGCGAAAGGGAAAGGGTTAGCCCTAGAGCTGCCAATACATCGGAACTCCCGGAACGGCTTGAAATGCTGCGGTTGCCGTGTTTTGCAACGGTTAAGCCTGCCCCGGCTAAGACAAAGGCAGAAGTAGTGCTGACGTTAAATGTGCCCGACTGGTCGCCACCAGTTCCGCATGTATCTAATAACGGGACGGAGACAGTAGGGTAGGAGGTGGCGCGTGCCATCAAAGCGTCCACAGCTCCTGCTAATTCCTCTGCTGTTTCTCCACGTGCATGAAGGGCAAGTAGGAAATCTCTCATGTCTGTTTGAGAGGTGTTTGGTTCAAAGAAGGTCTCGATAAGCTGTCTCATCTCATCTCGTGTCAGCGTTTTGCCTTGCTGAACCTCATCTAGTAATTGTCTCAACTGAACTCACTCCTTGTAAAAACGTTGCTAGTCTTGTGCGTCCGTCCGGCGTACCAATTGATTCAGGATGATACTGCATGCCATAGACCGGAAGGGTGCGGTGTTTCATTTCCATCAATGCCCCGTCTTCCTGAGCAAATGCCACAGGTTCTAATAGCGGCGGCAAGGTCTCCGGATCCACAGCCAGCGAATGATAGCGCATGACGCGTCCTGCATCTTGTCCTGTCTGTGCATCCCGTAACTGCGACGTCTTTCCGTGAAAAATTGCAGGTGCCGGAATAATCTGTCCGCCGAAATACAGACCCATTAGTTGATGCCCTAAGCAAATACCTAGAAACGGGTAGTCCCCATGCAAGGCGTGAAACAACTCAATCGTATGGGTATAGTCTTTCGGATGCCCGGGACCGGGTGACAACACGATGGTTGTCGGGTGCATGTCACGAATCTGTTGTTCCGTTATAGCGTCGTAGCGAATAACTTCAACATGCTCCCCGAGTTCCGCGATGTACTGGGCAAGATTATAAGTAAACGAATCGTAATGATCGATGATCAAAATCATTGGAACACCTCCAATAGTGATTTTGCTTTGTGCAAGGTTTCTTGGTACTCACTGAGCGGGACAGAATCGTAGACGATACCAGCTCCTGCTTGAATGTCGATGAGGCCGTCACTGATGACAGCCGTGCGAATCGCAAGTGCTGCATCTAAATTGCCCCCTGCACTGAGGTACCCAACAGCTCCAGCGTACACTCCGCGTTGTACATCCTCCAGTTCGTTAATCAGTTGCATGGCACGGATTTTAGGTGCACCAGAAACCGTACCAGCTGGTAAACAAGCGGTAAACGCGTCAAGAGGATGAACGTCTTCTCGTAGCGTGCCTTCGACTTCTGAAACCAAATGCATGACATGCTGATAACGTTCGATATCTTGGTACTTTGTCACTTTGACGGTACCGGGGACGCTTAGTTTGCCTACATCGTTGCGGGCCAAGTCGACGAGCATATCGTGTTCAGCCCGTTCTTTTGGGTCGTTTTTGAGACTCTCTGCGTGTTGAATATCTTCCGCGTCGGTCTTTCCTCGAGGACGTGTGCCGGCAATGGGGTTCGTCTGTAGCTTCCCATCTGCGACACGGATGAAGCTTTCCGGAGAAGCGCCTAAGACAACGGCATCGTCAAAATCGATGTAGAACATGTACGGAGAAGGATTCACTCGCCGTAACTTTCGGTAATACGCAAATGGCTTCTGATCAATGGTGGCCGACAATCTCTGTGAAAGCACCAATTGAAAAATTTCGCCTTGTCGAATCCATTCCTTGACCTGGTCTACTTGCTTGAGAAAATGGGCTTCGGTCACGGAAGAAGTAAAGCTAAGTGAAGCTGCCTCATCCGGAAGTTCCGTGTCTGGATACGTTTGAAGTGCCTTCACTACACGCTCGACTTCCGATTGATTTCCTTCACTATTTAAAACGGTGACGGTATGTGACTGGTGATCGTACACGACGATGGTCGGGTACCACAAAAAATAAAGGTCTGGAAGCGTTCGGTCTTTTGTTAAGGTCTTTCCGGTCGGTTCGTTATGTCCGAGCACTTCATAGCCGACATAGCCAATCGCCCCAGTGGAAAACGGAAATGGTGAAGGGGAGAGAGGTGCAGGTAAATGCTGTTTTAACAGGGTCATCGCATCTCCAGAAAGTTCTTGTCTCTCGCCGGTTTGCAGGGAGGTGATTGTCAGTTTTCCTTTCTCTCCTCGGTAACTCTTAGTGGGTTCACTACCGATAAAAGAGTAGCGCCCCGATTTTTCGTGTTTCAATGAACTTTCTAATAAAAAATGGTGGCTTCCCGGAAGGCGATGAAAAATCGATATCGGGGTTAACGAATCTCCATTGATGGATTGTTGGATGTACATATATAAACTCCTCTCATTCAGGAGCAGAGCATGAAAAAAAGCCCTCCACAGGAAAAATCCTGCAGAGGGCGACGGGTCGCGGTACCACCTCTGGTTTAGAGTCAACCGACTCTCTCCACATCCGTTAACGGGGATGATCCGTTCTCCCTTTTCAGGAGACACTCCAAAGTCCATTCCATCAGCTGTCATGACCGGCTTGCACCTACCGCCGGCTCTCTATACATCACACACTGTGTACTCATCTTTGTCGAGGATTTCTCAGCTCTGCTCATGCTCTTCTCTACTCAACTCACACTCGGTCTAACGGGCGATGGCGGCTCTCCGGCATCTTCTACCCAATCCGAACAAAAAGTTTCATTTATCTTATCGCGTATGAAATAGAATGTCAACTATTCAAATTGTTTCATTTGGACAGCTAGTTTTGAAAGATAAGCTGCCGCGTCTTTCATCTTCGAGCCGTACCAAAACATCTCACCCTCTACCAAAATGCTTGGCGTATCTGGTAGAAATTCGGCAAGTTCCCGTTGGTGTTTCTCTGAAAAAGGAAATGGTTCACTACTTAACAACACAACATCAGGGTCGAGTTCTTTGAGCAGTTCAGGAGTGATAGCGGGGTAACGGCCTTCTAAATGTTTCGCGGTATTTTCTATTCCCAAGTGATCCATTACGGACTGAATATACGTGGTATCCCCAACGACCATATATGGCTTCCGCCACATCATATAAACAGCTCGTTGCCCAACTACCTGTGGCAATGCGTTCCAAGCCTGTTGAATTTCGTTCACCAATGCTTCAGCAGCTTCCACACGCCCAATCAATCTTCCTACATCTCGAATGAGCCGGTAGGAATCTGACACAGTTTGAACTTCTAGTACAGCTACTGGGGCGATTTGTTCAAGCGTTTCCACATTTTCTTTCGTATTCTCTTCTTTTTCCGCTAAGATCAAGTCGGGGGAGAGAGCACGCACCTTTTCCGGATCTGCATCCTTCGTTCCACCTACGACAGAAATTTTTTCGACTTCTTTTTCCGGAAAAATGCAGTATTTCGTTCGACCGACAACTGCACTTCCTGCTCCTAACGCATGCAAGGTTTCAGTAATGGCTGGACAAATCGAAACGATTCGCTGGGGAAACTTGGGTACATTCATTTCCCTATTCAAATGGTCCGTAAACATGAATTCCACAAAAAATCCCCCTTTTATGTTTAAGTATAACGTAAATAGGGGAAGTATTAATGGTGAGGATTTTTTATCTAGCCTGATTTTTCCTCAACTGCATTAGGTAAAAAACAAAAATCTCCCGGCAATGAATCATTCGAAGGAGTTAATAAATCATGAATTGGTATACAAAGTTAAATCAATATTTCCCAGTAGAAGAAATGAAGTCACGTGAGCATATGGAAACATTGCTCAAAGAAAAAGATAAAGTGTATCGTAAAGACGAAGGACCAAACCACGTATTAATGTATGTGGAATTTGAAGATTTTATATTCGTTGACTACCTTTTTGTTTCAACATAAGCACGCGGAGAAGGGCTCGGTCGCAAGTTGTTACAAAAGTTAAAAGACACAGGCAAAACGATTTTACTTGAAGTGGAACCCGTTAATTATGAAGATACAGACACGGAAAAGCGTCTTCGCTTTTACAAGCGTGAAGGCTTTGTCCACGCCACACAAATCGGGTACAACCGTCGTTCATTAGCAACTGGCGAAAACACAGTTCTCGAGATTCTTTACTGGACGCCAAAGCCTCGAGACGAGAAAGACGTCTACGAAGCGATGAAATGGACATATGAAAACATTCACACATATAAAGACGAAGAGTTTTACGGTGAATCATATGACCCGACCAACAAAGTCTTAACATACCTTACAGATACCCGCGATTCCATTTTAAAAGACTAACTAAAGTTGCCCGTCCTGCGTCTGCAGGGCGGGTTTTTGATGTGACGACCGTGACGGCGACACGGTCGGACCCAGGGTCGCCGGGTAGGAACGCGGGTAGGACGCCGACACGGTCGGACCCAGGGTCACCGAGTAGGAACGCGGGTAGGACACCGACACGGTCCGACCCAGGGTCGCCGAGTAGGAACGCGGGTAGGACGCCGACACGGTCGGACCCAGGGTCACCGAGTAGGAACGCGGGTAGGACGGCGACACGGTCGGACCCAGGGTCGCCGAGTAGGACCGCGGGTAGGACGCCGACACGGTCGGACCGAGGGTCGCCGAGTAGGAACGACCGTCCCACGTACCGTCGGTCCGACCGTGTCAAAACAAATATCTTGAATTCGAGATAATAATCCGCTATACTCAAAGTACAAGATCAAAAGGAGGCACGACACATGAACGAATTAAAAGGAATTCACCATGTCACTGCAATCACAAGCAGTGCAGAAAAAAACTATGAATTTTTCACGTATGTATTAGGTATGCGTCTTGTGAAGAAAACGGTCAACCAAGATGATATCCAGACCTATCATTTATTTTTCGCAGACGACCGTGGAAGTGCAGGGACCGATATGACATTCTTCGATTTTCCTGGCATTCAAAAAGGTTCGCACGGGACCAATGAAATCTACCGCACGTCGTTCCGCGTTCCGACAGATGCAGCTCTTGAGTATTGGGTGAAACGTTTCGATCGTTTGAAAGTGAAAAATCAAGGGGTTGAAGAGCTCTTTGGCCGCAAAGTCGTGAAGTTCTCAGACTTTGATGACCAGCGCTACCAGCTCATTTCCGATGAAAATAATAAAGGGGTTGCTTCGGGTACGCCTTGGCAGAACGGACCGATTCCAGTGGAATTTGCGATTACAGGTCTTGGACCGATTGTGATCCGCTATGACCGCGTGGACTTCTTAAAAGAGATGTTGGATAAAGTACTTGGCTTCCGCGAAGTAGCAACTAAAGGCGACTTGACGTGGATGGAAGTTGGTGAAGGAGGCAACGGGGCAGCCGTCATCATCGAAAAGAATGTGATTCTGCCACCAGGACGCCAAGGATTTGGAACGGTTCACCACGTGGCGTTCCGCGTAGAAGATACGGATGCCCTGAACTTCTGGATCAACCGGTTGAATCAAATCGGTATCCCGTCTTCCGGGTACGTCGACCGGTTCTACTTTGAGTCACTCTATGCGCGTATTGCGCCGCCGCTCCTCTTTGAGTTTGCGACAGACGGCCCTGGATTTATGGATGATGAGCCGTATGAGACACTGGGTGAGAAGCTTGCGCTTCCGCCAAAACTTGAAGGGCGTCGCGAACAGATTGAAAAGCTCGTTCGTCCGATTGACACCATACGCAGCACAAAAGATATTCAAAAAGAATACGAATAAAAAGATGCTCGTGGCCCAAGAGAGGGTCACGAGCTTTCGTCGTTATTTTGAGATTTCGTAGGTGGTCACAAAGCTAGGTCTTGAGAAGATAGATGGGCGTTTGTCTATGCCTTCGTCTGTCCCGCGTTTTGCATGGGCTTTGGAATAGGCTTGCGATGTTTGCCAGTCTTTGAAGTTCTCTTCTTTTTCCCACTGAGTCAAGATGACATACGTATCGGAGTTCATCGGACGCATGACACGAATGGCTACAAATCCGGGTTCGTCCTCAATAGCACGAGCGCGGTTCATGAAGCGTTGTTCAAAGACCGGACGCCCTTCGTCGGTCACAGGAATATTGTTCAGTACAAAAAATCCTCGTGTCTCAATTTCACCAGATGCATCGATGACTTCATAGCTATGTCCAGCGAGCTCTTGTAAGGTTTCGTATTCGCCTAAGTGACGTGTCGTTTCGCCTTCGAGTGTAAAGGAATTTACTTGTGGTTCATCGGTTAAATAAATGTACATGGTATCCTCCTTATCCCACTTCCATGGGCTGCAGATTTTTTAAAGCTTCAAGAGCTTCTTTTAATCGTTCGGTATCTTGTACAAGAGCAATGCGCGCAAAACCTTCACCTTCTGTTCCAAACACAGAGCCAGGTACCATGACGACGCCTGTGTGGCGCAGCACATGAAACACGAATTCCATGTCTTTCATTGGGAACGGGTACGCGGCCCAAATAAACATGCCACCGTTTGACGGAGCGACTTTCCAGCCGAGGTCCTCGAGTCCTTGGCGGAGAACTTGGTGGCGTTCAGAAAACACCTTTCGCAACTCGTCCGTCAACTCGTCCGCCATAGAAAGGGCAGTGATGGCTGCTTCTTGAATTGGTTCAAAAATGCCGTAATCGAGATGAGATTTTAAACTTTTCATGATGCCAACGAGTTCTGCATTCCCGGCAATGTACGCAATGCGAGCACCAGCAAGACTGAAGGTTTTCGATAAGGAGTTGATTTCAATCCCTACGTCCATCGCACCAGGCGTGGCAAGAAAACTTTTCGGTCCACTATTGTCAAAATAGAATTCAGCGTAAGCCGCATCGTGTAGTACGATGACATTATATTTCTTCGCAAACGCCACAACTTGTTCAAAAAATGCGGCGTCGGGTAAAGCAGGCACCGGATTTCCTGGTAAATTCAAGATCATCAGTTTGGCGCGCTCTGCGATATCTTCCGGAATACTAGCAATATCGGGTAAGAATCGGTTAGTTTCATCTAAAGATAAATAATATGGTTCTGCACAGGCTAAATGGATCCCAGCATCATACGCAACATACGCCGGATTGGTCGTGATCACGATGTCGCCTTCATCACAGAATGCGAGAGGGAGGTGGACCAGTCCTTCTTGAGAACCCATAGTCTGGACGATCTCTTTTGCAGGGTCGAGTGTGACACCCATCCTGTTTTTGTAATAGCCAGCGACCGCTTCATAGAAACGCTCGGTGCCTGTCAGTGTATAGCCATAGTAAGCGGCCCCGGCACTTTTGTCAGATAGGGTTTTGCGCACCGCATCAGCTGGTGGCAGGTCAGGACTACCTAAGCTCAAATTATAGACAGGGAGTCCATTTGCTATCCGCGTGGCGGCGGCTTTTTTTAGTTCACCGAAAATAGATGTTGGAAAGCGTTCCATACGCTTCGCTTGTTGAAATTGCACGTTGCGTCACTCCTATCTAGATGTCAGATACTACTTTAGTATAGCAGATGTGAGTAGTGTGTACGCGAGGGACAGACAATTGTTCTTATTTTTTAATACGCTCGTAAGCTGCTAATGCGCGAGCGCGAGCTTCTTTATGGTCCACGATTGGCGCGACATCTTGGTCCTTGGTAAATTCGTGGACATATTCTCCATTCGAATCAAATTTCTCAAGTTGGGTTTCCGGGTTAAATATCCGGAAGTAAGGAGCGGAATCGATTCCTGTTCCCGCCACCCATTGCCAGCCCATTGCATTATTCGCTTCGTCATAATCGACAAGGGTCTCTTTGAACCAATCAGCTCCCCATTGCCATGGTAAGAGTAGGTGTTTTGTTAGGAAGGAAGCGGCGACCATTCGCACACGATTGTGCATCCAACCTGTCTCCCACAGTTGTTTCATGCCTGCATCGACTAGGGGATACCCGGTCTCTCCACGTTTCCATTTGTCGAAATCACTTTGGCTATCGCGCCAAGGGAATTCGTTGAACTCGGTTCGGAGCGGCTTTGTCTCGAGTGTCGGGTGTTGCATCAGCTGTCTACGGGCAAACTCTCGCCATACCAGTTGACGAAGATACGGTTCCGCATGCTCCCGTCGACTGGCAGCATAATAGACGGCTCGCACACTAAGATTTCCCCAGGTCAAGTAGGGAGAGATCCGAGAAGTTCCGTCTGCATCCGGAAAGTCTCGCATCTTTTTGTAATCAGCGATATCATCATCAGCAAATTGTTTGAACTGCTCGATACCGGCCTGTTCACCAGGTGTCCAGTACGCTTCAAACTTTTTGTACCAGTCTCTCTCAGGGAGAAGCTTCAACTCGTCGAGCGATTTCAATGCGTCTACTTGAATGCTTTGCCAATCTTCCTGAAGAGCTACTGGACGTTTTACAGTCTCTTTTTGCGACCGTTTATAAAAAGGCGTAAAGATGCTGTAGGGGTCCCCGTTGTCTTTTGTCAGTTCATGTTGAGGAAACAAGACGTCACCGTAACAAGCTTCATACGAAATGCCAGCTTCTTCGAGTACCTTCTTTAGCGCCACTTCTTCTTTACGCTCATCCGTTGTATAGCTGTCGTTCCAAACCACCTGGTTGATTAAATAAGTCTTCACGAGTTTAGGTAGGACAGACGTAGGATTTTCATCTGACAACAACAAAGTGACCCCTTGTTCATGAAGGGCTTTCTGCAGAGAGAACAACGAGTGGTGCAACCACCAACAGGAAGCCTCGCGCTTACGCATGTCATCTGAAACGGTAAAGATAGCGGCCACGGGTCCTTGTTCAAGGGCTTTAGCAAGCGCCAGATGATCGTGCAGACGCAGGTCTCGACGGAACCAGACAAGAGTACGTTTAGTCATGGGCAGCAACCGCTTGTTCTTTGGATTCTTCTTTTAATACGCCATCTGTCATTTTGAAGACACGGTCACAGTAGTCGATGAGACGCGTGTCGTGGGTGACAACAAGAGTGGTCGTCTTCTTTGCCTTTGTTTCTTTTTTCAATAAATCCATCACTTCGTAAGCACGGTCCGAATCGAGTGAAGCAGTCGGCTCATCCGCGAGGAGGATGGAAGGGTTCGTATACAATGCTTTCGCAATCGCCACACGTTGGCGCTCCCCTCCGGACAGATCGGAAGGATATTTGTTTTTCAATTCTTCAATACCCAGGTCACTGTAAAGCTCCTGAAGCTTTTGATCATCTAATGTATCTTTTTTTACTTTCTTCAGTAATTTCATTTGGTTGTCGACGGTTAAGAAGGGTACCAAGTTGGACGCTTGTAGAATAAAGCCAATTTCGTTCAAACGTACTTTAGACAGCTTTTTTTCATTTAACTTCGCAAGTGAGGTCCCATTAATAATTACGTCTCCCTCCGTTGGTGTCTGAAGACCTCCGGCAATAGTTAAAAACGTACTTTTTCCGGACCCGGAAGGCCCTATGATCGCAATCATTTCCCCGGCTTCTGCTGAGAAGTCTGTTGTTTTCAATGCTTCCACTTTCGTACGTCCGCTACCAAATGTTTTATTGGCACCTTTCAGTTCAAGAATAGCCACATTCATCACGCTCCTATCGCTTTTAATGGGTCGATTTTTACAATGGTCCAGACAGAGAAAATGGCACCAAGAATCGCAACGGCAATAAGTACGACGCCGTATATCGCCATCGCCACTAAATCAAATTGGACGGGTACGGCATTTGGTAAGAATAGACCCGTAACAATTGTTAAGACGTAGCCAAGAGTCACACCGACAGCTGCGAGTATGAAGGTCTGAGCTACGACGGAGCGCGCTAGATAGCCGTTTGAAATCCCTTGTGCTTTCATTACGCCGAACATGTTTATTTTCTGTACAGTCAAGACATATAAGAAAATCGCAACAATCGTTGCAGAGATGATAAATAAGAAATAAATCATGAAGTTCAGTGTTAAACTTTGTTCTGTATAACCTGGAAGATTTTCTATGAATGTTTCAGTATCCACAATGGCGAAGTCACTACCAGCATCAAGGGCAGCCAAATCATCCGAGCGAATCACGATGCCGTTCACTTGGTCTGCATTCTGTTCCGCAGCTTCCCCGAAGCGTACTTTCTGAAACGTTTCTAATGTCGCATATAGCACGGGTGCCGCGTTAAATCGTGCGTCTTCTGTAAATCCAACAATCGTCAATTCTTCATCAGAAGAAGAGAGGGTCAATGTGTCACCAATTTCAAATCCTTCTTCTTGTAAGTAGTCAGCAGCGACCACTTCATTTTCTGTTGCGAACAACTCACCTTCTGACACGTCAGGGGTAATGAACTCTTCTTCTCGGATTCCAAAGATTGCAACACCTTGTTTGAGGTCACCGCTTGTGACGATGGTGTTCAGTTGACCAAGTACAGCGGTTTCCGCATCAAGTGAATCCGCTTCCTGTACCGTCATAAAGGATTGCGGTAAGCTCTGGTCGGAGTCTTCTGTCAGCAGAATGCCATCCCCGTCCCACTTATCGACGGCTTCTCTATTTAAGTTGGCTAGTCCGTTTGCAAGACCTGTGAGGAAAAAGACCAGATACGCAACTAAAAACAATACGCCAACAACGAGCGCGAATCGTAGTTTATTTTTCTTTATTTCATTCCAAGCTAAAAACATATGTGTTCCTCCTTACGATTTGTTGAATCTTTGTAGAAGCCATGCGAGGGCCCATCCGTAAAGTAAGTGTCCCGTTAGCCACCAGAATAAAGCACTTCCATCTGTCACTTCCGGGGTACGACCTGAGAATCCTGTGGTCGGGTAAATGACAAGACCAATTACGAGCGAAGTCACCACTGTCCATAAAAAAGGTCGTTTCCATTTGGTCCATAAAAATGTATAAGTACCCGTGAGTACTAGCGAGACAATCAAGTGAAAGCTGATTTCTATCCATTCCGGAAAGGCGTAATTCTTTAAAACAGGAAAGTAGTCGACATTTAAAAGCAGTGTATATACTTTGTCACCTGTCATCCGCTCAATCAATTTAAAATAGTAGTTTAAAAGGAGTCCGGTACTGAAACCGATGCCCACTATGCTCATTACCTTTTTCATCTGTCCCTCACATCCTTTCCAATGATTATACAGACGGTTTGTTTTGAGCGTCAAATTATTGTATAATGTTTTCGTGAAGAAGTGATACAAGTATTGTATAAACTAGGGAAGGGGGAGGACGTTGAAAGGCAACTACAACATTCAGCAGGTCGCTGATGTAACGGGACTCTCAAAACAAGTCATTCGAAAGTGGGAGGAACGGTACCAGCTGATTGTACCTGAGCGGATGGATAACGGGTACCGTATTTATCAAGATCACGATATTGCCACACTACTTCGTGTGAAGCGCTTATCCGATGAAGGCTATTCAATTAAACAAGCGGCGATTTTGATTGCTAAAGAGCGAGAAATTGGAACCTCCAGCGAGGCGTTGACGCCGCTTCCACATGTTGAGGAATGGAATGAGTATGTTTTCCAACTGCTTGAAAACGGAGCAAACTGCGAAGAACTTGAAATCAACCGGATTCTCCATCAAGCTCATCAGGACCTCGGACTGGATAAATTTTTGAACAATGCCGTTTTGCCGTTTTTACGTGAAGTAGGGACACGCTGGGAAAAGAAACAGTGGGACGAGCACCAAGAGGCAGTGTCGAGTATGGTCGTCCGAGATTTTCTGGTGCAGATTCGCAGGAACTATCCGTATCGTGATGACGCCCCACTTGTCTTAGGGGCCTGCCTCCCTGGGGAGCTGCATGAAGTGCCTCTTCATATTTTGTTGCTTCAATTTATGGTACGTGGATGGAAGTCGTTTATGATTGGTGCATCCCCAGCTCCGGGATCGATAGAGGCTCTGATTGAGCGTCTACGTCCAAAGATTGTCTTATTGTCCGCGTCGACATCTGTTCCTCTTCTTGAGCATCCGGAAACACTTGAGAAGCTCGACTTGTTCGCAAAAGCCTATCCGAAAATCAACTTTTATGCGGGCGGCATAGGGATAGAAAAGTACTTAGAGACCCACCCGCTTGATGCCATTCACTATGCGCCAGATTTAGTGTCCGTTTTATCTAAACAGAACACAGTACACTAAGACCTGTCGCGTGGTGACAGGTTCTTTTTTTTGTGCTACACTCAAATTAATAGTAGGTACTAATAACAGTTAACAATGGAGGTCCATATGCGCGATTTAATTAATTTGTCTGGAAAAAATGTAGTGGTCATGGGTGTCGCCAATGAACGTAGTATTGCTTGGGGTGTGGCAAAATCTCTTTTTGATGTAGGAGCGAATGTGATTTTTACATACCGTAAAGAACGTTCTCTCGGAAAGATTCAGAAAGTACTTGAAAAAGAAGGCCGTGAAGCAACCGTCGTGCAATGTGACGTGAACAATGACGCCAGCATCAAGCAAGCGTTTACTGAAATTGGGGAAAAGTTTGACGTTATCCATGGCGTCGTGCATTCGATTGCCTTTGCTCATGCGGAAGATCTGCACAACAATTTCTTGCAGACGTCTCGTGATGGATTTGCATTTGCGCAGGATACGAGTGCATACTCGCTGATTGCAACGGCTCGAGAAGCAAAACCGTTTATGACAGAAGGCGGCTCTATCATCACGATGAGTTACCTAGGTGCAGAGCGTGTACTCGATGGCTACAATGTCATGGGTGTGGCGAAAGCATCATTAGAAGCATCCGTTCGCTACCTTGCCAATGATATCGGAAGAGACGCTATCCGCGTCAATGCCATCAGTGCAGGTGCCATCCGTACACTGGCTGCAAAAGGCGTTCCGGCATTCAATGAAATTCTGCATCAGATTGAAGACAAAGCGCCTTTAAAGCGTAATGTGACACAGCAAGAAGTTGGGGACATGTCTGTTGCTCTCCTAGGAGATACGGGTCGTGGCGTGACAGGCGAAGTTATTTATGTCGATAGTGGCTATCATATTATGGCGTAATTTTATAAGCTGTATCATTGGGAAACCTATTCAAAAATAAATAGAATAGGTTTTTTTCTTTGTGAATAGGGAAGAGAAAAATGTAATGAACAGGTAAGTCCCTATTTAAAAGGAGGAAGCCCATTGAACAATAATGAACCAAACAAGAAGCAACAGCAACTCGATCAGTTCCGTGTCAATGACAAAGACAAGGCCCTCACAACCAACCAAGGACTCAAAATGGCCGAAGATGAATTCTCCCTTAAAGCTGGAGAACGTGGCCCAACCCTTATCGAAGACTTTCACTTTAGAGAAAAAATGACCCACTTTGACCACGAACGAATTCCAGAACGTATTGTCCATGCCCGCGGAGAAGGGGCGCATGGGGAATTCCAACTCTATGAATCTCTTGCAGAGTATACAAAAGCAGACTTCCTAAACGATACATCTAAAATTACACCCGTATTTGTGCGTTTCTCAACGGTAGCAGGATCGCGCGGGTCAGCTGACCTAGCCCGTGATGCACGAGGATTTTCAACCAAGTTTTATACCGATGAAGGAAACTACGATCTGGTCGCAAACAATATTCCGGTATTCTTTATTCAAGATGCCATCAAGTTTCCGGATCTCGTGCATGCGGTGAAGCCTGAGCCACACAATGAAATGCCGCAAGCTTCAGCTGCCCACGATACGTTTTGGGATTTTGTTGCGAACAATCAGGAATCAGCTCATATGGTGATGTGGGCGATGTCGGACCGTGCGATTCCGCGTAGCCATCGTATGATGGAAGGGTTTGGTGTACACACTTTCCGCCTTATCAATAAAGAAGGAAAGTCACACTTCGTGAAATTTCACTGGAAGCCTGTGCTCGGAACACACTCTGTTGTCTGGGATGAAGCTCAAAAGATCAACGGAAAAAATCCAGACTTCCATCGTGAAGATCTGTGGCAAAACATTGAAGATGGAAACTTTCCGGAGTGGGAGCTCGGTCTTCAAATCATTGGCGAAGATGATGAATTCAAGTTTGATTTTGATATTCTTGATCCAACAAAGCTATGGCCAGAAGAAGAGGTACCAGTCAAATTGGTCGGGAAACTGACCCTTAACCGCAATCCGGACAACTTCTTTGCGGAGACAGAGCAAGTGGCGTTCCATCCAGGGCATATCGTACCGGGTATTGATTTTACAAATGATCCACTTTTACAAGGTCGCTTGTTCTCGTATACAGATACGCAGTTGATTCGTCTGGGAGGACCCAACTTCCATGAGTTACCGATCAACCGTCCTGTATGTCCATTTTATAATAATCAGCGTGATGGGTATGGTCGTCACACCATCAATGTCGGACGCGTGAGTTACCATAAAAATTCGCTGGCTGGCAATACACCTCATACCACACCGGAAGAGGAAGGTGGATTCAGCCACTACCAAGAAAGAGTAGAAGGACACAAAGTCCGTGCGCGCAGCGAGAGTTTCAAAGATCACTTCTCTCAAGCGACGATGTTCTTCAACAGTATGTCTGAACCTGAGAAGAAACATTTGATTGACGCCATGAGTTTTGAGCTTGGTAAATGTAAAGAGCCGAGTATTCGAGAGCAAGTGGTGGAAATGTTTAGTCACGTGCATATTGACTTGGCGCGTCCAGTGGCGGAAAGTCTTGGTATACCAGTGCCTAGCGACAAAGGACCTTACAATGACAAAAAGTCGCCAGCGCTTAGTCAGTTGAATACAGTGATGAAACCAGATACACGTAAAGTAGCTCTACTTGTCTCTACACAAGATGCTGGTCAAGTTCAGGCGGTGAAAGATCAACTGGAAGCGTCCGGCATGACGGTGGAAGTAGTGGCAGAGCGTCAAGGGAAACTAGATGGCGGAGTAGTAATCGACCACAAGTTCTTAACGGCAGATTCTGTTCTATATGATGCGGTTGTCGCCCTGAGCAGTCCGAATGCTTCCGACGTATATAAGAAAGAAGCATCGACATTCTTGAAAGAAGCATTTGACCATGTGAAACCTTTAGGGGCCGCAGGAGAAGGAAAAGCACTTCTTGACGAACTCGGATTCACAGGTGAAGCAGGGGTCATTGGAAATGTTCTAGAAGGATCATTTGCAGATGTTGTAGCGAAACATCGCTACTGGGAACGTGAACTAAGCGGGAAAGCGAATAACAAACAATAATAGCGTCGATCCGCCTGACTTCGTGTCAGGCGGATTTTTTGCGTGAGTATATTGCAGGAACTTTTGGGGTAGAAAGAGAATAACGCTAAAAAGGAGAGTGGACAGAATGAGATACGTCATCATTGGAGGTGATGCGGCAGGTATGAGTGCCGCAATGGAAATTGTACGCAATACGGAAAAGCCCGAGATCACCGTGCTTGAACAAGGCCATATTTATAGTTACGGACAATGCGGTCTCCCCTACGTCATCAGTGGAGAAATTGAGAAATCATCTGACGTCATTGCCCGAAGTGTCGAAGAGTTTCGTGACAAATACGGAATCGATGCCCGAACTGGCCATGAGGTAAGGGAAGTCGATACGCAAGCGAAAGTGGTACGGGGCCAGATTTTACACTCTCTTGAAAATTTCGAAGTAGCGTATGACAAACTGTTAGTGGCAACGGGAGCGGCACCCATCTGGCCAGCTTGGGAAGGAATACAGTTGAAAGGTATTTATCCGCTCAAAACCATTCCTGACACGGAACGAATCCTGACGCATCTGAAAAAAGACGTGAAGCATGTGTCCATTATCGGTGGAGGTTACATAGGGCTAGAGCTCGCGGAAGCGTTTCGCGAACTGGATAAAGAAGTGCGTATATTCCAGCGAGGTCCGCAGCTTGCAAACATCTTTGACCCAGATATGGCGGAACTCATTTTGCGCGAAGCCGAACGGAAAAATGTACATGTTCACTTAGAGGAAGAAGTAGTGTCGTTCAGTGGGGATGAGACCGTCCGAAAGGTTCATACGAATAAGGGAGAGTATGAAGCGGATCTCGTTATTGTGGCCATCGGAGTTCGCCCGTCGACTCAGTTTATTAAGAATGTGGAGAAGCTAGAAAACGGTGCGATTGTGGTAAATAAACATATGCAGACGTCCATTCGCGATATCTATGCAGCGGGTGATTGTGCAAGCCACTATCACTTGTTAAAAGAAACGCCGGACTATGTGCCACTTGGAACCACGGCGAACAAACAAGGTCGCATTGCAGGGCTTCACATGATTGGCTTCAACAATTCATTTAAAGGTATCCTTGGCACGTCCATTCTCAAATTTTTTGATTTGGACCTCGGAAAGACAGGGTTATCCGAAAAAGAAGTAAAGAGGATGGGTATTGACTATGTGACGAATACACGTGTTGGTCACGATGTCGCAGGGTACTATCCAGGAAAAGAGTCGCTCTATACCAAATTAATTTGGGAGAAAGAGACTCAGTGCTTGCTAGGGGCCCAGATTATTGGTGGGGACGGTGTCGATAAGCGCATTGATGTGCTCGCTGTCGCCATCTCTCAGAAAATGTGCCTCGGCGAGATGCTCGACCTTGACCTCAGCTATGCACCTCCCTACAACGGAGTCTGGGACCCTGTCCAGCAAATTGCGAAGCGGAACTGGAAGCTAGTGAAGGCGGACGGGGAGCATGGATGATTTAAGAAAGCTCCAGATGTTTAGTCATATAAAATAATGAGAAAAAAACAGAGGTGAGCCACGCATTTCTTGCATGGCGCACCTCTGTTGTTATTTCTTCTTTTTTAATTGTAGTCGTACCAGCGGGCTCTTTACTAATCCACGCCTTGCAAAAGTTACTCATCTTTCTACGGGTATGGGCTACCAACAAAGCTTACATTAGGATGTAAAAGATTTTGTGCAAGCGCTTGCATAATGCCGGCTGAAGCATTAAAATGAGAGAAAGCAAAACTGGGGAGGCATGCCACGTGACACAAACCGCATGGTGGAAAACTAGCGTCGTCTATCAGATCTATCCGCGCAGTTTCATGGATTCAAACGGTGACGGCATCGGAGACATTCCTGGGATTCTCTCGAAACTCGACTACCTGAAACACCTGGGCATTGACGTTATCTGGTTGAGTCCAGTGTACGATTCACCAAACGACGACAATGGCTATGACATTCGAGACTACCAAGCCATTCATGAAGAGTTTGGGACAATGGAAGACCTCGAACAACTGATAGACGAAGCGCGAAAGCGTGGCATTCGCATCGTAATGGACCTCGTCGTCAACCATACATCAGATGAGCATGCCTGGTTCACACAATCAAAAGACCCAACCTCTCCTTACCGAGACTATTACATATGGAAACAAGGAAATCCCCCGAACAACTGGGGGTCTGTATTCTCTGGTTCTGCCTGGGAGCGAGCGGAAGACGATTGGCACTACCTGCACTTGTTCTCAAGGAAGCAACCGGACCTCAACTGGCGGCATGAGCCACTCCGAAACGATATCTATGACATGATGACATTTTGGCTGGAGAAAGGCATCGGCGGTTTCCGGATGGATGTCATTAACTTTATTTCAAAGCATCCGGAGCTTCCGGACGGAAAGCAAGACGACGGTGAGGCGTATGGAGACGGCAGCCCGTACTTTATGAACGGACCGGAAATCCATGCCTACCTTCAGGAGATGAATCGCAACGTCCTGCGTCACTATGACATTTTGACTGTCGGAGAGATGCCTGGGGCGTCCACAGAGGATGCTCTTCTTTATACAGACCCTGAGCGAGATGAGTTAAATATGGTATTTACTTTTGAACACATGGATCTTGATTCGGGTCCTGGGGGCAAGTGGGACGTGAAGCCGCTCGCCCTTCCGGACTTGAAAAAGAATTTAGCGAAGTGGCAGCATGCCTTATTGGACAAGGGATGGAACTCGCTGTACTGGAACAATCATGATCAGCCGCGCGTGGTGTCACGGTTCGGGAATGATCAGGAATACCGTGAGCATTCCGCAAAGATGCTGGCGATTGTGCTGCACGGGTTAAAAGGGACGCCTTATATCTATCAAGGAGAGGAGCTGGGGATGACCAATATCCAGCTTCCTTCGATCGACCAGTATCAAGATATTGAAACGAAAAATATGTATAACGAACGACTCGCTTCGGGCGAGTCTCCGGAGTCTATTCTTCAGCGCATCTATACAAAAGGCCGTGACAATGCCCGGACACCGATGCAGTGGACGAAAGAAGGCGGGTTCACTACAGGCACACCGTGGCTTGCGATGAATCCGAATCACACCAAAATTAATGTGGAAGAGAGCCTTGCCAATCCGGATTCGATTTTCTATACGTATCAAAAACTGATTCAGATGCGAAAAGAGCATGCCATTTTGACAGAAGGCTCATTCGAATTAATGCTCGCTGACGATTCAGAACTGTTTACCTATAAACGATTTTACCAAGGGGAGACATGGCTAATTGTTGCCAACTTCTCGAAAACGACACGAACGGTTACGAGGGACGAGTTGCACATGCCGCATGATTCGTATACGCAACTGATTGGAAATACACATGTAAATGAGACAACCGAAGGGTTTCAACTGGCACCATATGATGCCTTCATTTTGTCATTTACAGAAGGAGACCTACAATGACACATGTATTAGGCATTGATATTGGTGGAACAAAGATTCGGATGGGTGTCGTGTCAACAGACGGACATGTGCATGCCGACTGGACGATTTCCACAGAAATTCCGCTCTACCCTTACCTCGAACGCCATGTGAAGGATGCGCTGGAAAAGCACCCAACAATCGTAGCAATCGGCATTGGGACACGGGGCATGGTCGAACCAGGCACCGGAAAAATCGTGTTTGAAATGCAACTGGAAGGCTGGGAAGGAACACCTGTAAAACAGTGGCTTGAAGCCGCGACGGGCCTCCCGGTCGAAGTCAATAATGATGCCAATGTGGCAGCCCTTGCAGAAGCCGTTCTTGGCGCGGGACAGGGCTACAAAAATGTAGTAGCTGTTACGGTGGGGACTGGTCTTGGCGGAGGTCTCGTGTTCGACGGAGAGATTATTGATGGCAAGCACGGAGGTGGCGGAGAAATTGGTCACTTAATCCTTTACCCAAAAGGACTTCCATGCGGATGTGGACGACAAGGATGCAGTGAACAATACGTATCCGGAAGTGCATTGCACCGCTTAATTAAAGAACACGATGTCCGCAGTGCGGAAGGGGAAGTAGTGTCTCCTCGAGACTTATTCCCATTGGCTGCTCAAGGCGATGTGAAAGCACAAGCTGTCCGGCACCGCTTTGTGGAAGACTTAGGAATCACCATCTCCACACTTCAAGCTATTTTAGATATGGATGTTGTTGTGGTTGGCGGAGGCGTCATCGACTCAAGCGACGCGTGGTGGGACGAGTTCATTAAAACTACAGAGCCTTTACTTCTTAAGCCATTGACGATAACAAGAGCACAATTCGGAAATGAAGCAGGTATGTTAGGTGCAGCGATGCTCGTGCGTAACGTAGCGGCTGACAGCGAGAAAGGACGTAACGTATGACAACCATTACTTTAAAGAATGTAACCAAACGCTATGACAATAAAGTGCAAGCTGTCACGGATTTTAATTTGGAGATCGAAGACCGTGAGTTTATCGTATTTGTTGGACCTTCCGGATGTGGAAAATCGACAACACTTCGTATGATTGCAGGGCTGGAAGACATTTCAGAAGGCGACTTCTTGATTGACGGCAAGCGCATGAACGATATTGCTTCAAAAGACCGTGACATTGCGATGGTGTTCCAGAACTATGCCCTCTATCCGCACATGAGTGTGTTTGATAACATGGCGTTTGGTCTGAAAATCCGTAAAGTAGCCAAAGACGAAATCAAACGTCGCGTGGAAGAAGCAGCAAAGATCTTAGGCCTGGAACAGTACTTGGATCGTAAACCAAAGGCTCTTTCTGGTGGACAGCGCCAACGAGTGGCATTAGGCCGGGCGATTGTTCGTGACGCATCGATTTTCTTGATGGATGAGCCGCTGTCTAACTTGGATTCCAAACTGCGAGTTCAAATGCGTTCAGAAATCATCAAATTGCATAACCGCTTAAAAACCACAACGATTTATGTGACGCACGACCAAACAGAAGCGATGACGATGGCAACACGCATTGTCATTATGAAAGATGGAGTCATCCAACAAGTCGGTACCCCAAAAGAAGTCTACGATGTACCGGACAATATGTTTGTCGGCGGATTTATCGGGTCCCCTTCCATGAATTTCTTGAACGGTACGGTGACCAATGGCGACTTCAAGATTGGCAACGTCACGATTCAATTAACTGAAGATCAACAGAACCGTTTGAAACCCTATGAAGGAAAAGAAGTCGTTCTAGGAATTCGCCCGGAACACGTAACAGATGAAAATGGTGCGTACGATGTGACGCATGCTCACCGTGTGCCTGCCCATATTGAAGTGGCGGAACTGACGGGTGCAGAACAAATTCTGTACGCAAATATCGAAGGACAAGACTTTATTGGACGTGTAGATGCGCAGAATGCCATCGAGCGTGGACAAGACATTGAACTGATTTTCCATATGGAACGTGCGCATTTCTTTGATAAAGATACAGAGCTTCGCATTGGCGCAGCTGTGCCCATTCCAACAATCTAACGAAAGGGGGCGATTGCTGTGGCTGTCACAATTATTGATGTAGCGCGGGAAGCGAATGTCTCTCCGTCTACAGTGTCTCGCGTCATTACGGACCACCCAAGAATCAGCGTAAAGACCAAAAAAAAAGTACGAGAAGTGATGGAACGTCTCCAGTATTATCCGAACTTCCAAGCACGCAACTTGGCGGCACGTTCGACGCAGACCATTGGCGTGGTCATGGCCAATTCGGCAACGCTCGCTTTTCAAAACCCTTTCTTCCCCGAAGTTATCCGGGGAATCTGCACAAAGGCCCATGCTGGTCAGTTGGGAATTTATTTGTCAACCGGCGGGACGGAAGAGGAAATCTTTCAAGAAGTCGTTGCTATGGTTCAAGGACAAAAAGTAGACGGCATCATTCTACTGTATTCTCGTGTAGATGATAAGACGCTTAATTATCTCCGAGAAATGAACTTCCCATTTACGATTGTGGGTCGACCTTATGAATATGAAAATCAGATTGATTTTGTGGATAATGACAACCGGAAGATAGCCCAAGATGTCGTTAATTATCTTGTGGAATTAGGTCACAAGAACATCTCCTTTATCGGTGGAGATTTGAAGTTCGTGGTCTCCAGCGACCGTTTAGAAGGTTATCAGTCGGCCCTCGCAAACCACGAATTGACGTATCAAAACCAGTATTTTATTCATGATTTTGCATATGAACAAGAAGGAAAAGAAGCGATTCGTCACTTGATGACGCAGGAAAACCCTCCGACGGCACTCGTTGCTCATGATGATTCTGTTGCGTACGAAATCATCCGCTTTTTAGAAGAGCTTGAGATTCGGGTACCTGAAGATGTCTCCATTATCAGCTTCAACAACCATGCTCTATCCGAGCACGTCAAACCGCCGCTCACGAGTGTGGATATTCACATTTTTGAACTCGGTATCAAAGCAACTGAGCTCTTGCTAGATCGAATTAAACAACCTGAGAGAGAAGCCGTTCATCAGTTTGTGGACACGACGTTGATTGTCCGCAACTCGTGCCGATCTCTTAATCCAAGGGAGAAGTAAGTGGGGGAACCTATGAAAAAAACATGGTGGAAAGAAGCGGTCGCGTACCAAGTGTATCCGCGCAGCTTTCAAGATTCAAATGGCGATGGAATCGGTGACCTGCAAGGTCTGATTTCACGCTTAGATTATATTCAAGACCTGGGAATCGATATTATTTGGATCTGTCCGATGTACAAGTCTCCAAATGATGACAATGGCTATGATATCAGTGATTATCAGGACATTATGGATGAGTTCGGGACGATGGAAGACTTTGATTTATTGCTCGCGGAAGTGCACAAGCGTGGCATGAAATTGATCATTGATCTGGTCATCAATCATTCATCAGATGAGCACCAGTGGTTTATCGAGTCTCGTCAGTCAAAAGATAGCGACAAACGCGACTGGTACATCTGGCGAGATGGCAAAGACGGCAAAGAACCAAATAACTGGGGAAGTATCTTTGGCGGTTCCGCGTGGGAGTATGATGAAACAACGGATCAATACTACTTACATTTGTTCTCTCGCAAGCAACCGGATTTGAACTGGGAAAATAAAGATGTCCGGAATGCGCTTTATGACATGGTCAACTGGTGGCTCGACAAGGGCATCGATGGTTTCCGTGTAGACGCGATCAGCCATATCAAGAAGGATTTGACGTTCTCCGATATGCCAGCAGAAGAAGGCAAAGAGTACATCCATGCGTGGTCGAAATACATGAATGTCGACGGTATCATGTCATTCCTTGAGGAACTAAGAGACAAGACGTTTGCGAACTACGACATCATGACGGTCGGTGAAGCAAATGGTGTCAGCAGTGACCAAATCTCAGAATGGGTGAACGAGCAAGACGGCAAGTTCGATATGATCTTCCAGTTCGAACATCTCGGATTATGGGATGACAACGGCTTAAATATTCTGGAATTGAAAAAGGTATTGTCACGTTGGCAAGATGCATTAGCAGCAGACGGCTGGAATGCCTTGTTCCTTGAAAACCACGACAAGGCTCGTATCGTATCGACTTGGGGCAACGATGATAAGTACTGGGCACAAAGTGCGAAGTCGCTTGCAACGATGTACTTCTTCATGCAAGGAACACCTTTCATCTATCAAGGTCAAGAAATCGGTATGACGAATGTGCAATTTGATACGATTGAGGACTATAATGACGTGTCTGCAAAGAACATGTACAGGGAGCGAATTGCAAACGGAGAGACACACGAAGCGATTATGCAAGATTTGTGGCAGACAAGCCGCGACAATTCTCGTACACCTATGCAATGGTCCGAAGAAGCTAACGCTGGCTTCTCGACAGGTGCACCGTGGATTGGGTTAAATCCAAACTACACAGAAATCAATGTGGATCTACAACTTGCAGATGAAGCGTCGATTTTAAATTACTATAAAGCGATGATTCGCCTTCGCAAAGAGCACGAGACGCTTGTGTACGGAAGCTACGAACTACTTTTAGCGGACGACTCTCAAGTGTATGCGTACTCTCGTACGTTGGAGGATTCACAGTTCGTTATTGTTACTAACCTGACGGATAAGTCCGCTTCCACCGAAGCCCTACTGGACTTGATACAGGACGCTGAAATCGTTCTCAGCAATTCCGATTCAGAAGGACTCGAGCTCGCACCATTCGAAGCCCGCGTCTACAAAACTCGCTAAGTTTCAGCCGTCCTTTCTTTCGAGAGGGCGGTTTTTGTATGGGTTTTATTAGAAAGGTTTTAGGACGCTAAGGTCTTTTAAGTGGGGAAAGACTTTCTAGGAAGGGCGGGGGTGGTGGATGCGAATCATCCCGCCCCAGTCAAAAATCGTACCATTCAAATCAAACGACACCCCCTACTTACGCTATACTGAAATGAGTAAGCATAAGGGAGGCAGCACTATGAAACTAGCCATATTTGGCGGCACGGGTCGCGTAGGGAAGCAAGTGTGTGAGCAGGCCATCGAGGACGGGCATCAGGTGAATCTTCTCGTTCGGGCCGAAGCGGATTGGATGCAGCACCCGAACATCCAAGTGACCGTTGGCGACGCGAAGAAAGCGGAAGACATCGAAAAGGTCTTAGACGGCGCGGACGCAGTATTCAGCGGCCTTGGCACGGACAAAACTACAACACTCACAGAGTTTAGCGAAGCCATCATACCGCTTCTCACTAAACACGGAATCTCGCGGATTGTCACCATCGGGACGGCGGGGATTTTAAATAGCCGCCACGAAGAAGGAAAGTACCGGTTCCAGACCAATGAGTCGAACCGGAAACTGACCTTTGCGGCAGAGCAACATGCGCATGTCTATGAACGATTTGCGAGAACAGATCATCAGTGGACCATCGTCTGTCCAACTTATCTCCCGGATGGTCTGATGACGGGCACGTACCGTACAGAAGTGGACTACCATCCGGAAGATGGCAATCAGATTTCTACAGGCGACACTGCGTACTTTGCCTACAAGCAACTCCACCAAAAAGACATAACTCCAAGTCGCATCGGAATTGCCTATTAAAAAAGCTCGCACCTTCCATTACAGAAGGTCGCGAGCTTTCGTTTTATTAATACCCAGGTTTATTGAGTATACGGAACATGTTGACTTTGTATTCTTCCACTCCGGGTTGGTCGAATGGATTGATGTCGAGCAAGTATGCGCTATACGCACAGCTCAGCATGTAGAAATAGAGCAAATAGCCAATTGTGTCTTCATCAAGAGCAGGAATGCTGAGCGTGATCAACGGTACGCCACCAGACAAGTGTGCTTCCGCAGTGGCTTGTTGGACAGCGCCGTTCACTTCATGTAATGACTTACCTGCTAAGTAGTTGAGTTCATCACTGTCATTTGCAGCTTGTTGCATCACGAGGTCGTCCCCAACTGATTCCACGTTCACGAACGTCTCAAACAACATACGCTTGCCGTCTTGCACGTATTGACCTAGAGAATGAAGGTCCGTTGAGTAGAGAACAGAAGCAGGGAAGATCCCTTTGCCTTCTTTTCCTTCACTTTCCCCAAACAGTTGTTTCCACCATTCTTGCACAAAGGTCAAACGTTCTTCGAAGACTGCCATAATTTCTACCGGGTAACCTGCACGGTACAAGTGGTCACGTAAAATCGCGTACTGGATGGCTGGGTTTGTATCCGTATGGACTTCCACAAGTTCTTGTTCTGCACGTTTTGCTCCAGATAGTAGGGATTCAATCGAATACCCGGCTGCAGCAATCGGTAGTAACCCGACGGATGTAAAGACGGAGTAACGACCGCCGATATCATCCGGCACCACAAATCGTGCGTAGTCTTTTTCTTTTGCCACGTCTAGAAGTGCCCCTTTTTCCGCATCGGTTGTTACATAAATACGCTCAGCCGCTTTTTGGCCGTAACGTTTTTCCATATAGTCTTGCAAGAACCGGAAGGCGATTGCGGGCTCCGTCGTTTTTCCGGATTTCGAGATGACATTGACAGCGACTTCTTTGCCATCAAGGTAGGTCATCAAGTTTTTAAGATACGCGCCACTCACTAAGTGTCCTGCAAAAATAATTTCAACCCCTGTTGCGGATTTGAATGGCTCACGTAACGCCTCGAGTACAGCTTTCGACCCAAGATAGGATCCGCCGATACCGATGACGACAAGCACGTCTGCTTGCTGTTGGATTTTCTTCGCTGTTTCTTGAATGCGTGACACAAGCTCGGCATCGATTGTAGACGGCCAGTTTTTCCAACCTAAAAAGTCGGAACCGGCTGCTGTGCCATCGTTCATCTTGTTTGCGATTGTCTGAAGACGCTCCGTTAGTTCTGGGGAAACAAGTTCTTGATAATTTCCTGAAAAGTTTACGTTCACTGTCATGAGAAAACTCCTTTAAAATAGCTTAATTGTCTCTTAAGTATACCATAGAAAGCTTGTCAGACTGCGTTTTCCTTGAACTAGAAGGGAGTCGTTGTTTCGTGTATAATGGGGAACGACACAAAAGAAAGAGAGTGACCAACTATGGGACGTAAATGGAATAACATTAAAGAAAAGAAAGCATCCAAAGATGCCAATACGAGCCGTATCTACGCAAAATTCGGTCGTGAAATTTATGTAGCTGCTCGCCAAGGAGAGCCAGATCCAGTTTCTAACCAAGCCCTTAAAGTCGTGCTTGAGCGCGCGAAAACATATAGTGTACCAAAACATATCATTGATAAAGCGATTGAAAAAGCAAAAGGTGGAGCGGAAGAGAGCTTCGACGAACTTCGCTATGAAGGTTTCGGACCAGGGGGGTCCATGGTCATTGTGGATGCTCTGACAAACAATGTGAACCGTACAGCATCAGATGTACGTGCAGCATTCGGAAAAAATGGCGGGAACATGGGTGTCAGCGGTTCGGTATCCTACATGTTTGATGCAACAGCCGTGATTGGGGTCGAAGGGAAATCAGAAGACGACGTACTTGAACTTCTGATGGAAGCAGACGTGGATGCACGCGATATTCTTGCAGAAGATGACGCAGTGATTGTCTATGCAGAACCTGATCAGTTCCATTCTGTACAAGAAGCTTTCCGTGAAACCGGCGTGACGGAATTTTCTGTAGCCGAACTTACGATGCTCGCTCAGAACGATATCCACTTAAGTCCAGAAGAACAAGCGCAATTTGAGAAAATGATTGATGCAATTGAAGATCTAGAAGATGTTCGCCAAGTTTACCACAACGTGGATCTCGGCGAATGAGACGCACGTTTCTCCTAACCCTCGCATTTCTGATGCTCCCGATATACGCACTGGCGAACTATTCAGGTTTTTTTGTCGTGTACGACGAGCATGTCTATGAGCTTTCGAGTGAAAGTGTCGAAGAAGTCGGAGAAAAGCTTGGTGAAGTGACGGAATATGCGGACCGTGCAGAATTCTATAAGGGCAACTTTTCAAATGCCTATGAAGTGGGAACCTCCTACTTCGAAATTCCGGGAATCGATCCTACTGAAAAAATTGCAGTTGAGGAATCCCCAGGCGTTTATATTGTGGGTACCCGTACCGTTGAATTTACAGCAGAGGCTGTGAGAGAAAGCTCATTAAGTACACAAAATATTGGTTCCATCTTTTCATTTATCATCTTGGGACTCATCGGATTTTTCATATTCCGTCGAATCTCTCCGAGGCGCATGAAGAAAGAAGAGCGAGACTAACAAAATAGCCCGCATCCTTTTAACAACAAGGATGCGGGCTATTCACATTATGAAGAGATGCTTCGGCGGTATTTCCATTGTTGGTACTGGAATCGAATGAAACAGCCGACACAGAAGCCGGCTAAAGCGACTGCTGCAGCTACACCCACCATGATGCTTGCTGCAAAAAAGAGGAGGCTGCTTCCGAATAACGCGCCTGCAATGGCGACTGCTAAAAATCCGACCGCCATCATTTGGTTAAAACGGAGTTGGGCCACATCTTCTTGCACATAGGAAGACATGGGCTTTTTCAATAACTTCTTAGCGGGAGCTAAAATTGGATGGAATCCAAATACGAGACTCATACCGTTTGCGATAAACGGGACAAGTAATGGCCAAAAGGACTGAGTGACAAGCGCCAAGATTACAGCGACTACAATAATCCATTGATTGAGAGTCACAAGTGGTTTCGGAATTGTTTTCATGTATAAAACCTACCATTCATATATGATTAATTTTAATTTCAATCATACAAAGAAATGTACGAAAAGTAAATAACTCTGCTTATCTGAATAAAAATAAGTGAAAAACCATACATATTCTTGTACAATTAGCATTAGTACTTTAGGGAGGTAGTGTAATGAAGCAATTAGATGCATACGAAATTATTTCGTACATACAGCACGCAAAGAAATCCACGCAAGTGAAAGTTTATGTGAACGGAGACAATTTAGATACCCTTTCATTTGGTGAACATACAAAGGTATTTGGAGAAGGCAATTCACGCATTCTATTTGGCGAATGGTCGGAGATTCAACCAGCCCTTGAGGCAGCCAAGGATTCGTTGACGGATCTCGTCATTGAAAACGAAAGTCGAAATTCCGCGATTCCACTTCTTGACTTAAAAGAAATCAACTCACGCATTGAGCCAGGCGCTATTATTCGTGACCAAGTCCATATCGGCAGCAATTGTATCATCATGATGGGTGCTATCATCAACATCGGTGCAGCGATTGATGACGGTACGATGATTGACATGGGCGCTGTACTTGGCGGCCGTGCAACGGTTGGTAAGAACTGTCACATCGGCGCAGGAGTAGTTCTTGCGGGTGTCATCGAGCCGCCATCTGCGGATCCTGTTATTGTGGAAGATGATGTTTTGATCGGTGCAAATGCCGTTGTTCTGGAAGGCGTGAAAGTTGGTAAAGGTTCAGTAGTTGCAGCAGGAGCTGTGGTAACGAAAGATGTTCCTCCATACACAGTCGTTGCTGGTACACCAGCAAAAGTCATCAAAGACATCGATGACAAGACCCGCTCGAAAACCGAAATCATGCAAGAGCTACGCCAACTATAAATGAAACTGGAACTTAAAGAGTTACGACAAGCGTTTCACAAAATTCCGGAACCTGGTTTTCATGAATTTCAGACGAAACAATTGATTGAAGACGTCATTGCGTCGTTTCCGCAAGAGCATTTAGAAATCGTTCATTGGCGGACGGGACTGATCGTGAAAGTAACTGGTACGGAACCGACCCAGACCATTGGTTGGCGCACGGATATCGATGGGTTACCAATCACTGAACAGACCGGCGTACCGTTTGTATCGGAGCGTCCGGGGTTCATGCATGCCTGCGGTCACGACGTACATATAACGATTGCACTCGGCTTACTGGGTGCGCTGAGTGCACAACCAGCGAAACAACACGTGGTCATCTACTTTCAGCCAGCGGAAGAGTCTCCAGGTGGGGCCCTTCCGATGCGCGAGTGGGTGAAAGCGAATCGTCCGGATTTACTTCCGGATGCGTTTTACGCGCTGCATGTAGCACCTGAGCTTCCAGTAGGAACGATTTCAACAAAGCCTGGCATTTTGTTTGCGAATACGTCCGAGCTTTACATCGACCTGCATGGTGTAGAGGGACACGCCGCTTTTCCTCACCAGACAACGGATATGTCTGTTGCGGTGGCGCATCTGTTGATTCAGCTGCAGTCGATTGTGAGTCGCTCGATTGATCCGCTTGAACCAAGTGTCGTCACCATTGGCAAGATGACGTCCGGAACTGTGCAGAACATCATTTCCGGTCACGCACGGCTTGAAGGGACCATTCGGACGATGAACGCTGAAGTTATGACGCGAATTAAAAAGCGGATTGAAGCAATCGTCGCTGGCGTGGAACAAGCCTTCGAATGCGAGGCGACTATTGATTACGGCTCGTCGTATCATCAAGTCTTTAATACACCAGAACTCGCGGAAGCGTTTCAGGCATTTACGGAAGTGGACGGGGAGCTGGACTTTGTGGTTGCCAAAGAAGCAATGACTGGAGAAGACTTCGGCTACTTCTTGCAGGAAGTGCCAGGTGTCTTATTCTGGGCTGGAGCAGCGAGTGACTACGGATTGCACAACGCGAAGATGTTGCCAAATGAAGCGATGCTCGAACCTATAGCTGCCTTTCTAGAACGATTTTTCCGCAGCCAATAATGTAAAGCCTTTCCTCCTCACATGGGGGAAAGGCTTTTTTGTGAATAAAATGAAGTTTCACTTACCGAATCTGAAACTCAACGCCATACATTTGGATCCAGTCCTCCAACTGAATAAGGTACGCCATCAACTGCGGTGTTTGCATCAACTGGCCAAACCATGGAACGGTTGCTTTCGTCGATGTGTCCAGGAGCTCGTTGAAAAACGCTGGCTGAAACAACGAGGTAATCGCCCCTTGGCGAGCCACTACTTCTGATAATCTCTCCCTGACGAGCGATGTATAAACTGGATGGAAGGTCTTCGGGTACGGATTCTTCTTCCGTTTCAGCACTTTATCAGGAAGTACATCATGAAAAGCCGCGCGGAGCAACCCCTTCTCCTGACCACCCATCCGTTTTATTGATAGCGGAATGTTCCATACATACTCCCACAGCTCATGATCCGCAAAAGGTACCCGTACCTCGAGTCCACTGCGCATACTCATCCGGTCTTTCCGTTCAAGCAAGTTTTGCATGAAGTGCTGCATGGTTAAATAGCTCGCACCTTTATGGTTCGCAAGATGTTCAGGTTCACCGCGCTTCAATACTTCGTAGAGTAAGCTGCTACGTACTTCGCTCAGCACGTCCTCTAGTGGGAGCTTTTGCTGCAAATCCGGGTGCAAAAACTGGAAACGTTGCTGTTGATTGCGAATCCAAAAGAAATCCGGAACGCTCTGCTCCTCTTGAAGCCATGGATATCCTGCAAATAATTCATCCGCACATTCACCCGACAAGACGACAGTCGCATGGGGTTTGACCAGTCGACAAAAGGCAAGAAGGGAACTGTCGATGTCGCCCATTCCCGGGGCATCCCGTGCGACCATCGCTTCTTGAAGACCGTCGAAGAGCTGGTCGGATGTGAGTGAGATGTTCGTGTGATGAAGTCCATACGCTTCAATCATTGCTTCAATATACGCATGGTCACTGTCTGGTTGGAAGGAAGACGATTGAAAGTAGTGTTCGTTATCGACATAGTCAACAGAAAACGTGGAGAGTTGTATATTCTCTTTCGCAGCAATGGCCGTGATAATGCTAGAATCGATGCCCCCTGAGAGAAATGTTCCAATCGGCACATCACTCACGAGCTGTCGGCGAATCGCTTGTTCCGCTAAATAGCGGACTCGTTGGACGGTATCCTCTGCCGAATCAATATGATCATTGGTGGGAAGTTGCCAGTAGCGTTGCTGCATAAAACCTTTCTGCGGATGGAAGAAGGCACGGAATCCAGGACGCAGCTCCTGTATGTCACGGAATAAATCATGTCCGGGAAAGCGACCAGGACCGAGTGCGAAGAGAGAGGCCAGGCCTTCGTTCGTTACAACGGGCGAAACATCTGGATGGGTGAGGAGAGCTTTTGGTTCAGAGGCGAAGAGTAGTCGGTGTTGGGATAGGGAATAGAAGAGAGGTTTGACCCCAAGACGGTCTCTCGCGAGAAACAATTCACTCGTCGACTCATTCCATACCGCAAAAGCAAAGATGCCGTTTAAATGATCGACACAGGCAGCACCCCATTCCGCATAGGCATGAATCAACACTTCCGTGTCACTATAACTGTTAAATTGGTGACCAGCCTTTAAAAGCTCTTGACGAACGTCCTCCGTGTTATAGAGCTCCCCATTGTACACCATCCGATACGGCGCTAATTGAAATGGTTGTTTTCCACCTTCTGCATCGACTACGATCAGTCGTTTATGACCGAACGAACAATGCGCATCTTCAAAATAATCGCTCGCATCTGGACCTCGGGAATGAATGGTTTCTGTCATTTCCTTGAGGGTCGCTAGCCGACTTTCAGTAGAGCGGAAGTCAACGATTCCTGCAAAGCCACACATGGTATTCCTCCTCCATTTTTAGTGTATGGAGTGCGCATAAAAAAAGAACAGACGGGGAGGTCTGTTCTTACGTGTTATGTCGTGTGTTTGAAAACTGCACGGAATTTTTGAAGAATGCCACCTGTTGTGTAGGTCAATACGCTGCGTTTGTAGAAGTACATCGTGAAATAGAACAATACCGCAACGGTTACAGCAAGGATCAGAAGTGAAACGCCTGCTTCCCAGAGAGGCATATCTGTTGCGCCGATGCGTAGTGGCATGACCATGCCGGATGAGAACGGCAAGTATGAGAAGACTTTAATAAGCATCGTATCCGGATTGAAAGAGCCCGTAATGAGGACATAGAATCCACTCAAGGCCATCATCATTGCAGGTACCAGTGCTTGACTTGCTTCTTCTACTTTCGAAACGAGTGATCCGAGGAGGGCACCGAAAATCAAATAGAATAAGAGTGTCAGCATCAAGAACGTAGTCGTATAGGCGACATAAGCACCGGAAAGGCTACTTAGTACATCCCGGACGAAGTCCAGGCGAGAGCCGTCGTCTGCTACAAATAAGAGAACAACCGCGACAGCTGCGACAGCCGCAAGCTGTGTTAGAGCAACGAGCAAGGTCCCCATCACTTTTGCTAAAAAGTGAGTTGTTGGCTTAATCGTCGCGAGGAGTACTTCCAGTACACGGGAACCTTTTTCAGAAGCTACATCGGTTGTAATCATCGATAAGAACGTCATGACAAAGAAGTAAATTAAGAACCCGATGAAATAAGAAACACCAATTCCAGCAGCTTTCTGCGACTCTGACTTTCCATCAGCGGCATCTTCATTCACGAGCTCATAGGCAATCATGGCTTGCGCGCCAAGCACTTGCTCGGCTTGTTCCGAAGTCAAGTTCATTTGCTGAACGGCATACAGTTTACCAGCATAATCGAGCTGAGAAGAGAGCATGGTTTGATTCGTGAATGACAGCGGCTCATATGTATAGATCGTAGCTGCGAGATTCCCGTTGTCATCTGCAAGTGTAACAAGAATGTCGATTTCTTCTTCCATCACTTGCTGCTTCGCTTCCTCTTCACTCAATTCGGTGACAGACACGTCGAGGTCATCAGTCGACTGAATCAAGGCGGCAGCATCGGCATTCGTTTCGTCAATCACCGCGGTTTGCATTGGTTCATCGGAGAATAGGAATTCTGAAATATCATTCCAGAATAAAACCCCAGCCAAAATGACTGCATAAAGCGCAATTGTAAAGATAAATGATTTCGCTTTTACTTTTTGCTTATACAGTTGTTTCACGAGAAGCCAAAACTTCGGCATGGGATTCACCTACCTTATCTTTAAAGATTTCGTCGAGCGTCAAATAGTCTAAACTGAAACGTTCGATGTACTGACCTGCAGAAACGTAATCGAAAATAGATTGGGCGTAACTCTCATCTTTCAACGTCAGTAACACATGGTCTTTTTTCTGAATCGCAGAAGCGACGCCAGACAAGCTTGATAGTTCTTCCGCACTGTGTGGAGAACGCACAGCCAACTTAATTTTCCCGTACGACTTCTTCAAGTCGAGCAAACTTCCGGAAAATAATGCTTTTCCGCGCTTCAGTAGACAAAGGTGATCACACAATTCTTCCACATGATCCATCTGATGGCTCGAGAAGAGGATGGTGGTGCCTTGTTCTTTTAAATGAATGATGGCGTCTTTAAGTAAATCTTTATTGACAGGATCAAGCCCACTGAATGGTTCATCCAATATTAAAAATTCGGGTTTGTGGATAAAACTCGCAATCAATTGGACTTTCTGCTGATTCCCTTTTGATAATGTCTCTGCCTTATCTTTACGTTTCTCTACTAAATCGAAGCGATGAAGCCAGTACTCGACCGTTTCCTTTAACTCTTTGCGTTTCTTCCCGCGCAGTTCTCCGAAGAAATAAAGTTGCTCTTCCACAGGCATTGTCGGGAAAATCCCGCGCTCTTCCGGTAAATACCCAAGTAAGTCGCGATTTACTGAATTCATTGGTTTACCGTCCCAACTAATGGACCCTTCCGTCGTTTCTTGCAAATCAAGAATCATACGAAATGTTGTGGTTTTTCCTGCACCATTTTGTCCAATCAAACCAAATGCCTCGCCTTTAGGAATGGTAAAGCTTAGCTGATCAACGGCAGTAAATTTTTGATAGCGTTTCGTAACATGTTGAATAACGAGTGTCATCATGTTCACTCCTTCCATGATATACGATACGATTCGATGTTCGAAAAGTTTCACAAAAAAACCAGCGTTTCCGCTGGAAAGTATCTATTATTTGAGTAATTGTTTCATCAGTTCGATTGGAAGTTGTCCTGGTGCGGAAGGAGAGGCACCTGCGGCAAACGTGGCAGCGGACCCAAAATGATGACCGCCAAGCCGCGTGATAGCGCCAAGATTTCCCATCGACATCACGATAAAAGGTCGGTCTGCATAATGTTCTTTCATATGTTCGGCCGCATCTAGTAAAGAAAGAACGTCTTGAGGTCGTTTCGGCATGACCGCAATTTTCCCGATGTCTCCGTTAATGAGTTGCATTTCACGTAGTCGCCAGATCAATTCTTCTTTGGGAGGTGTCCGGTCAAAATCATGATTTGAGACGATTACTTTGCAGTTATGCTGCTGAATCGCGTGGACGAGCTCTTTACTATCTTCTGAAAACAATTCAACATCGACGAGATCACAAAATCCGGAAGCGGCTGTCATGGTTAGGAGCTCAGAATAGGCAGCCCCTTTCATGCACCCGTGTCCGCCTTCTTGATTGGTACGATATGTAACAAGCAGAGGAGTTGGGTAGGTCAATTCACGAATAAGCGCTAATGTTTCCGTTAGTTCGTTTCCTTCAAATGATTCTTGAAAATCGAGACGCCATTCCCAAATGTCCGGTTGTTTTGGTGCCATATGCTCAATCTCTTCCACCAGATTATGTCGAGTTGAACTGATTAATGAAACAATAATTTTTGGTGCACCTTGGCCAATGATGACATCACGAATCATCACATTTCTCATTTGATTCACCCGCCGTCTATTTTTCTTTCATCCTAGCACACCCAAGTCTAAACAACTAGATGTATTCATCGGGAAGGTCGTAAATGTCAAATTAACGTGTAAAAGTGTAAGTGACAGGGAATATAACTTTTAAATGAAAAATTGGACAGGAGGTTTTACTATTGATTCGACAATCCAAAGAGGATTCTGGGTTGGCTTACAAGCAAGTGGGACGTGGGGTGCCTGTAGTTTTTCTCCACGGATTTTGTGGAAGTAAAGCATACTGGAGTTCGATGGAAGCTGCTCTTAAATCACAAGTAGAAGCTTATTACGTTGATTTACCTGGTCACGGAGATTCTAGAACCTATCTAAAAACATCGATTGAGGAGTATGCAGAGCTTCTTCATACGTGGAAAACAGAAGTCGGTCTAGACCAATTCATTTTGATCGGTCACTCGTTAGGCGGATATATTGCCCTTACTTATGCGGAGAAATATACGCAGGATCTTCTTGGTTATGCTCTCATTCATTCCACCGCGTTTCCTGATTCAGACGAAGGAAAGGAGGGGCGGGACGCAGGAATTAAAAAAATTGAAAGCGAAGGGATGACGGCATTTATTAATGGATTGGTACCTAAACTTTTTGATAAAGAGTTTAGTCAAAAGCATTCGGAAGTACTCTATCATGCCAAAAAAATAGGGGCAAGTACCAATTCTGATCAAGCTATTGCGTTCTTAAAAGCAATGAAAAATAGGCATGACCGACGGGCTGTGTTGAAAAAAAGAGAGATTCCACATTTATTGGTGGCAGGTGAGAATGATAGTGTCATTCCGTCTTATAAAACGTTTATTAGTGAATCTCCATATGCTACGGAAAAATTAGTGAAAAATAGTGCACATATGAGTATGTATGAAAGTCCGGAAGTGTTGAGTGAGACAGTGATTCAATGGATTCAGCAATTGCGTATCCCTTTGAGAAACTAACTAAATACTAGAGGTTATTAAAGGAACTGGAAGAGCTCTAGTTCCTTTTCTTTATGCACAGAATGCAAGTGTATGTTGAAAAGTATGAAAAGACTGAAAATGTTTGCTTTTTTATTTTTTGTTTAGTATTATCGAGACTTGAGTAAATATGCAATATATCAATTGGAAAGTAGAGGTAGTAAGATGAACGAACGATTATCTTTTTCGAATCAACTAGTCATCGGTGTAATGTTATTCGCCTTATTCTTTGGTGCGGGTAACTTAATTTTCCCGGCAAGTCTTGGTCAGAATGCGGGAACCGCTCTTGTCTTCGCAGTTATTGGATTTTTAATTACAGGTATTGGGTTACCTTTCTTAGGAACGCTCGCTATGGGGTTCTCGAATAGTAAAAGTTTGCAAGATCTCGCAGGCAAAATTCATCCGATTTACGGGATTGCGTTTACGGTTGCGTTGTATTTAACGATTGGACCATTCTTTGCTCTTCCTCGTACAGGGGCTGTAGCTTATGAAATCGGCATTGCACCATTTATTAGTGAGTCCATGGTTTCATTCGGTCTGGTTGTTTTCACCGTCGTCTTCTTTGGAATTACGTTATGGTTGTCTCTTAACCCACTAAAAATTGTGGACCGTGTTGGAAAGTTGTTAGCACCTGTCATTATTGTGGGTCTAGCTGTATTGATTCTAGCGGCAATATTGAATCCAATTGGAACATTTTCTTCTCCAGAAGGAAGCTACATTGACAATGCCTTTATGACAGGATTCACAGAAGGATATAACACAATGGACGCCCTCGCATCTCTTGTCTTCGGGATTATCGTGATTCAGTCGATTCGTCGTCTTGGTGTGAACTCGACAAAAGATGTCTTAAAAGTTACCGCCAAGTCGGGTGGGATTGCCGTACTTTTACTTGGCTTTATCTATGCAGGTGTTGCTTACCTTGGGGCAACGACAACGAAAGAATTTGGAATATTTGATAATGGTGGTCCTGTATTAAGTACGTCAGCTGACCATTACTTCGGGGCATTCGGACTTGCTGCCCTTGCCGTAGTCATCCTTATTGCTTGTTTAACGACAGCTATCGGTTTGACAACGGCTACAGCAGAATATTTCCATTCATTGATCCCATCAATTAGTTATAAAGCATTTGTCGTGATTTTCATCGTTATGACGACCGTGTTTGCAAACTTTGGATTGTCATCAATCATTACGTATTCGATTCCGGTCTTGCTCCTTCTCTATCCACTTGCTATTACATTGATTTTACTGACATTTGCAGCTCCCCTTTTCGGGCATCAACGCTGGGTATTAGTTACTGTAACAGCTATCACGTTCTTGATCAGCATTATTGATGGATTTAAAGGATTTTACGGAGATAATGCACCGGCATGGTTAACATCGATTGTCTCGGTCTATGATTCAGTACTTCCGTTTTATGGAATCGGACTTGGGTGGCTCGTGCCATTCTTGATTCTTGTGATCGTCGGAATTGTCACTGGACGAACTCGCTGGACAACCACTGCATAAAACAAAAATGCTATGCCGCACAAATTGTGCCGCATAGCATTTTTTATAATTCTTCTAGAGTATAGAGCCAGTTATCCGTCATAAGCTTTGCAATATCCCCGGCTTGTTTGGATGTAAAGAGGGCAATGATTTTTCCATGTTGCTCAATCGATGATTCGCGTAATATGATTTTTTCGGAATAAAACAGTCGACGAACATGTGCTTGAAGGACTTCAACCATTTGAATAATATATGGATTGTTCGCCGTATCAATAATGATTTGGTGGAACTGTTCATCTACACGTAACGCTTCTGTAAAATTCTTCGCATGTAACGCATCTGCAAATTGTTGATTTTTTTCCTCCAGTTCCGCAATGACTTCTTCCGTCATATGGGGAACCGCAAGTTCTGTAGCGAGTGCTTGAAGAGAAGCAAGAGGTGGAAGCAAATGATTTATATCATCTTTTTCAACCGCTGTGACTTGTGTCGCGCGTCCGGGTTGCATCGTAACAAATCCTTGGGACTCTAATAATTGAAGAGACTCACGAATCGGCGTCCGGCTGACACCAAGCGCTTGTGCAAGTTCAATATCATTTAATTTTTCTTCCGGCTGTAGCGTACCATCAATGATCCAGTTCAAAAGCTGGTGATAGGCATGCAATTTCGCGGTTTTACGTATCGGTTTACTCATATCTGATGGAATCGGCATAGTCGTACAATCCTTCCTATATGTTCACAGATACTATCTATTATACAATATATTATGAAGCGATGTGCAGGATACGCGAGAAAGGGGAGAAAGATGTGAAGACAGTCATCGTTACAGGAGCCGCAAATGGTATTGGAAGAGGGATTGCTCAACTACTTGATGCAGAGGGTTACCAGACGATTTTACTCGACCGAGAGGAAAAAGCAGGGAAGCTTGTTGCAGAAGAACTGGAAAACGCCTACTTTTATCCACTCGATTTACAGGACGAAAAAGCGGTTCGAACGACATTTAAAGAAGTTTTGAAGAACCATGGCACACCCTACGGACTCATTAATAATGCAGGCATTAGTAAGTTTATGGACTTCTTTGAGATGTCAATGAGCGACTGGCAAGAAGTCATTCAAACTAATTTGACAAGTGTCTTTCTCTGTTCACAACTGGTGGCATCAGAGATGAAGAAATCAGGTGGTGTGATTATTAACATGGCATCTACGCGCTCGTTCATGTCTGAACCGGATACGGAGGCATACGCTGCTAGTAAAGGTGGCATCACGGCAATTACTCATGCGCTTGCCCGGACACTCGGTCCCTATCACATCCGGGTGAACAGTATTGCTCCAGGCTGGATTGCAACAGAAGGCTATGAAGAGTTAAGGGAAGTGGATCACAGCCAACATCTTTCCGGTCGTGTAGGGAAACCTTCGGACATTGCCCGGATCTGTTCATTTTTACTCGATGAACGCAACGATTTTATCACGGCAGAAACGATTGTCGCAGATGGTGGCATGACACGTAAGATGATTTACGAGCACTAGATTGTTTTAGAAATTTCGAGTTCGGGTATCCTTTCATTATCATTTGTTTTTGCAGATAAGGGAGGAAACCGGTTATGAATACAGCGCCATTTAAAAAACAATTAGAAGAACGAAAGGCAGAAATACTTGAACATCAGCCGTCTCACGAGGAATTTGAGACGACCGAGCTTTCGAATTATGATAATCATCCAGCAGACAATGCGACGGATTTAACAGATCAACACACACAGCTAGCTTTAGATCGTCATGAGGAAGAGGAGCTTGAAGCGATTGACGAAGCGCTTGAAGCTATCAAAGAAGGCACGTATGGAACGTGTAATGTCTGCGGTGAAAAGATTCCTAACGAACGATTAGAAATTGTTCCGACCGCTCTGACATGTGTCGAGCATGCAAACGAAACTTCTGGAACAGACGCTTCAACGGAAGATCGTCGCCCGATCGAAGAAAAGATTTTAGATGCAGCTACTGAACGCGAAGACATGGACAACAGCTTTGAAGACGTCGAGAACTTCGGTAGTTCTGATACCCCTTCAGATAAATAATGAATGAAAGCCGAACCGTGCATATTTGTACAGTTTGGCTTCATTCTTTATACTGAGAGAGAAGGAGTGAGGCACATGACAGATTGGTTTATCGGACTCGTGATTGCTGTGGTGATCTCATTCATTGTCATTACGGAATGGATTACGCGTAGAGATTAAGGAGAGACAGACAGAATGAGTGGAAAAAAACTAGCGGTTGGACTTGTGGCAGGCGTCGTTATAATGGTTGGGCTCATTATGATTGCCGTTATTAGTTTTTTCAATGCCAATCCAACACAGGACGCGGCGGAAGGAACAAATGAATTTACAGGTTATATCATCGCCATGGAAGACGAGCGAATTCTCGTCGTTTCAGGAACAGAAGATGAGGTCAGTGGGTTAACCAATGAAACAATTTTAGATTCTAGACTTCCGGCTATTTGGTTTTCAGTGACGATGGATCAACGGAAGGAGCTTGAAGTTGGGGAAGAGGTCCGCGTAACACATAACGGAGTAGAAGATTCTTACCCAGGCCAAAGTGCAGCTGTGACAGTAGAACCGACGATAGGTTTAGACCACTAAAAAAAGACCCAATTGGGTCTTTTTTTATGGGGTCAACCTTGTTCCGTTTCTCCGTCCCACTCGAGCATGCCGCCCGTCATGTTCGTTACATTGTAGCCTTGGCTATCAAGGAACATGGTTGCTTGTCCGCTACGGCCGCCAGAACGGCAAACCATGATGTATTCTTTGTTTTTATCGAGTTCGTTCATGCGGAATTCAAGGACACCTAAGGGAATGTGCGTGATGCCTTTGATGTGACCAGATGCTACTTCGTCTGCTTCACGAACATCGATTAAGTTCAATTCTTTACCTTCATTTAATTGTTGTTCAACTTCTTGTGGCGTAATCGTTTTCAATGGAAACACTCCTTCATAGTTGGTTTGTTTTTTTGCTGGTCACAGTCTTTCCTGTGAATAGCCGAGAAAAACTTAACGGCTACGGACAAGGAGCTGGACTGCTTCTTTTACATAGGCATCGGAAGAATCACCATCTTCTTCTGCTTTGCGGACACAGTTGACGAGGTTCTCGCTGACGATAACGCCTATCGTCCGGTCAATCGCCGAACGGGAAGCAGATAGTTGTGTTATGATGTCTTTACAATCTTTCTCTTCTTCCATCATGCGTAGAATTCCGCGTAGTTGTCCTTCAATACGTTTAATCCGGTTTTTCGTCTTCGCATCATAGTTCATGGTGTACCCTCCCGAATTCCTTATTGCAGAAAAGTATAGCACAAAACGAGGTGATTGCCTTGTAACGACTATATTATACCTATAGGGGTATGTAGTCAAGTGGGAGGATTCAAAATATAGGGGAATTCATGGATGCTCACTAGAATTTAAATGAGTTGCTCCTGAGTTGCAGAACACGATTTTCTAAGAATAAGGAAATAGGAATAGGGGTGAATTGTGTATGTTTTGAGCACAATCCACCCTATTTTCAGTAGGAAAAACATCTAGAGAAACTTCATTCATTTAATGACCAGTAGCATTCTTAATGCAACCCGCCCGCCTTGTATGGGCCTTTGCGGAATGGCAACCACCAGTTCCATTTGCCGAATAGTTTCATTAAGCTCGGTACGAGCAGCAGTCGGATGATGGTTGCATCAATGGCAATGGCAATCGCAATGCCGACACCAATCTGTTTCACCGGCATGACGTCCGTGAACGCGAACGCACCTGTAATGACAATCATGATGAGCGCAGCAGATGTAATGATTTTACTTGTCGACACGAGGCCAGTAATGGTTGATGCCGTGTTGTTCTGGGTCTTCACATATTCCTCTTGAATCCGTGAAATCAAGAACACTTCATAGTCCATACTTAGTCCGAACACCAGACTGAACACGATAACCGGAATGATCAACGCAATCTCGGTTTCCGGAAGGCCCAAATGACCGTACTGGAAGATGTACACGAGAATTCCGAACGTCGCGGCGAGTCCAATGATGTTCATGATGATCGCTTTCAATGGAATCAATAAGGAACGGAACGCAATCATAAGAATGATGAATGTCGACCCAAGAATGATACTCAGTAGTAGCACGATTTTACTAGAAATCTCATCAAAGATTTCTTGGTTGAATTTTGGTTGTCCACCGATAGACAGCGTATAGTCAAATTGCTCTTCTCCAAAATCGCGCACCCATTGCTGAGCCTCTGAAGCAGAGCCCTCATAATTGAGTGTCACCGGAACAAAGAGCAGTTCGTCTTGGATGAAGCCTTCAAACGCAGGTTCTAGGGCAGCCGCAGCTTCCGGTACAGCCAGCTGTTGTTCAAGTAAGGCTGGATCTGGAATGTCAGTGGCCGTATAGATAGTTGCCACATCTGTCACGGCTTCGTCTTCAAGCAGCTGTTCCTGCAAATCAAAGATGTCTTGACGTGCTTCTTCATTATCCCAACCTTCAGGACGTTCAGCAAGAAGGTAGACAGTCGATTCTTCACCAAAGGCGAATGTCTCGTCAAGTAAGTCGTAAGCTTGTCTTGAGTCATACTGTTCCGGTAATGAGTCGATTTGTGGAATCGATAGACTCATGTCTTTTACTGGCACAATCGCGATACCAAGTAATAGTAAGGCGACTACAATTAAAGATACCGGACGCTTCATGACGAATGCCGCAAATTGTTGCCAACGCGTTGAACCACCCGGACGCACCCGAAGAATCATCCATTTATTGATTCGATCACCGATCAGCATGAGCAGGGCAGGAAGCAAGGTGAGTGAACTTAATACAGCGAGTGTCACCACAAGTGTTCCGCCGAGCGCGATGTTCATGAAGATATCGACCTTCATCACGAGCATAGCGCCAAGTCCGATAAACACGCAGATCGCAGAGAAGATGATGGAACGACCGGATGTACGAACGGCTGTCTGCACTGCTTCCGAAATAGAAGAATTTAAACGTTCTTCTTTGTAGCGGTTGATAAAGAGTAAAGCAAAGTCAATGCTAAGGGCGAGTCCAAGCATCGGAATGATATTCAAGATGAAGATGGATAAATCAAGTGAACCAGCAACAATTCCTAAAATCCCTAGCGAAATTACAACGGTCATAATTCCGATGATGAGTGGTATGAAGGAAGCCATGACACTACCGAACGCGAGAAGTAGAACAACAATGGCTATTGGAAGTCCAATCGCTTCGGCGCTTGCTAAGTCTTTTTGACTGGCGGTATTGATATCTTGGTTGATGACCGGCCCACCTGTTAGCGCCATCGTTTCTTCTCCGTCGATAATGTCGCGAAGGTCTGCCACAATGGCTGTAATATCTTCCTGATCTTCAATGTAATGAAGCTGTGCATACGCAACGTCTCCGGAACGAAGACTGTCGTCCTCTAGAGGGGAAACGATTTGGTCAGCGAGACCTTGACGATCGACTTCTGCAAGAGTGTCTGCGATGACCGTGTCATCTGTTCCGTCAAACACCACAAGAATGGTATCATGCGGGATATCAAATCGTTCCGTTAAGGTTTCCATGACTTGCTCATGTTCGCCATCTGTTCGGAAACCATCGCCTTGTAGTTGGCTAGGTAGTTGAATCGCAAAGAATACAGCTCCAATCAGTAGCAATACCCAAAATGCGATAATGGATTTATAAAAGCGTGTCACAAATGACGCGAGTGCTTTCACGAGAGTTCCTCCTTTTTGCGATTACTCATCCATTTTATAGTAAGTTCTTCCATGAATCGAATTTAAAGTCGATACGGAATCACATGATTTGTCCATTGTATGGACGCACGGTATGATGGAAATGGATATTCACTGGAGGAGGAATTTTGATGGCGTATCGAATTGAAAAAGATTCAATGGGAGAAATTCAAGTTCCACAAGACAAATTATGGGGGGCGCAGACGCAACGCAGTCTGCAAAACTTTAAAATCGGCACAGACCGCATGCCGCTGGAAGTCGTATATGCACAAGCGACAGTCAAAGCAGCAGCTGCAGCAGCAAGCTATAAACTTGGAAATTTGTCGCAAGCCAAACACGATGCCATTCTAGAAGCTGCTCGCGAAATTCGAGAAGGAAAATGGGATGAGCATTTCCCGCTCATTGTTTTTCAGACAGGGAGCGGCACGCAAACGAATATGAACGTCAATGAGGTCATTGCAAACCGAGGCAATCAGCTGTTAGAAGAGCAGGGAAGTGACGAACGCTTACATCCAAATGACGATGTGAACAAATCTCAAAGTTCGAATGATACCTTCCCGACAGCACTTCATATTGCGGGAGTCCTTGCTGTAGAAGACCAGCTTTTACCGGCAATCGATGCCTTACACGCGACGCTTTCGAAGAAATCTGAGGAATTCATGGATATTGTCAAGATTGGCCGTACGCACTTGCAAGATGCTACACCATTATCTCTTGGACAAGAATTCAGTGGATGGGTACGTATGCTTGAAAAGTCGAAACAGATGATCGAAGCCACGCTTCCATTTATGCGTGAACTCGCCATCGGTGGAACAGCTGTAGGTACAGGAATCAATGCACCGAAAGGGTTTGGCGACCACGTAGCGAAAGAAGTAACAGCACTTGTTGGCAGTGAATTCACGTCGGCGTCTAACAAGTTCCACTCGCTCACGTCCTACGACGATGTGGTGGCTGTACACGGTGCTATAAAGGGGCTTGCTGCGAACTTAATGAAAATTGCGAACGACGTGAGGTTGCTTGCAAGTGGTCCACGTTCCGGAATTGGGGAGTTAACTATTCCTGCGAATGAGCCAGGAAGCTCCATTATGCCAGGAAAAGTGAACCCGACGCAAAGTGAGGCAATGACGATGGTCGTCACACAAGTGATGGGGAACGACGCAACGATTTCATTTGCGGCGAGTCAAGGAAACTATCAGCTCAATGTCTTCAAGCCGGTGATCATTTTCAATTTCTTACAATCTGTACGCTTGCTATCTGATGCGATGCATAGCTTTAACGATAACTGTGCAATCGGTATCGCACCGAACCGTGACGTCATTGCTCGTCACGTTGAAAATTCATTGATGCTCGTAACAGCACTTAATCCGTACATTGGTTATGAGAATGCTGCGAAGATTGCAAAGTATGCCCATGAAAATAACACGACGCTTAAAGAAGCAGCGTTGCACTTAGAACTGCTTACAGAAGAGCAGTTTGATGAATATCTGCAGCCACAGAAAATGATTTAATGGATATAAAAAATACCGGTAGCAATAGAGGGCTGACCCGACTTTGCTACCGGTATTTCTATTTCATCACATCGTCGACCGTATGGAGTAGTACGCAACCACAAATAAGGCGATGATGGCGACATTCCACATAGTGTAAGCATTTCGGGAAATGGGACGGTCGAGAAACGTCCATTTCCGGATGACGAGCACAAGGCTCGTGGTTAATAAAATGGCGATAATCACGGTCACGACAGGCCCTAAGTCAAATACGGCAGCAGCGAGGATGGCGAGTAGGACCGCTGGGATCAAGATGGCACCGTTCATCACTTTACGAATCGTATACGTCTGCTCATTCATGATAGCACCTCTTTCAATTCTTCTTTCAATTCATTTGCTAAAAATGGTTTGGCGTTTAAGAACTGAAGGAATGCTTTGGTCTCTTCGACGGTTTGCGCGTCCGGATTTTTCCCGGTATAGTACGCACGGATCAAAATGTTTTTCGGTGTGTTCTCAAGATTCACGAATTCAACGAGCTGCGTATCGTATCCGACTAAATCGAGAAGCTGCGCCCGAATCGAATCGGTAGCGAGAGAGGCGAACCGCTCTTTAATCAAACCGTGTTTGTTCATGACATTCAAAGCAGGTGAATCAAGCTGTGTGAACAGCTCATGCTGACAGCACGGGACGCTGAGAATGACTTTGGCCCCCCATTTGACGGCACGACCAAGGGCCATGTCTGTTGCCACGTCACACGCGTGGAGCGTAACGACCATATCGATTTCTTGCGAAGCGTTGTAGTCACTAATATCACCGACTTGGAAAGTGAGTCCAGTGTAATTTAAATCTCGTGCAATCTCTGCACAGTGTTCGATGACTTCTTTTTTCAAATCGAGGCCTGTTAACTGTACCTCGTAGCCTTTCATCTCATGAAGGTAATGGTAAAGAGCAAACGTCAAATACGATTTTCCTGAACCAAAATCAATGATTTTTAGTGGACGGTCTGTCGGCAAATATCCGAGAGCATCTTCTGCAAACTCGATGAAGCGATTGATTTGTTTGAATTTATCTTGCTTTTGACTTTTAATTTTTCCGTCTTTCGTCTGAACCCCAAGTCGCACAAGAAACGGATGAACCTCATCCGGATCTAAAACATAGTTCTTTTTCCGGTTATGCGAAAGGCTTGCCGATTGTTGGTCATTTGGAGACGAAGAGACGCTTACTTTTTTCTTTTTCGTCAATTGAATATGCAACGATTCCCCTGCAAAAACCAGTTGGAATTGACGGTATTCATCGGTAAGAGTCGCTACTTTATGTTCAATATCAGTTAAGGTGATGTTTTCATGTTTCATGGTCTGGCCATACTGGTATTCCATTTGAATATGATAGATTCCTTTTAGTTCTACAGGCTTCCATTTTATTTTCGGAGCGGACTCGGTTTTACTACGGGGTTGGCTGATGACGCCGGAAATGAGTTCCTTTGCTTGCAATCGTTTCGTCAAGTCGTCAATAAGTTGTTGTTGGTCCATCGAACTTCTCCTTTACGCGGATGTCTATTCCTCATCATAGCATATTGAATTTCTCTCAGAAACGAAAGATGTCCGTCAGAATTTTGTGATAATATGGAAGGAACAACAGGACAAAGGGGAGAATTGACATGTTAAATGAACGGACGATTGGGGAAGTCTTACGAGAGACGGCACAAACGTTTCCGGACCAGGAAGCGTATGTCTATCCTGAGCTTGGAATTCGCAAGACCTATAAGGAATTTGATGAAGAAACAGACCGCCTCGCCCGTGCATTCATGGCGCTTGGGATTCAAAGAGGGGAGCATGTGGCCATTTGGTCCGATAATAAACGCGAATGGTTACTGAGCCAGTTTGCGACGGCGAAGATGGGAGCGGTACTTGTCACAGTCAATACGAGTTATCAATTAAAAGAGTTAGATTACTTATTGAAACAATCCGATAGCACCACACTTATTTTGGCAGAAGGGTTCAAGGGTACGTCTTATTTTGATATCGTGAACCGCTTGTGTCCGGATTTAAAGGACCAACAGGCGGGAGAATTATCTTTTCAACATCTCCCACACTTGAAGCGTGTCATTTCAATGGAAAGTTACGACCTTCCAGGCATGATCAGTTGGTCGGAGCTTGAGGCACAATATAAAGAAGTATCAGAAGAAGACTTAGAAGCTCGTTTTCAGTCGTTACATAATGACGACGTAATCAACATGCAATACACGTCGGGAACGACAGGATTCCCTAAAGGTGTGATGTTGTCACACCGCAATATCGTCAACAATGCGCAACTTGTCGGTGATTATATTCATCTCTCCGAAAAAGACAGATTGTGTATTCCTGTGCCATTCTTTCACTGTTTCGGTTGTGTGATGGGGACGTTATCGAGTGTCATCCATGCGACGACGATGGTGATTCTCGAGCAATTTGAGCCGAAAAAAGTACTCAAAGCGGTCCAAGATGAAAAATGTACAGGATTATATGGTGTACCAACTATGTTTATCGCCGAACTGAATGACCCAGACTTCAAAAGCTTTGATTTGTCCACTCTGCGCACGGGCATCATGGCAGGATCCATCTGTCCGATGGAAGTCATGAAAAAAGTGATGAATGACATGGGAGCGAGTGAAATCACGATTGCTTATGGGCAAACGGAATCATCGCCTGTGATTACACAAACAAAGACAGATGATGCGCTTGAAAAGCGTGTCAGCTCCGTCGGAAAAGCCCATCCTGGTGTGGAAGTGAAAATTATTGATCCGGTGACAGGGGAAGAGTCACCAACAGGTGTACCTGGAGAGCTGTGCACACGAGGGTATCTCGTGATGAAAGGGTACTATAAGAACGAAGAAGCGACAAAAAATGCAATCGACCATCATGGGTGGCTGCACACGGGCGACATTGCCGTTATGGACGAGGACGGGTATATCGATATTACAGGGCGTATTAAAGATATGGTGATTCGCGGCGGTGAAAACATCTACCCGAAAGAAATTGAGGAATTTCTTTACCAGCATCCAGGTGTTCAAGACGTACAAGTCGTGGGCATTCCGGACCGGAAATATGGAGAAGAGTTAATGGCATGGATTATTTGTAAAGAAGGCATCACATTGACCGAAGCAGACATTCGTGAATTCGCAAAAGGCAATATTGCACATCATAAAATCCCGCGTTACATTGAGTTTACAGAAGCCTACCCCATGACGGCTTCAGGAAAGATCCAAAAGTACATGTTACGCGAACTTGGCCAACAAAAAGTGACAAACTAAACCAGTTATTTCCCGGGAAATAGTCAATACTCGACAAGGAGGAAATTATGCAACTAGATCATATTGTTCACTATGTAGAACGCACGCCACAAGCCATGACCGAGCACGCTCTCACGCACGGGTTTCATGCAGTTATTGGAGGAAAACATGCCCAGTGGGGAACTGCAAATGCCTTGCATTTCCTTGCTTCCTCATACATTGAGTGGCTCTCACTGGAAGATGAAAAAGTCGCGCGTGAAGCGCAACATCCACTGACTCAACTCCTCTTGCATGACCGTCAGGAGGGACCTGGATTTTTGACCATTTGCCTTCGCCCGGACGATATGGAGGAGTTAGAGACGAAGTTGGCGAGGAAAGGTGTGGAGACCACAGGTGTTTTACACGCATCCCGTCAAACACCAGACGGCCAAACGCTTCGTTGGAAAATGCTCTTTATCAAAGAAGCCATCACGGATGCCTTGCCGCTGCCATTTTTCATTGAATGGAGCCAAACGCAGCAAGAGAAATATGCGGATTTAGGTGCCGCTGGTCAGCTGGCAGCCAATGTTGTCTACCAACAACTCGAAAAAGTGACGCTTCATACGGATCACCCTGAAGAAACTGCGAAATATTGGGGCAAACTATTTGATGTGGAAGTGAACGGGCACGAAATTGTCTTAGAAAACACAATACTTGTCTTTGAAACTTTGCAAAGCGGTAAAAATCGTGTGCATCAGATTGACATAAAAGGTACAGGGGTAGAGAATACTATAGAGATGGAAGGCGCAACGTACCGGCTCCTTCCGTAGGAGGTGTCCCTGAATGGAACAACAAGAAAAAGCCATACTCGTAGGGGTTCATAAACAACTGGACCATCACTTTGAGTACGAAATGGAAGAACTACAAAACCTGGCAGAGGCTATCGGTATTGAAACAGCAGGCATCGTAACACAAAATGTCGAGCGTATTCATGCAGGTACCTATGTAGGGACAGGTAAAGTAGATGAAATCAAAGGATTATTTGAAGCGCTCGACGCAGACCTTGTCATCTTTAACGATGAACTATCGCCTTCTCAAATCCGAAATTTAGAAGCGGCGTTAGAATGTGAAGTAATGGACCGGACGATGCTCATTCTCGCCATTTTCTCTCGCCGTGCGAAAACACGTGAAGCGAAGATGCAAGTTGAACTCGCGCAACATCAATATATGTTGCCACGTCTTGTTGGTCTTCGCGCATCGCTATCTCGTCAAGGAGGAGGCACGGGTGGCGGATTTAAAAACCGCGGGGCCGGGGAAACGAAACTCGAGCTCGATCGTCGAAAAATTGAAGAGCAGATTTCCCGTATCAAGCGTGAACTTGAGACTGTTAAAGGTCAACGAGACACGCAGCGGAAACGTCGGCAAAAACAAGGGCTTCCTGTTGTATCCCTTGTGGGCTACACGAATGCGGGTAAGTCGACTATCATGAATCAGTTAATGCGTGAAACAGGAAGAGAAGAAGACAAGCAGGTTTTTGAAAAAGATATGCTGTTTGCGACGCTCGAAACATCGGTTCGCCAAGTGAAACTCGAAGATCAAAAGGAGTTTTTACTCACAGATACCGTCGGATTTGTTAGTAAACTGCCGACTCACTTGATCAAAGCTTTCCGGTCGACACTGGAAGAAGCGCGTGATGCGGATTTACTATTGCATGTGGTCGATGTATCGAATGAAGAATACCGGTATATGATGGATATTACATCGAAAACGCTTGAGCAAATTGGTGTAGAGGATGTCCCAACTCTTTACGTGTTCAATAAGAGTGACTTAGCAGGGCGAGAGTACCCCACATATAAAGACGATCAGCTCTGGATATCTGCCAAAGAAGGCGTCGGTATTTCAGAGCTCGTTGACCAAATCAAACAACGGATTTTTACAGATTATCAAACCGTCAATTTGGTCATCCCATTTGATCAAGGCGACATCGTCAGTTATTTGAACGCAAACGCGAATGTATTGGAAACCGAGTATGAAGAGACAGGAACACGCCTTAAAGTAGAAGTGTCATCGAAAGATGCTGCACGTCTAGCGCAGTTCCAGTCCTAAAGAAAAAGCCTTTTCCCAACGACCGGGAAAAGGCTTTTGTGTTTATGCTTTTGTAATTCCGAGTTTGGATTCTCGGAATTGACTATGGTGAAGCTTCGCAAACACACCATTCTGAGCGACGAGCTCATCATAGCTGCCTTGCTCTTCAATCCCGTTTTCAGTGACCACAACCACGCGGTCCGCATCACGAATTGTTGCTAGACGGTGCGCAATAATGAGCGTCGTACGATTTTCTGCAAGTTCCGTAAGTGCTTCTTGAATGATTTGTTCAGTTGCTGTATCAAGTGCAGACGTAGCTTCATCCAAAATCAAAATCGGTGGATTTTTCAAGAACATCCGGGCGATCGCCAAACGTTGTTTCTGGCCACCCGAAAGTTTTAATCCGCGTTCTCCGATTTGTGTTTCATATCCCTCAGGCAAGCTAGCAATAAAGTCTTCTAAGTGTGCTTTATGGGCAGCCGCTAGAATGTCTTCGTCAGACGCCTCTAAATCTCCATACGCAATATTTTCTCGAATGGTTCCTGTAAACAAGAACACATCTTGCTGCACAATACCAATTTGGTGACGGAGTGACTGCAGCGTCATGTCTTGAATTGGTATTCCATCAATAGAGATTTCTCCTTGGTCTACATCATAAAAACGTGGAATCAATGAACAAATCGTTGTTTTTCCAGCTCCAGATGGTCCGACAAAAGCAACCGTTTCTCCTGCAGGAATCGATAAATCAATGTTTTTTAACACCGATTTGTGCGAATCATAACGGAACGAAACATTCGTAAATTCGATATCTCCTTTTAGAACAGGTGCCGGTTTTGCATGAGGAGCGTCCTGGACTTCCGGATCTTGTTCCATCAGTTCCATGAACCGTTTGAAACCGGCCATCCCTTTCGGATACAACTCAAGTAGTGCAGTGATCTTGTCGACAGGTTTAATCAGCACGTTGACAAACAAGACAAACGCAACAAAATCTCCGTAAGACATACTTCCATTCAAAGTGTAATAGGAACCAACCACTAGAACAACGAGTGTTACAAAGCGAGTCATCATAAAAATGCTCGAGTGTGTTCCGGCCATGACTTTATAAGCGCGAAGTTTAGCCAAGCGGAATTCTCCATTGTCCTTTTGGAAACGGTCCATCTCAAATTGTTCGTTGGTGAACGACTGTACGACACGTACACCAGACACACTATCTTCGACACGTCCATTGACATCCGCAATCTTCCCATACATCCGTTTCCACGCTTTGTTCATTTGGATATTTCCGTAGGTGGCAACAATAGACAGGAACGGCACCATAACGATAGCAATTACCGCAAGCTCCGGATGAATGTTGAACATAATCAAAAAGGCCCCGATCAATGTCATCACGGCAATAAAGATATCTTCTGGACCGTGGTGAGCGAGTTCTCCAAGGTCGAATAAATCGTTCGTGATTCGGCTCATGATGTGACCAGTTTTTGTATTGTCAAAAAACCGAAACGATTGTTTTTGCACATGATTGAACAGTTCTCTTCGCATATCTGTCTCGATGTTGATTCCGAGTTTATGCCCAAGGTAGTTGACGATAAATTGCATAAACGTACTGAGCATGTACACGAGGAGGAGCAGGATGCTCGTCTGGACAATCAGTGACCAATTTCCGCTTGGAAGAAGGTCGTCGATAAACCACTGAACAGCTAATGGAAAGGCCAGTTCTAAAAGTGCGACAAACACGGCACTTGAAAAATCAATAATAAAAAGCCGTTTATGGGGCTTGTAATAGCTAAAGAATTTACGCAGCATAGGTATTCTCCTTTCATCAATACTATTTAGTATAGCGAAACAAGCAAAAATGTCGATGAAAAATTAAATGAGAATGATTTTCTGGTTTGTTTTGACAGACACCAGGGTTTCTCTCGAAGAACTCCTGGTCAAGAAAATTCGACGCGGGGACGAACGGGAAGAAGAGTCGGGCACATATTGATGGTTATAAAGCGAAAATAAGAGAGGGCAAGCAAAAGCCCGAGTATTTGATTGATAGCCAGCATGGATTATACTACCAAGCGTAGTAAGCAGGCGCCTTATGTTCTCCCGGGAACATAGGCTTTTCGCGTTTTAGAAAAGACGTAAGTAGGGTAAGGATATGAATAGGGGAAAGGGTGGTGAAGCATGTGAAACAGTGGAAGTATATACTGGCAATTCCGACACTGGCATTATTTTTTATCTTTCTCTATTATTACATTCATAAAGATGAACTTTCGACCGATCGTACATTTAACCATCTGTTTGAAGGGAATATTGTTCTCGGGTTCTTCAGTATCTTTGCTGATCCACCTACTATAATCATTGCCTCACTGCTTCTTCTCGTTTATTTATGGGTTCGAAAGAAAAATTACCGGGGAATGTTATTTGTCCTCTTTGCAGTAGGTGGTGGAAACGTAGTAAATCAAATGGTTAAGAATTTGATTGACCGCGAACGGCCGGAACTTGAAAATCAATTGCTCTCCTATAGTTTTCCTTCAGGACACGCGATGACGGGCTTAATTTATTTATTCACAATTGCTTATTTTATGACGGCAGAAAGCTATGACCGAAAACGTAGCATAATCATCTGGGGCACGACTTTAGTGCTTGCTCTGTTAATAGGACTTTCCCGCGTCGCCAACATTCACCACTACGGCTCTGACGTGGTTGCTGGATGGGCTCTTGGATATACATGGTTTGCCCTTATCATGTGGTGGTATGAACATCGGAAACGACAATTTCAAAAACAAAACAAAGCCTTTTCAGGATGAATCTGAAGAGGCTTTTCTAATAGGAGGAAGCGATATGCATTTTCAAATCCCCGAAAAATTGATGGAACTGGGAAAGAAGCGAATAGAAGGACACGCTGTTGAAGGGTTTGTCAGGGGCGGAGGTCCTCTGAAACCGAAACTACTACTAGTAGGAGAAGCACCAGGCGAAAATGAAGCGATACAAAGCAAACCATTTGTTGGACGAGCGGGAGTGGAACTTGATAAATCCCTTGAAAGCATCGGACTTACACGTGAAGACGTATACATGACAAGTCCAGTAAGAAGTCGACCTTATCAATGGAAGAAGAAGAAACTACGAACGGGGGAAGTCATTCAAAAAAAATATAACCGGGCACCGAATAATCAAGAACTTCTTGCGCACGCACCAATCCTTGATTATGAGATTGACCAGCTCGATCCGGTTCTCCTCGTGCCTCTTGGCAATGTTGGGCTTCAACGGCTACTGGGAAGAGGCTACAAAGTATCTGAATGGAATGGCAAGTTGATCACGCATCCGATTCGTCGGTTAACTAATTTAGAAACCGATGAATTTAACTGGACGCAGAAAAGTTATACGATTGTCCCTACTTTCCATCCCGCGGCCGTCTTTTACAATCCAAAGCTTCGTCCGCAAGTAGAAGAAAACTGGAAACAAATTGGATACTTTTTAAAGAAAATGGAGAATTGATTTCACTAGACGAAAAAAGTTGCGCTAAGGAAACATTTCGCATATACTAATAGAAAATACTGAAAAGTAGGATGATAGTATGGATGGAAATGTTCTCTTTGCCCTTGGATTAACAGTGTTTGCTGGGCTTGCGACAGGGATTGGTAGTCTGCTCGCTTTCTTCACTTCACGAACAAATAAAAAATTCCTATCTGTCGCTCTTGGATTTTCAGCAGGCGTCATGATTTTTGTGGCCCTTGTAGAAATTTTCTTTAAAGCAAAAGATGCCCTTGTTGCTGAACTCGGTACTACGAACGGGTACTGGATGACACTTGTCGGCTTTTTTGGAGGGATGGTCTTCATTGGTCTGATTGACCGCTTACTGCCGTCTCTCGGAAACCCACACGAAGTGAAATCTGTTGAAGCGATGGATATTCAACCTACATCGCATGAACACGCCCGACTGATGAAAATGGGTATGTTTACGGCGCTTGCCATCGGAATTCATAATTTTCCTGAAGGTATCGCAACGTTTATGTCTGCGATGTCAGATCCAAACTTGGGAATTGCCATCGCTATTGCAGTGGCCATTCATAATATTCCGGAGGGAATTGCGGTCGCTGTACCTATTTACTATGCAACGGGTAGCCGAAAACGTGCCTTTAAATTGTCATTTTTATCAGGTCTTGCCGAACCAGTTGGCGCGATTGTTGCTTTTTTAATTTTGATGCCTTTTTTATCCGATATGATGTTCGGTATCGTCTTCGCAGGAGTTGCGGGAATCATGGTCTTCATCTCACTCGATGAATTATTACCAGCAGCAAAGGAATTCGATGAAACCCATTCCTCCATTTATGGTGTGGTAGCTGGCATGATGGTCATGGCGGCGAGCCTTGTGTTATTTAGCGTATAACTAGAAAAGCAACTTTTTCCGACTGCCGGAGAAAGTTGCTTTTTTATGGACTACTTCGCTATCTGTTTTGTTTCTAGACCTGCACCCCAAGTCGTCACAATAGAGAGAGAAAGGTGTGGATAAAGCGACGACAATTGTTCAATAGGAAATTCTGCAGGCACGAGTGACAGAAGAGTTGGACCAGCTCCACTGATGGAGGTGCCAAATGCTCCGAGCCTCTTCACGTCGCGACGAAATGCTTCCGCATGCTCAATGAGTGAAAAACGATAGGGTTCATGAAAATTGTCTTGCTCCATATAGAAACCTACTTTTTCCGCATCACCAATTGAGAGTGCAGCGACCAGCATATTGGCTACTGCACTGCTTTTTACTGCCGTATCTCTTTGATACGTATCGGGTAACACTCCACGAGCTACGGATGTCTTTAGCTCGTTGTTTGGAATCGCTACTAACCAATAAAAGTCAGCCGCATGAAGTTTCATTACTTCTGTTCGTGAGCCTAAATCAATCGCTACGACCACTTCTCCGTAAACGGCAGCTGCGACATTATCCGGGTGTCCCTCAAGTTCAGAGGCTAAATGGACGATTTCTTCACAAGAAAGCTTTAGATTCGCCATTTCGTTTGCTAGTTGAATGCCTCCGACAATCGCAGCAGCACTGCTACCTAGGCCGCGGGCTAGTGGGATTTCGCTCGACAACTCTACGTCACAGGGAGGCAATGACTGACCATACTTTTCTGCAGTCCATAGCGCCGTACGAACGAGTAAATGATCTTGTGGCTGTAGACCGACCGGTAGATGCTCGGTTTGATTCGTTATTTTCCACTTTTCCGAAGGACTCGCGTGGACAGTTAAGAAAAAAGGAAGGGCTAAGCCGAGACAATCAAAGCCGGGACCTAAATTCGCTGAACTGGCAGGCACACGAATTTCGACTGTCATGATTGCAACACCTCAGCCAAATAGTTCTCAAGAGCAGGTGCAGATGACTCCAGTTGATATGGTTTGATTTCTTTACATTCTATTGCCGTCTGTGGATCTTTTAATCCGTTCCCGGTTAACACGGCGACCACCGTGGATCCTTTTGCGACTTCACCAGATTTTACAGCTCGTAATATGCCTGCCACTGATGCACTCGATGCAGGTTCTACAAATACGCCTTCACGACTCGCGAGAAGTTGATATGCCGCAAGCATTTCCTCATCTGTTACCGATTGGATCACTCCGTGTGAGTCATCACGTGCAGCTTCCGCTTGCTTCCAAGATGCAGGGTTCCCAATGCGAATGGCCGTTGCAACCGTTTCTGGTTCTTCAATTGGATGCCCTTTGACAATCGCAGCGGCACCTTCTGCTTCAAAGCCGAACATTTTTGGAAGTCCCGTGCCTTTCGCTGCATGATATTCTTTGAATCCCTTCCAGTACGCTGTGATATTCCCCGCATTTCCAACAGGAATCGCAAGGATGTCAGGTGCTTTACCAAGAGCGTCACAAATCTCAAAGCTTGCTGTTTTTTGCCCCTCGATACGATATGGATTTACAGAGTTTACTAGAGTGATAGGGGAGGTTTCACTAATTGCACGTACCATTTCAAGAGCCTGATCAAAGTTCCCTTTGATTTGAATGACCTCTGCTCCGTACATATAAGCTTGTGCAAGCTTTCCAGCAGCGACTTTTCCTTCCGGGATGACAATGACCGCTTTCATGCCTGCACGCGCTGCATAGGCAGCAGCGGCTGCTGACGTGTTTCCTGTTGATGCACAGATGACAGCCGAACTTCCTTCTTCTTTTGCTTTCGCAACAGCCATCACCATTCCACGGTCTTTAAACGAACCTGTTGGATTGGCGCCTTCTAATTTTAAATAAAGCTGAATGCCAAGTTCAGCAGAAACGTTTTCTGCGTAGAGAAGCGGGGTATTGCCTTCTAATAGTGATAATTTCGGTGTATGTGGGGTTACCGGTAGAAATTGTTGATATTCATTTAACAGTCCAGTCCATGTCATGTTGAGTTCCGCCTCTCTGTTCTCTTTAAAAAAACAAATGTCTTTCAATAAAGGACATTTTACAGTAGAAGTTCCTCAATTTCAATAGTAATTTGTATTGTCTATTCGAATAAAAAGACATATAATCATATAGTACTGACAACTGTAAAGACAGGAGTAATGATATGAACAAACAAAGAGGAAATCCACCTATCTCGAGAAACAAGCTTTTAGCTATTGCGGGACTTGGCTGGATGTTCGATGCCATGGATGTTGGCATACTGTCCTTTATCATCGCAGCTCTTGCGATTGAGTGGAGTTTATCACCAGAACAAATGGGCTGGATCGGAAGTGTTAACTCGATTGGAATGGCTGTCGGAGCTGTGTTCTTCGGATTGGTTGCAGATAAAATTGGACGCAAAAATGTCTTCATGATTACCTTATTATTGTTTACACTCGCGTCCGGTGCATCCGCACTAGCTGGCGGGCTTGCTGTGTTCTTAATCCTTCGCTTCTTTGTTGGAATGGGACTTGGGGGAGAATTGCCGGTAGCATCGACACTTGTTGCTGAATCGGTACCTGCAGAAGAACGTGGAAGAGTAGTCGTATTACTCGAGAGCTTTTGGGCGATAGGTTGGATTTTAGCAGCCCTAATTGCATACTTTGTGATTCCGGACTATGGATGGCGCTGGGCCCTTGCCTTAACGGCGTTACCTGCATTTTACGCCATTTATTTGCGCATTAAACTTCCTGATTCTCCGCGCTATGAAAAAGTGGAGAAAGTGAAACGGACCGTCTGGCAAAATGTCCGGGACTTGTGGAAGCCAGAATATCGTCGCCGCACATTCATGTTGTGGATCCTATGGTTCACTGTCGTGTTCTCTTATTACGGGATGTTTTTATGGTTGCCAAGTGTTATGGTCATCAAAGGATTTAGTTTGATTAAGACGTTTGAATACGTGCTAATTATGACACTTGCTCAACTTCCAGGATACTTTACCGCGGCTTGGTTGATTGAACGCGTCGGCCGGAAGTTTGTTCTGATTACGTATTTACTTGGGACCGCAGCAAGTGCAGGTGTGTTTGGTATGTCTGAAACACTTACGATGCTGATGGTTTCAGGGATGTTGTTGTCGTTCTTTAACTTAGGGGCCTGGGGTGCTCTTTACGCCTATTCACCTGAACAATACCCAACTGTCATCCGAGCTACAGGTTCAGGAATGGCGGCAGGTGTCGGCCGAATCGGAGGTATATTAGGACCGTTACTTGTCGGTTCGATGGTTGCGGCTAATTATGGTATCGGTAGTATCTTTGGTATTTTCTGCGTGGCCATCATCGTAGGTGTCGCAGCTGTGGCCTTCTTTGGAACAGAAACCAAACAAACGGAATTACAAGATACGATGTGAAATGGAAATCACCACGCGAGTGGTGGTTTCTTTTTTTCTGTCGAAAAATCCAGTACACTACTATTATATAGATCTTCTAAAGGACGTGACCCCATGACAACTGAATTAACAAAACAACAAGTCATTGAACGGATTCCTGCACAAGCAGACATCGTATTACCTCTCACGAACGGCGAACCAAATCTTCTACTCGACTATCTAGAAGAAGCGCAGGAACAGTTACAGGAAGTTCGTGTTCACCAGCTTCTTGCATTAAAGAACCGTTCGTATATGGCGAATGAAGCGTCCACCCATTTGAAACTTATCAGCTACTTTTTAAGCGGAGCGAACCGGAAAGAGTTTCATCAAGGGGCAACGGACCTCATGCCAAATAATTTTCATGAAGTCCCGAAAATTATTCGCAAAGTGAGCCGCAACATGGTGGTGTTTGCCGTTGTATCTCCTATGGATGAACATGGCTATTTTTCACTGGGCACTCAAGCAGACATCGTCAGTGAGTTTATTGGTAAAGTACCATTTATCGTCGAAGTGAATGAACATATGCCGCGTACCTTTGGTCAAAATCAGATTCACAAGAATCAAATTGAAGGATATGTGGTCAATCATCAATCGCTCGTGAGTGAAGAACCTGCACCTGTTTCAGAGTTGGATATGAAAATTGCTTCATATGTAGCGGAACGCATTCAAGATGGTGATACCTTACAGATTGGGATTGGGGGAATCCCGAATGCGGTGGTTAGCCAGTTGAAGACGCACCGTCATTTAGGTATTCACACGGAGATGTTCGTCGACGGCATTATCGATTTAGTCGAGGCAGGAGCCATCGATGGCTCTCAAAAGTTTACAAACCAAGGTAAAATGATTGCCACGTTTGCCCATGGCTCAAAACGTCTCTATGACTTCATTCATGGCAATCCCGCTCTTCAGTTCCTGCCTGTAAGTATGGTCAACGATCCACGGGAAATCGGCAAAGAAGAGAATATGATTTCCATCAATGCGACAACGGAAGTTGACCTTTACGGACAATGTGCAAGTGAGACGGTGGCTGGACGGTATTACTCCTCTACAGGTGGACAAGCGGATTTTGCACGAGGGGTGCGCTTTTCGAAAAACGGAAAAGGCTTTATTACGATGACATCTACCGTAAAGAACGGGGAAATGTCCCGAATTAAATTAGCCCTGACTCCTGGTTCAATTGTGACGACGAATAAAAATGATGTCGATCATATCGTAACGGAATACGGGGTAGCAGAGATGTTTGGGCGACCGATTTCTGAACGGGCAGAGCAACTGATATCGATTGCCCATCCGAATTTTCGAGATGAGCTGCGGTTTGAAGCGAAGAAAATGGGGCTGCTTGTTTGATGAATATCTTGTCACCAAGTTTTTATCAACAGCCTACACTGGAACTCGCGAAAAACTTACTAGGAAAGCTACTTGTCCACGAAATGGCAGATGGCCCTGTATCAGGCTACATCGTAGAGACAGAAGCGTACATGGGTGCACTAGACCAGGCCGCGCATAGTTTTGGTGGCCGGAAAACAAAGCGCACAGAGATTATGTTTCGCGAACCGGGACATATCTATACGTATCAAATGCATACGCATACGCTCCTTAATGTCGTAGCAGAAGATGTGAATGAACCCCATGCCATTCTGATCCGAGCGGTAGAACCCGTTGAAGGGTTAGAACAGATGCGAGAAAGACGAAATGATTTACCGATGAAACAGTGGACGAACGGACCAGGGAAGCTGACAAAAGCGATGGGTATTACCATGGAACATTACGGGGCATTGTGGTATGAACCGCCCCTCTATATAGCGGAAGGAAAACCAGTTACGGATATCTCTGCAGGACCTCGCATCGGAATTGACAATGCAGGAGAAGCCGTCTATTATCCTTATCGCTTTTGGGAATCTGGGAACCCTTATGTATCCAAATACCGAGCACCAAAAAAATCCGGACAATAAGTTGTCCGGATTTTTTACGTATCGATCATCTTGCCCATATAAAATTCATCTACATAGTGGTCATGGATGCGCAATGCATTTTTTCGTGTCCCTTCCATTTCAAAACCTAGTTTGTTGTAAAGCTTCTGGGCAATCATATTTTCTTTGATGACGGTGAGTTCCAATTTCTCGATACCCACTTCTTTTGCCCAGTTTTCCCCGTGATACATCAAAGTCGAAGCAATACCTTTATTAGAAAATGCTTGCTTGACGCCAATGACGACAGACGCACGGTGAGACGCGCGTGGAGAAGGACCGCCGATAATGACCAGATACCCTGCGTATTCGCCGTTCATAATCGCTAAAAATAGATTGGAGTTACGAGATTGTTTCCATTCTTCTAACCGTTTTCGAATGCCCTGGACGGATTGCTTCTTTTCCGATTTTCCATATAGCATGAAATCAGTTTCGGAATAGATGGCTTCTTGCAGTTGAATGAACGCTCGCGCATCTTCCGTTTCCGCTTCTCGAATGATGAGAATATCCTGCTTTTCTTGCTTCGATGAGGTGTCATGCTCATGAATGGAATTGCGGAAAATAATATAATTCCCGAGATCAATTTCACTCACGCTGAAGCCGTTGTCCACCCAGGCAAAATAATGAAGGGCAGGGGGTTTGGTCTTCTTCCACCAGCTTTGGCTTAAATAAGCCGTGTTTGGTAGAGGTTGTCCAAGAATTGCCTCCATTTGTTCAAATGAAAGTGTCACTTCCCGTTGGTTAGTGACTTTAAAATATTCAAAAAGCGGTATGTATTTTGCTTCTGTCGTTTTTGCCATCATCTCACCCTTTGTTCAGCTAAAATAATATTCTAAGTATACCACTAAAATCATTTCAACAAGGGTTCGGATGGCCCCCTTTTTGAAGCTACTAAAAATATGCTAAACTAAAGAAGCAAAAATTAGAAGGAGGCCTATTTCCATGGCAAAAACATTGGTATTCGGACACAAAAATCCAGACACGGACTCGATTACATCGGCCATTGTCTATGCGTATTTAAAAAATCAAACTGGACATGGTGCAGAAGCTGTGCGACTTGGTGACGTGACAGAAGAAACCGCGTATGCTCTTGAACAGTTCAATGTAGAAGCACCACGTGAAATTTCATCGGTTGCCGGAGAAACTCAGACGGTCATCTTAGTGGACCACAACGAGCGTCAACAAAGTGCAGACGGAATTGAAGACGTTCAAATACTTGAAGTAATCGACCATCACCGAATTGCAAACTTTGAGACGGAAGCGCCACTTTACTACCGTGCCGAACCAGTCGGATGTACGGCAACGATTCTTTTAAAGCTTTTCAAAGAAAAGCAAGTGGATATCCCGAAAAACATGGCTGGCCTGATGTTATCTGCCATCATCTCGGATTCTCTTTTGTTCAAATCGCCAACTTGCACAGATGAAGACCGTCAAGCTGCGAAAGAACTAGAAGCGATCGCAGGAGTGAATGCAGAGGAATATGGTCTTGCGCTGCTTAAAGCGGGTGCAGATGTTTCTCAAAAATCGATAGATGATCTACTCACGTTGGATGCCAAAGAATTTGGAATGGGTGACTATAAAGTAGAAATCGCTCAAGTCAATGTGGTAGATCCAGCAGACGTACTGAATCGTCAACGAGAGTTAGAAGAAGCCATCTACGAACGCATCTCTGAAAAAGAACTCGACCTCTACTTCTTTGTTGTGACAGACATCATTAACAATGATTCGGTTGCTCTTTCCCTCGGGAAAATGGCAAACAAAGCGGAAGAAGCGTTCCAAGTAACATTTACGAACCACACAGCTGTATTAAAAGGTGTAGTTTCACGTAAAAAGCAAGTTGTACCAGCACTTACAGATGCATTAACAGCAGAAGCTTAATTCATTGCTTTTTGAAGAAGGACAAATTATGCTGACTAAAGAGGTGATGGTATGGAAATCGCAATTTGGTCAGATTATGTTTGTCCTTTTTGTTATATTGGAAAACGACGTTTAGAACAAGCTCTAGAAGACACGGGTTATGCGTCACAAGCAAAACTTCAGTTAAAAGCGTATCAGTTAGACGCTTCTACTCCGGAAGTAGTAACGGAGAGTGTGTATGAGTCGTTGGCCCGTAAATACGGAACGTCGATCGAGCAGGCTCGTAGCATGACGGCGAATGTGACAGAACAAGCGAAAACAGTAGGTTTAGAATATAATTTTGACGATATGAAAGGGGCAAACACTGCCCGTGCACATCGTCTAGTAAAATATGCGGATACAGAAGGTAAGGGGTATGACCTTGGTGAAAAACTACTGAAGGCACACTTCCTTGATGGACAGAACGTCAATGACCCTTCTCTTCTTGCCCAGCTTGCTAGTGAAGTTGGCTTGGAACAAAAGAAAGCACGTGAAGTAGTAGAGTCCAATCAGTTCTTCCCGGAAATTCAAATTGATCAGACGGAAGCTGCACAGATTGGAATCCAAGGCGTGCCATTCTTTGTTCTTAACAATAAATATGCAATTTCAGGGGCGCAGCCAATCGAAGTCTTTAAAGAAGCGATCGAGAAAGTTGCACAAGAAGAAGGACTAAAGCCGACACCGAAACTTCAATTTGTTGGGGAGCCTGGCGCTGTTTGTAAAGATGACTCATGTGAAATTTGATGAAAAACCTGCCAACCGGCAGGTTTTTTGTTTGTCTTTCTATCAAAAAGGGGTATGAGTAAAAAAGACCTATAAAGATAGGAGGAACTTTTATGGAATGGGTAAATTCCTTAGTGGACTGGGCAAATAATTACTTATGGACGTACATATTGATTGCTCTCTTAATTGGTGCAGGCCTTTATTTTTCGGTTCGCACAAAATTTGTTCAGTTTCGCATGTTTGGGGAAATGTTCCGTGTCATTACGGAAAAGAAAGAAACAGATACAGGCGTCTCTGCTTTCCAGGCGTTTACAATTAGTACTGCCTCTCGTGTGGGGACAGGGAATATCACAGGAGTCGCGCTGGCTATCGGTATTGGTGGTCCGGGAGCAGTGTTTTGGATGTGGCTCATTGCCATTATCGGAATGGCTACTGCTTTTGTGGAGAGTACACTTGCTCAAGTGTACAAAGTCCGCGATGGTGATGAGTTCCGCGGGGGACCTGCATACTACATGGAAAAGGCTCTTGGCCAAAGAAAAGTGGCTATCGTGTTCAGTATTTTACTGACACTGAGTTTCGGATTTATTTTTAATGCCGTACAATCGAACACCATTGCGGTTTCGGTAAGTGATGTATTTAACATTCCGACTTGGGTGATCGGTCTTGTACTCGTTCTCTTATCCGCTGTCATTATTTTTGGTGGTGTTCACCGAATCGTTAAAGTGACGCAAATCATTGTACCGGTGATGGCGGTATTATACATCGCTATTGCTCTTTTCGTGGTCTTTACTAATTTATCAGAACTCCCTGGGTTTTTCTCCTTAATCTTTAGTCATGCATTTGGACTCCAAGAAGCTGTTGGAGGAGGCGTGGGGGCAGCCATTATGCAAGGTGTGCGTCGTGGATTATTCTCAAATGAAGCGGGGATGGGCTCCGTACCAAATGCAGCTGCCACTGCCAATGTTTCTCACCCGGCGAAACAGGGACTCGTGCAAAGTTTAGGTGTATTCTTTGACACGATTATCATTTGTACCGCGACGGCGTTCATTATACTCCTATCCGATTTCTATAAGACAGCTACAGACGACGGCATCATCTTAACGCAAAATTCTCTAGCGGATCATGTAGGAAGTTGGGCACCATACTTTGTGGCGATTGCGATTATTTTCTTCGCTTTCAGCTCGATTGTGGGGAACTACTATTACGGAGAAACCAACATTGAACTAATTAATGCACACCGAGGTTGGTTACAAGGATACCGTATTCTCGTTCTTGCGATGGTGATGTTTGGTGCACTTGCCAAAGTGCAATTAGTTTGGAACATGGCCGACCTTTTCATGGGACTCATGGCCGTCATCAATATTGTCGTCATCCTTATTCTCGGTAAACTTGCCGGAAAAGTACTCGATGACTATGTCGCCCAGCGTAAACGTGGACTGGATCCACAATTCTATGCCAAAAATATTGCGGGCCTGACGAACACAGAATGTTGGGATGAAGATGCTCCGGAAACAAAATAACCATCACTATACCTCTCCGTTTAGGTTACAAACGGAGGGGTATAGTTTTTTAGAACCATGTAAAGAATTATTCAGACGGAGGTGACGAGGATGAGTGACATATCACATCCAATCGTGAAACAAGCATTAGAAGCCTTACTTGCAAAAGAAGATTTTTTGCCAGTTTGTAAAGGAGAAAGTAGAGAAAAAGCATTCAAATCGATGGAAGCTATTCTGTCTACTCCAAACCAAATTCACAAGGCATACATACGAATGCCGCTTGAAAATGGCGAAGTTGTACGTATACCCGCATTTCGTGTGCAGCATAACAATGCGTTAGGACCATATAAAGGCGGAATTCGGTTCCATGAATCAGTCAACGAACACGAAGTCGAGAACCTGTCCTTCCTCATGACATTGAAAAATGCCCTACACAACGTACCATACGGTGGCGGAAAAGGCGGAATTGTTATAGATCCACGGGCTTACAGTGAGCGTGAACTGCACCGACTTTGTATAAAATATGTGCGAAACTTTAATGATGTACTAGGTCCGGATAAAGACATTCCCGCTCCAGACGTTGGCTCTGGTGAACGTGAGATGGATTGGATGATGGCGGAATATAAAAAAATTAATCATGGGCAACCGTACCTAGGCAGCTTTACTGGGAAAAGTGTAGAGAATGGTGGATCATTAGGACGCCGCGAAGCGACAGGGAAAGGCGTCTATTTCTCAATGCGTTATCTTCTTCATGATTATGTCGAGCAGAATCGAACGACTCTAGAGGGCAGTGATAATGCCTTTGCCAAAACTACGCTTGAACACGCAGGGCGTGCCCTCAAAGTAGCCGTACAAGGTTTTGGAAACGTGGGGTCTGTCACAGCGCTTGAAGCATATCGTGATAAGAAACTGCAAAACAAAGTGGTGGCTGTCTCCGACCGAAATGTTACTTTAGTCAATATGGATGGCCTTGATATTCCTGCACTTGTAGAATATACAAGTAAGAATAAAGGGGACTTACCAGTAACGGATGAGCTCCTGAAGGAAATCAATGTCGAGGCAAAGATTGAATCTCGTGAAGCAATTTTAACAATGGATATTGATGTACTTATTTTAGCCGCACTAGAAGATCAAATTCATCAGGATAACTGGAAAGATATCAATGCTCGAGTGATTGTGGAAGGGGCGAACGCACCTAGTACAGCAGAAGCGGATGACCAGCTGGCTAAAAAAGGCGTCGTGATCATTCCAGACATTCTAGCAAATGCAGGCGGGGTCATTGTGTCGTATCTAGAGTGGTTGCAAGGGCGTGAAACTCAGTTCTTTACGGAAGAGGAAGTGTTCCAGAAGCTTTATGAAAAAATGGGTCACACAATGGAAACAATTTTACCTCAGTACTATGCAGATCCATTTGCTCTCCGACAAAATGCGTTTATTCATGCGGTTGGAAGGTTGTCCGAAGTGCTGTACCGACAAGGGAAGTTATATTAAAAAAGAGAAGGCTCAGTGAACTGAACCAAAAAAGTTAGACACTCGTCTAACTTTTATGGGGCAGTTCTAATCAGGCCTTCTCTTTTTCAATGTCTGCAAGAATCGGGTCTTTTATATAGGGAGGCTCCAGACGTTTGGCTTCTAGTTCGAGGCGCATCTTTTCCGTCTCTAAAACAAAGTTTTCGTTGCGAAGGCGTTCAAGCTCTAGTTCCTCTTTCAAATGACCAATTTTTAGCTCTTCTAACTTTCGTCTATTTTTCATCCAGCTGTCAATAAGACCAGCACCCACACTAATTGCCACAATTGCTACAATCCACCACATTCGGCATGCCACCTTTGTCTGTTTCTATATCTATACGGTAAACGAGGGAGAAAGTTTCATTAAAAAAACGAGTGAAATAAGGGGAGTGACCCAAATAAGGGGTTCATTGATACCAAAGGATGCTTTCATTGATACCAAAACCACCTCATTCTGAGAATTGATCAAAGTATGGGAGGGATTTGTGTCTTAATCGAACCAAACACAGGGTCGAATGATACCAAAGGATGCTTTCATTGATACCAAAACCACCTCATTCTGAGAATTGATCAAAGTATGGGAGGGATTTGTGTCTTAATCGAACCAAACACAGGGTCGAATGATACCAAAGGAGTATTAGATTGATACCAAATAATTAAAACAGTCAAATTAGATAGTCATTTCCTTGTTCGTGAAGGAAAAAAAGGACGAGAATAGAGTATGCCCTATTCTCGCCCTGTTTTCAATTCTATTGTTGATCAGATGTATACATCTAGCTTATGCAGGGTTTAATTCAAGCTCAATATCAATTTTGATATCTTCGCCTACAAGAACGCCACCTGTTTCAAGCGTTTGGTTCCAAGTTAATCCGAAATCTTTACGGTTGATTTTTGTGTCCGCAGAGAAAGCAACAACTTCTTGGCCCCATGGGTTTGTGCCTTTTCCTTCGTATTCAGCATCAAATGTAACTTCTTTCGTTACATCTTTAATCGTTAGGTCGCCAGTCACTTTGTACTCGTCGCTTCCTTTTGATTCGATGTTTGTTGCTTTGAACGTGATAGAAGGGTACTGCTCAACATCAAAGAAATCACCAGAACGTAAGTGGTTGTCACGGTCTGTGTTGTTTGTATTGATAGAAGCTACATCAATTGTGAATTCAATTGTAGCACCTGTTAGATCTTGTTCGTTTCCTTCAATGTTTGCTGAGAACTCATTAAAGTTTCCGCGAACTTTTGATACCATCATGTGTTTAAGTGAGAATCCGATGCTAGAGTGTGCTGTGTCGACTGTGTACTTTGTCATTTGTTTTTCTCTCCTTTAAATTCGTAATTGTCAAAAAGTATACCAATCATTTATTTCGAAATCAAGATATATGGGCAAAAAAATAAATAACTGGTTACTTTACGTAACTTAATATATAATAATTATAAAGGCACGTCAAGTAATTAAATAATGTTTTTTGCCAAAATCGTTATTTTTTTTTATACTACTATCTAGAGGAGTGGAAATCATGAAAGAGACTGCACTTTGTCCTCGACTATCGAATGCAATGGATTTGTTAGGAAAACGCTGGACAGCATTAATTTTATATCAGCTATTAAATGGCCCTAAACGTTTCAATGAAATTGAATCTTCCATGCCAATCAGTGGACGGTTGTTATCCGAACGATTAAAAGAACTTGAAAGCCAAGGCCTCGTTACACGTGAAATTTATTCTGAAGTACCTGTACGCGTTGAATATACGTTGACTGAAAAAGGTGGCGCATTGCGTCAAGTGATCGAAGGCATAGAACAATGGTCACAACAGTGGACATAAGAATTGGTTCTTGCCACGTTCTTCGTTCCATACCATACTAGAACGTAACGTATTGTTTTTTTATAGAAAGGATTGGCTTTATTGTCTAAACAAAAATGGTTTGATGATTTATCTGCCCTACTACCTGCACATACAGTGAAGATGAATGAACTCTTATCTCTTCATACCATCACTCGCATGGGTGGACCGGCAGATGTATTTGTATCACCTGAATCACAAGCACAAACAATTGCTGTTGTGAATTACGCAGCACAGTATAAAATTCCACTGCTTCTACTGGGCAACGGCTCGAACATGGTCGTGCGTGACGGGGGGGTTCGTGGAATCGTTCTTCAATTGACAAAACTCACTGAAATTACGATCACGAATACACACGTCTATGCAGAAAGTGGTGCAGCAATTATCGACGTATCCAAACAAGCAGCCGCTAAAGGATTGACAGGGCTTGAGTTCGCATGCGGCATTCCAGGCACAGTTGGCGGCGCTATGGTTATGAACGCAGGTGCCTATGGCGGAGAAATTCAAGACGTCATATTACAGTGTACGGTGTTGACACCTGAAGGAGAACTCTTAATTTTAAAGAAAAACGATCTTGACCTTGGGTACCGAACGAGCATTATCGCGAAAAAAGGATATTACGTTTTATCTGCCGAGTTTGGCCTGACACAAGGAGAACAACAAGCTATCGATGAGAAAATTGAGGATTTAACGTTTCAACGGACATCGAAGCAACCGCTTGAATATCCATCAGCTGGTAGTGTGTTTAAACGTCCTCCGGGGTATTTTGCAGGAAAGCTGATTCAAGATAGCGACTTGCAAGGAAAAGGGTTTGGTGGAGCAGAGGTTTCCACAAAGCACGCAGGGTTCATCGTCAATAAAAATAATGCAACTGCAACAGATTATATTGAAACGATTCGTATGGTGCAACGTACGGTGAAAGAAAAATTTGGTGTGGAATTAGAATTAGAAGTAAAAATCGTAGGAGAAGAGAAGTGAGCCGACTGGCTTGCTTCTTTTTGTTTATGAGAAGGAAATTCATTTCTACTGTCGAATGAAAGATGGTAAGGGGGAATTCGACATGAAGCAGGGAAGGAAAATCACGCTTTGGGTGTTAGGCATCATCGTTACTCTTGCACTCATTGCCGTACTGATAGTTAACTGGTTCATCGGCAGTACAAAACCAGTTATTGAAGGGGAACTCGCAATGCCTAGTCTGGAGGAAGAAGTCCTGGTTACACGGGATGAAGAAGGGGTGCCACATATTGATGCGAAATCGGATGCGGACCTTTACCGTGCGCAAGGTTTTGTTCAGGCACAGGATCGATTGTTTCAAATGGACCTAGCCCGTCGCCAAGCAAGTGGACGTTTGGCAGAAGTCGTCGGAGAAGCGGCCTTGTCTACGGATCAATTTTTTTTAACGTTTAGTCTTCGTGACGCTGCTAAAAAATCTTACGAGGGATACAGCGAAGAAGCAAAACAAGTTCTTGCCTGGTATGCAGAAGGAGTCAACGATTTTATTCGTTTCGCTAAAGAAGACAGCCAATTGAGTTACGAATTTACATTGCTCGGCTATGAACCAGAAGAATGGACACCTGTAGATTCGTTAACCATCGGTAAATACATGGCCTATGACTTAGGTGGAAACTGGTCGACACTTGCGATTCGTCACTGGGCACTTCAAAACTTAGCAGAATCAAAAGCGCAAGAACTATTTATTACCTATCCAGATGTGTCACAAGCAATTCTAGAAGCGAATAAACAAACGCCAGTGCAAGTAGGGGCAAATTTCCCGACAGATATCTTGCCTCATCCATTCAACGGAAGCAACAACTGGGTAGTAGCAGGCAGTAAAACCGCCTCAGGGGAACCACTTCTTGCGGACGACCCACACTTGGGTCTTAGCACTCCCTCTATTTGGTATCAGATGCACCTTATGTCTCCTGAACAAAATGTCAGCGGTGTTATCTTTGCAGGGGTTCCAGGAATCATTCTTGGCCATAATGAAGAAGTGGCTTGGGGTGTGACAAATGTAGGTCCGGACGTACAAGACCTTTATATTGAAAAGCCCAACCCGGAGAATCCTTATGAATTTTCATATGACGGAGAATGGGAAGAGGCGGAAGTCAGACACTACGAAATTGGTGTAAAAGATCAAGATTCCGTGTCTTATGAAGTCGTAGTAACACGTCATGGACCGGTCATTTCCGATGTCTTGTATGACGAATCGAATCCAGAGGCAGTCTTCTCGATGCAGTGGACCGCCCTTGAACCGACGCAAGAACTGCAAGCCATCTTGGAGATGAACAAGTCGTCGAACTGGGAAGAGTTTGAATCAGCACTGGAGCAGTTCCACGCGCCTGCACAGAACTTTGTATTTGCTGCAAAAGACGGGACCATTGCCTACAAAGCAAATGGTCGATTCCCATTACGTAAGCAAGGTGACGGGCAACTTCCTGTACCAGGAGACTCATCAGATTATGGCTGGGATGGCTATGTTCCATATGATGAACTTCCACGTACAGTTAATCCGGATGAAGGATTTGTCGCCACGGCGAACAATCAAGTGATTGAAGAAGAGTACCCGTATCACATCACTGATTTTTGGGGACAGTCGTACCGTTACGAACGAATTGCAGAAGTGCTTGAAGCACAGGATGACCTTACAGTGGGAGATATGATGGCGCTTCAAATGGATCAGCACAACTTACAAGCACGGAGATTCTTACCACAAATGTTGGATGCACTCGAAGGTTCCCACCTAGCTACTGACTATGCGGAGTTATGGCAAAGTTTACGAGCGTGGGATCAAATCGACAATAAAGAAATGGCGCAACCTCTCGTCTTTAACAAATGGATTCGAAAATTGCCTGATGTGCTGTTCAAAGATGACATTCCGGAAGATATCTATGCCATGATGCCTGGGAAAGCCAATATCACAGACCAGCTACAGCAAAACTATGCAGATGGAGAGACAAGTGTATGGGTAGAAGAATTCGGTGGGTATGAAGCATGGTTAGAAGCTGCATTTAAAGAAATGATGGGCGAAATGTCTGAGAAACACGGAGCGGACTGGCAAGACTGGAAGTGGGGCGAAGAACATCAGCTGACGTTCAAGCACCCATTGTCTGCAGCCTCTCCGATTCTTGCCAAACTGCTCAATCCAACGCCTGTTCCAATCGGCGGGTCTGCAGTGACGCCTCAAGCAGCTGCTTTCAATGATGCAGGAGAAGTTACACACGGGGCTTCTTGGCGCTTTGTTGCAGACTTAAGTGACTTAACATCCGCATATCATATAGTGGGTCCAGGACAAAGTGGCCATCTGAAATCGAAGTGGTTCCATAGTCAAGTACAGGACTGGGCAGAAGGAAATTATCACAACACGTCCATTACAGGAAACTATGAAGAGTCGTTTGAACTGATTTTGGCACCTGTAAACTAAAAGAGGAAGTCTGTCCAAAATGGGCAGGCTTTTTTAGTGAAATAGATTGCAAATTAAAGAGGAAACGTATATTCTTTGCTTTAAATGATTGTTACATAGGAGGTCCACATGAGGCTTACAGAATGGACAATGGAAGAACAAGAACAGCTCATTCATTTTTTAACAACGAACTCTTGGCCATTCCATGGCAATGCAACACCCGAACGGGAATTGATTGAAAAGACGATTGACGAAGGCGGCTATGAGTCTGATGAGGTCAAGACGTTCTGGGTCGAAAATGAACATGAAGAAAAAGTGGGCATTGTGAAAATTCACGACTTACAAGATGAAATCCCTCTCTTTGACCTTCGAATTGCGGAAGCGGCTCGTGGAAAAGGGTATGGTTCGAAAGCATTGAAACTCGTGACAGAATACGTCTTTTCGTTACCAGAATCAAAGATACGATTAGAAGGGCATACACGACTCGATAACGTGGCGATGCGTAAAACTTTTGAACGGGCAGGGTTTGTTAAAGAAGCGCAACTGCGCCAGGCATGGTTTTCTCCTAAAGAAGACCGTTATTATGATGCAGTTACTTACGGAATGACGCGGGAAGACTTTTTGAAAGGGACGTCTACCCCTGTAGCATGGGACGGTATCATGAGTGTGGAAGACAAACCCACCCGTCCTCTTGTTCCGGAGGAGCTAGAAACAGAGCGACTGCTTGTTCGTGCGCCACGACTCGAGGATGTGCCACTCGTGTGGGAAGCTATTACAGAAAGCTTAGATACATTGAAGCCGTGGATGATTTGGGCGCAACATCATCCGAAGATCGAAGAGACAGAAGCGAGTCTTCGCAAAGCGATGGCTGCCTATCTCACGCAAGAAGATTTCCGGATGCATCTTTTTGAAAAAGAAACTGGAGATTTTGTAGGATCAACAGGCTTTCACCGGATCGATTGGAACCTCGGACGCTTTGAAATTGGCTACTGGTTACGCTCGACATATGAAGGAAAAGGGTACATCACAGAGACTGTCCAGATGCTCACAGATCTTGCGTTCAAAGAACTGGGAGTAAACCGATTAGAAATTCGCTGTGATGAAGACAATCAAGGTAGCCGACGTGTCGCAGAACGTTGCGGCTATCAATTAGAAGGCGTTTTACGAATGAACGCACGCAAGGCAGATTCAAGCGCACTGACAAATACATGTATTTATGCACGTGTAAGACAATAAAAAAAGGGCCACAGCTCAGAAAAGCTGTGGCCTTTTTCTATACCGATCGTTTGCCCATCAATAACTGAACAACGAAAATGATACCAGCGATAATTAATAGGGTGTGGATTAATCCGCCACCAAAATCAAGTAAGAATCCAAGTAACCAAATAACAATAAGTACGACAATCACTAGCCATAAAATTCGGCCCATACTAAACACCTCCTTATTTTAATAAAATAGTATTTGCTTGGCTAGTAGTAAGATACCCCTGGTTTTTTATTCATAAACCTATCTAGTAAAAAAATATAGCGAGTTTGTCGCGTCTCCATTAGTATAGTAAACTTAAGGAACTGAGATGGAGAGGAAGAAGAGACGTGCCGACACCAAGTATGGAAGACCACATTGAACAAATTTATCAGCTGATCGAACAAAAAGGCTATGCACGTGTTTCTGATATTGCAGAAGCGCTGATGGTCCTTCCTTCATCAGTGACGAAGATGGTTCAAAAGCTAGATAAAGACGGATACTTACATTATGAAAAATATCGGGGTTTAACGTTAACACCGAAAGGCAATAAGTTAGGAAAAAAGCTTGTCAAACGACATGATTTACTAGAAAATTTTTTACGTTTGGCTGGCGTCTCCGAGGAATTGATCTATCAAGATGTAGAAGGAATCGAACATCACTTGAGTTGGGAATCCATTGATCGCATCGCGGATCTTGTGTTGTTTTTTGAAGAAAACAGCGACATTCAACAACGCCTCGAAGATTTCCGTAACGATACAAAAATAGAAGAGTAGAGGAGGGTCATTATGGCTGAGATTGAATTTGCAGAAGTACTATCCGTTGAGCTCACAGAAAAAGATGGCTCGAAATGGATCGCTGTAACAGAGACACGAGACGTCGTCGTCATTAATGAATCAGAAGCAAAAGATGATTGGGAAGAAGGTCAACAAGTACAGGTACTCATTTACCGTGACCGAAAAGGAAATGTAGCAGCAACAGGTTATCTACCGACCATTCGAAAAGGAACATATGGCTGGGCGAAAGTTGTTAAAGTGACAGATCGAGACGGCGCGACTGTAGATATTGGAAGTACGCAATCGGCTGTCGTCAAAGCAGAAGACCTCCCAAAACTTCGTGAGTTATGGCCTCAAGTAGGTGATTGTATATTCATGACGTTACGCACGGACCGCGAAGGCGGGTTATATGGCCGCTTGGCTACAGAAGAAAAAATCGAAGAATTGTACGTGGAAGCACCCACTACAGTGTACAACTCAGATCTTGATGCACGTGCCTATCGTTTACTTCCTATAGGAACCTTCTTATTATCGGTCAAAGGCATGTACCGAATCTTTGTCCACCAATCTGAACGTGAGAAAGAACCCCGTTTAGGTGAAGAAGTAAAAGTACGTATTATTGAAGTAAAAGAAGATGGAACGCTGAATGGATCCATGTTGCCGCGTAAACAAGAACGACTTTCAGATGATGCTGAAACTATCTGGCGCTACCTTCAATCAGTAGGTGGAAAAATGCCGTTTGGTGACAAATCTACCCCGGAAGAAATCAAAGAAATGTTTTCTTTAAGTAAAGCTGCGTTCAAACGTGCTTTAGGGAAGTTGATGAAGGATGGAAAAGTAGAGCAACACGACGGATGGACCATTTCAAAATTGTAAGGAAACTTTTCGGATGGACGAACGTTTACTACTTTGAAAGGGGAAACGATGATGAAAAAAATCCTACTGAGTATTCTCGCACTTATGTTGCTTTTACCAATTTCTGCACTAGCAGATACTGAAAAAAATCAAGAAGTTATAGATGAAAAATTAGGCGTCCCAATTGTTGTCTATGGTGCTAACCTTACAGCTGAACAGAAAGTAAGCGTTCAACAGGCGTTGAAAGTATCCGAATCCGCTACTATCGAAGAGATTGAGGTGACTGGGGCGGACCTTGCGACGTATATTAAAGACGGAAACCCTTCTGCACGCATGTTCTCTTCAGCCAAGATAACCCGTACCGAAGAAGGGAAAGGGCTTGTTATATCTATTGTGACACCAGATAATATTACTCAAGTAACGAATGAAATGTACGCAAATGCCATGCTAACAGCAGGTATTGAAAATGCGACAGTTGAAGTAGCTGCACCAAGTCCGGTGACAGGTCACTCAGCACTTGTGGGAATCTATAAAGCCTATGAAGCTACAGGTGAACAATTGGATTCAGAAAGAACAGATGTAGCTAATGAAGAATTATCTGTAGCGACAATCCTGTCGGAAGAATCCGGTGTGGATCAGGAGAAAGTAAGTGAATTGTTAACTGAAATTAAAAAACAGATTGCTGAACAAAATCCAGCCACTCGAGAAGATGTCGAACAAATTGTTTCGGATCAATTATCTCGTCTACAAATTGAACTGTCTGAACAGGATCGCCAATTGTTGATTGATTTGATGGATCGCATTCGTCAGCTCGATATAGATTTTAGCCAGTGGTCGACCCAATTAAATGATCTTAGCAAAACGATTCAAGACCAGCTTACTACGATTGTGGAAAACGAGGGCTTTTGGAACAGCGTTCGGAAGTTTTTCGACGACTTAATGACGTCCATTCGCTCCATTTTTAACTAACGATTACTAGAAGCATCCTTACAAGGGATGTTTCTTTTCTTTTTTTGTGAAAGTGCGTATACTACAACTAATCTCGAATTCAAGATAAGGGGAAATCGTATGAAACTTGCAGGGATTCACCACGTGTCAGCCATCACAAAAGATGCAGTGAAAAATCATCACTTCTTTACACATATTTTAGGTATGCGTCTTGTTAAGAAGAGTGTGAATCAAGACTCTCCATCCACTTATCATTTATTTTATGCAGACGCTGTCGGAACACCAGGTACAGATATGACGTACTTCGATATTCCAATGGCCGGTAAAACCTACCCAGGAGTATCGAGTATCAGTAGCACAGGCTTCCGAATCCAATCAAAAGAAGCCTATGATTTTTGGTATGACCGCCTCACGTCATTTAAAGTTCCAAATGTTAAGAAATCGGAGGCTTTTGGTCGCCCCGTGATCTACTTTGAAGACTTTGAAGGGTCCCGGCTCCATCTCGTTGTTGACGAGGGAGTAGGTATTCCATATGGAGAGCCTTGGGTAACGCCCGAAATTTCGGAGGCATTTGCCATTGTAGGGCTCGGGCCGTCGTATGTAACCGTACGCCATGCTGAGCGGACAGTTGCAACGTTAACAGACATTTTAGGATTTGTGAAAGCAGGGAGTTATCCATCAGATGTTCCGAATATGCCTGATGTAGAGGTGTTAACGACGGGTAAAGGAGGTCCTGCTGGGGAAGTCCATGTTTATACAAGGACAGATTTACCACCAGAACGTCCAGGACGAGGCAGTGTCCATCACGTCGCATTTCGTATACCAAACATGGAAGACTATCCGAAGTGGCAAGAGCGACTGACGAAGGCTGGATACCAAACGTCTGGATTAGTCGACCGCTATTATTTCAAATCCATTTATTTTCGTGAGCCGAGTGGCATACTCTATGAATTAGCAACGGATGAACCTGGTTTTGCCACGGATGAACATCTTGAAAAACTTGGAGAACAGCTCGCGCTTCCGCCATTCTTAGAAGGGAAGCGACAAGAAATTGAAGCCAAACTTCGTCCGTTGACGTTCTAATGTGAAAATATGATAGACTAAGAAAAAGGAGTGATGATTCATGGAATTTCAATACACGGAATTAGGAAATGATGTCTTTGCTTATCAGGCTCGAGAAGGTAATGAAAAAGTGGGAGAGATTACGTGGACATTGTTGGGCGATATTATGGTCATGGATCATACATTTGTTTCTCCGAGCGTGCGCGGTGGTGGAGTAGCTAAGAAACTACTGGATCAAGCTGCTGACTATGCACGAAAAAATGATTATAAAATGGAAGCGGTATGTTCCTATGTGGTAACTGCATTCGATCGATACAAAGAGTACGATGACGTGAAGGCATAATAAAAGGCAATCCGGTTCGCTCAGAACTTGGATTGCCTTTATCTTGGACGTTGGTTCATCATATAAAGAATACCACAAGTGCAGTCAGTCCAGTTGCGCCTGCTAATGTATAAAGAAAATCTCCTTGTGAAAACACGAGTTTCTTTTCCATGTCATTCATCCTCTCTTAGTGTAATATTGTCTACTTTTTAAATACCCGCGAAGAAGGCGCTTAATCTAGTTTTTTTGTCCTATTTTATGGGTATACCGAGTTTAGATGAAACATTTTTATCTAATAAACGTACATGTACTGTACAATTCAACAGGGAGGAATCTACATGAACTTTTCAAGAACAGGTGAAATCGCACTTGGTATTATCGGTGCAGTCTTCACATTTATCTCCATTATTTTAATGGTCTTATTTGTTTCTGGCGGAAGCGCTGCTTTTCAAGACGAGGCGGTCCTACAAGAAATTGAGAGTGAGTTAGCAGCTGATCCAACGCTTGCCGGTGAGGATTTAGATGTCATTATGCAAGGTGTTGGAGGATTTATTGATGTCTTTGGCATTTTTGGATGGACGCTTGTCGTGCTGCTTGTCATTAGTTTGATTTTCAATATTTTAGCCATCATCAATATCTCGAAAAACAAGAATCCAAAGCGTGCGGGAATCTTCTTTATCATTGCTGGGATTTTTGCATTCTTCTTATCTTTAACATCTATTCTTCTCTACATTGCGGCGATTATGAGCTTTGTACGCAAACCACCCTTTAGCGATGACCAAATGACGACAAAAGATGATTTGACTTATTACGAACCAAATCGTCCACTATAAAAAAATGGCCCCAACCTTTAGCTGAAGGTTGGGGTTTTTAATGGGTATTGATATTGAGCTGTTGTGACTTGATGACCTTCAAAATACTCCTCGAATTCATCCACAAGTTGAAAACCAATTTTTTCATAAAAAGCTCTTGCAATCTCATTCGTGCTTTCTACATAGACGTGCAATTGCTCGCCAGTCGCACGCAACTCTTCTAGACCATGTGCTACAAGTTTCGTCCCAAAGCCCAGATTCATCTTGCTCGGCATTATGTAGAGGGCCGTCAACTCTGAGTCGCCATCCTCATCAACTTTAGTAAAACTTACAAAGCCACAAACGATTTGCTGATCTTCTATCACGTACATAAGCGTTTTTTCAAGCTGTTTACTTAGCATAGCTGCAGAATAGGTGCGTTCAAACCAGTCTTCCTGCACTTCTACTGGAAACAGGGAAGCATAGGTTTCTTTCCAACTGGCAAGAGCAACTTCGCGCACGGCAACTATATCGTTATCAGTCATTCTCCGGATCAAAACCATCACCTCTAAACTATTTCAGTCATCATACCAAATTTCTGGTTGACATGCTAGAATATATGTCATAATTGAACCAAAATGAGGAGGAATGCCGAGTGTGGACATCTAGTGAATTTGATGCATTATCCACGAAAGAACTGTATGAAATCTTAGAGCTCCGAGTCAATGTGTTTGTGGTTGAACAGACATGCCCATACCCGGAACTTGATGGAATGGACTATGATGCCATACATATTCAGTACAGAGAGCATGGTAAGCTTTTAGCATATTGCCGGGTGCTCCCCCCAGGAAAATACGCAGAACCTTCTATAGGACGTGTGATTGTTGAAGAATCTAAGCGCGGAAGCGGTTTGGCAAATGACCTCATGATACGTGCTGTAGAGGAAACCGAGAATCGCTATAAAGAAAGTTCTATTCGACTGTGTGCACAAGCGCATCTACAATCGTTCTATAGAAGATTTGGTTTTGAAACGGTCTCTGAAGAATTTTTAGAAGATGGGATCCCGCATGTCTATATGATTCGAAATTAATTTTGCAAGACAGGTTAGTTTTTAAAAGATCAGGGTACTAATAGAATATGAATTCAGATTTAATATGAAAAATTGGAGGGAATAGATATGGCTAAAAAATCAGGTGGATCTAACTTATTAGTAGCAGGTATTGCTGCAGCGGCTTATGCTTACTTCAGCAAGAAAGAGAATCGTGATAAAGCGATGGTTCAATTTAATAACTTAAAAACGAAGATGAACAACTATATGGAAAACTCATCGACATCTAAATCATCTTATGGAACAGCGGGTCATCCCGATCCACAAGATGTGGACGATAACAAAATGGTGGATGAAGGCGCGATGACAAGTGTGCAGTACTATAACGAGGAAGTTCAAGATAAATCAAAAAAGAAAAAAGATACAGATGTATCCAATAAAGAAGTTGATTACAACTAAAAAAGGGGCTCCCTCGAGCCTCTTTTTTTTGAAAGAATTTATAAAGAGGAGAGTTGAGCATGAAACGAGCTGTCATAATTTATAACCCTTCTTCAGGGAAAGAACTGGCAACAGAATACAAGGATCGGGTCATTGAAGTATTAGAATTTATGCAGTATGAAGTGTCTACTAAGGAGACAACTGGACCGGAAGATGCAACCAGGTTTGCTAAAGAGGCTTGTGAAGAAAAAATCGATTTTGTGGTAGGCATGGGTGGTGACGGCACGATCAATGAACTAGTGAATGGGATCGCTGAACAAGATCATATGCCACTGTTTTCTTTTATACCGCTTGGCACAGTCAATGATTTTGCACGCGCACTTGGGATTCCTCTTGATGCAGAGACGGCTATCGAAGCACTCAAAGTAGGGAAAGAGAAGACAGTAGATATCGGAAAGATAGGCTCATCGTATTTTATGAACATTGTTGCCATTGGTGAGATTGCTTCAAAGGTTGCGGATACTTCCGTAGAATCTAAGACTCGCTTAGGGTCACTAGCGTATCTGTTAGAAGGGACCAAAGCGATTCTTCAAGACAATGAAGTGACGATGACCATTACGCATGATCACGGCAAGTGGGACGGAAACATGACACTTGTGTTAATTGCTTTAACGAATTCCGTGGGCGGTTTTGAGAAGTTAGCGCCAGATGCCAAGGTAGACGATGGATTCTTACATGTATTTATCGTTCATGAATCAGGAATTCCTGGATTTTTACGTGTAGGAACCAAATTGTTGCAAGGGAAAATCGCAGAAGATGATGGAGTAGACTATATTAAGACATCTAAAGTACACATTGAGACCTCCGAAGAACTATTTTGCAATGTGGATGGAGATGAAAGAAACTGTACACCTGTAGAGATTAAGGTGCTTCCTCGTCATTTACGAGTCCTAGTTCCGGTAAAATTGGAAAATATTTAGTACGAAGTATTGGTTAACCGATAAAAATGTATTAAAATAGAGAGATAAAATGTGTGAAAGAAAAAGAGGTCAGGCCAAATGCTAACAAAAATTCATAAAAATCCACTTTCATCTGACAAATTATTTCTTGAAACTTTTTCCAGTTCTTTCTTGGAATACAGTGCAGATTCTTCAAATGATGTTCTCGCAGAACGCTATTTCCTGTTAGAAAAAGAAATGTTCCATGATATGCAGACACTGGATATTGCCCAAGCAAGGGAGCGGTTACGCCTTATCATTGATGCGCTGAGTCAGTTAACAGGCAAAGAGATGATTCGAGCCGCTCGTCTTTTTTACATCCATTTAGCTGCAACAATGGCGCGAAAATTATTAGATAGCCAAGTACCAGCATCTAAATCATTTGCTTTTAGTAGAGCATGCATGGAAGTCATTGATAACCGTATGAGCGATGTGCTCTTTTTACAATGTGGGGAAGAGCTTATTGAATTTTACATTCATGTTTTATCTGAACGTACAAAGCCTCAGTTCAATCATCAAACCGTTAATAAAGTGATTTTATACATAAACGATGAAATCGAGACCGATCTTTCCGTAGAAGCTATCGCCCAGCGTTTCAATATAAGCACAAGTCATTTGTCTCGTATATTCCGTGAACATACAGGCATTACACTCGTCGAATATTTAAATGTGCGTAAGGTAGAGGAATCTCAATACTTCCTGCGGCATACATCAAAATCCATTGCAGATATCTCAGAACAATTCCACTTCTGCAATCAATCTTACTTTACACGCATTTTCAAAAAATATACGACAGTGACACCTAAGCAGTTCCGGGACCACTCGGAAACGACATTCTTTCAATTTTCATTTGAAGAAAGTGTCAACTGAGTGAACTTCCCTATTAGCGTTTGATTAATAGGGAAGTTTTAGTATATAGTAGGGATAGTTTGAAAAATGAAGGTGACGAGATTGAAGAAAAAATGGAGCTTGGCCGGATTGCTAGTGGCCACAGTCCTTTTCCTTGGCGGCTGTGCCGGCGTTGAGAACAAGGAAGGGAATTTTTATAACATCTTTGTCCGACCGTTTGATTGGGCATTAGATTATTTTGGAACATTGTTTAGCGGAAGCTATGGTCTTGCGATCATCGCCATTACTGTGATTATTCGTCTTGTCCTTATGCCACTTATGTTACGCAACTACAAAGCGCAACAAGGTATGAAAGTAAAGATGGATGCCCTGAAACCGGAAATGGACGACATTCAAAAACGCTTAAAAGCTGCCAAGAATAAAGAAGAGCAAATGGCACTCCAGCAAGAAATGATGGGACTTTACCGGAAACACAATGTCAACCCACTCAACATGGGCTGCTTGCCGATTCTAGTTCAGATGCCAATCATTATGGGACTGTATTTTGCGATTTTGTATTCAGAAGATGTCAAAACCCATGAATTCTTGTGGTTTAGTTTGGGGTCACCTGATGTCGCCATGACATTAATCGCAGGTATTGTGTACTTCTTACAAGCCAAAGTATCACTTTGGACTGTACCTGAACAACAGAAGCAACAAATGAAAATTATGATTTGGATTTCTCCAATCATGATTATGTTGATTTCCTTCACGTCCATGGCAGCTTTGCCACTTTACTGGACGGTCGGTGGTCTCCTGTTGATTTTCCAAACGTACTTAGGGCGTAAATTCTATTCGCAACAACCCGAGAAAGCAGTTGATGCCGCATGAGTGAAAAATTACCTTCACGAACGCGAAATTGGGCATTCGGGATTCCTGTCGTTGCTTCGAGTCTACTTGCGATTTATTTTGTTGTGAAAGGAAATATTAACCTTGCTGTCTTGTTTATGACTCTGGTATTTGTTTTTACGAACAGCTATCGTGCGATTACGTTTAAAGAACGTGGCATGGGAAAAGAAGCAAAGTGGATGAAAGGGATGGCCATCTTTTTTGCCGTTGCTTTCGCTGTCGTTCTAATCATTATTTTGACATAAGAAAAGCGTGTGTTTCCTTAAACTCAAGGGAACACACGCTTTTTTAGATGGTTAACTGTTTTCGTCTTATGACAATCATCAAGAGCGCAGGTAACGAAAACACGAGCATACCTAAGAAGGCATATCCAGGTTGGATATCATAGAGATACCCTCCTATGAAAGTGAGCATTGCACTGCTCAAACTCATCGCAAATGCGGCATATAATCCTTGCGCGGTAGGGATGGAAGCTTTATCGAGTGACCTGGCAATAAATTGAATGAAGGCAAAATGAGCAAGGCCAAAGGATATGGCGTGAAGTACTTGGGATGCGATAAAAACGGAAGCGATAGGAAATAGCCAAATCGCAATCCATCGGACATTTGCTCCGATTGCCGCAATAATAAACATCGTCATAACTTTCCGTTCGCCAAAGAGACGGTCAGCTGCCATGAAAAGCACAATTTCTGCTAAAACAGCAATATTGATAATGACACCGATCCATGCATTGCTAACGCCAATATCTTGAAGGTAAATGAAACTATAGCTATTGTATGAAGCATGCGACCCTTGAATAAGCACAACGATCACGAGAGCAGCAACAAACTCTTTTTGCTTCATTAACACTTTGGCAAGTTGCCAGGTGCTTTGTTGATTTTCCCGAACCGGTTTATCAACCAATGTTTCGGGGGCTTTCCATGCCGTTGCAATGACCACAAATGTCAATGCGCCAATCATGACCCATAGAATCGCTTGTTCTCCGAACCAAGATGTCGTGAAGCCAATAGTGAGTACGGCGGCCATAAATCCAGCAGAACCAAATGAACGACTCCGACCATAATGAATGCGGTCGCGCTGCATGAGAAGTGACGCACAGCTTTCCATGGCAGGTAATAGGTTCGGATACACTAAGCTAAACAAAATCGTGATGATCATCAACATCGCGAAAGAGGATAGTGGAATATACAGAACAAACGTGATGAGTGACCCGATTGCCAATATTCGAAGGAAAATATGTATACTGTAGCGTTTCGTTAACTCAGGGAATAAAACAAGAGTGGAAAAGGCTCGAGCAATCATACCTGCGCCCATGATAATACTGGCAGCGTACACACTCATGTCTTTCACGTTTGTTAAATACCCCGTCCAATAAGGGAGGAACACTCCCCATGTAAAGAAGAAAATAAAAAATTGCAGCGACATCCATTTTTGAGAATGCATTTTACCGACTCCTAACAAATTACCGTTCAATTCTTCCATTATACGCCACCCTTTCGGGAAAGAAAGAATTTTTTCAAGAACCATGGTACACTTAAACTAATTTGCATGAAGGAAGAAGGCTTTACATGAATACGCGATTACAGCTCTACCAAACCAAGAAAAAAAAGAAATGGCCGTGGATTGTTGTGCTTGTCCTTTTATTTGCGGCAGGAGGGGGTACCTATTATGCCACGCATGCTGGGTTGATCAATTGGCAACAGCTGATGGCGAACATCAATACTACTCAACCTACTGAACCAGCTGCACCAGAAGAACCTGCACCAGAAGAACCTACACCTGTCGAACCCCCACCACCTGTTGAGGAAGAAGAGCCAGAAGTAGCAGATCCGTTACCTTTAGAGGAGATTGATCACTCGGGAGCCAAAGGTTATGAAGGAAATGAGACCTTACCGTTAGAACCAACATACATCGATGGGATTCTGATGGCGAGCAAACAATACCCACTGCCTTCTGGTTACGCACCTGGTGAAAGCCCAGAAGCACGAGCTGCGTTTAATGAAATGGCTGCGGCTGCACTTCTTGACGATATTCGATTGGTCGCATTCAGTACATATCGATCGTTTGAACGCCAACAAGAGATTTATGCCCGTTACGTAGGCAACGACGGACAGGAAGCTGCAGACCGATATAGTGCTCGCCCTGGTTATTCGGAACACCAGACAGGACTTGCATTTGATATAGGCGAAGAAAATGCAGAACACCATTTTGCAAGAGAATCGTTTGGAGAGACGGCCGCAGGAAAATGGGTAGCCGAACATGCTCACACTTACGGATTCATCCTCCGGTACCCAAAAGGGAAAGAGAAAATCACAGGGTACATGTACGAACCATGGCATTTTCGTTACATTGGAAAAGAGAAAGCGCAAGCAGTGTATGAATCTGGTCTGACTCTCGAAGAATACTTAGAACAAAGATAATAGTTGTTCTTTCATAGTGAACATCACCTTCGGAAGAAAGAAGTTAACTAGAAAGGGACCTATTTGATATACCGGATTAACTTAAGGAGAGAAGGATATGAGTACATCATTTATTGAACAAGTACATTACATTAGAATTCCTGTAAAAGATTTGGATCTGTCTGCACAATGGTATAGAGATGTGCTAGGGCTCCAGTTACTAAACCATACGGAATCACTTGCCGTATTAAAAGTAAATGAAGGACCTTTCTTACTTATCTTAATACCTACCAAAGATGAAACATTTGCACATTTTACAATTGATAATGAGCAAGAATTTAGCATTGGCTTTACAAGTCCAGAACTATCAAAATTTCATCAACACCTAATTGATAATCAAGTGAAGGTCGAGAATATAAAAGAAGATAAGGGACATGCCTTTTTCCATTTTTATGACCCAAATGGGAATAAACTTCAAGTACACTGGTAAGATTAAAATAGATTAATTACCTTATTTCATAAACAGGTTCAGTAACGAAAAAGAACGGGAGCGTCCATATCAGACGTTCCCGTATTTTTTTACTGAAAAACAACCATACTATTTAACAAAGACAACAATAAAAAAGACCATAGACAAACTCAAAATTGATGAGTTTATCTGCAGTCTGAGTAGACGCACTTAGGTGTGTGCTACTTTTTTAAAGTATTGGGGATAAGAGACGCGCAATTGATTCTTTCGCTTTGATCATGCGCGTACGATTTAAATAAATTTCTTTTGTGAGTTCCGTCGAATATGTCATGTCTTCCTCGAATAACAGAGCGAGTTCATGGGACGTTTCTCGATCATAAATGAACGCATTGACTTCAAAGTTTAATTTGAAGCTACGAACGTCAATATTGGCTGTGCCTACCGTTGATGCTTCATCATCAATGACAATCATTTTTGTATGCAGGAACCCATTTTGATATATAAAAATTTTGGCGCCAGCTTTCAATAAATCACCCACATGCGAATATGTAGCCCAGTAAACAAAAATGTGATCGGGCTTATTGGGAATCATAATACGCACATCGATACCTGACAAGGCGGCGATGCGGAGGGCATCCATAAAACTGGCATCCGGGATGAAGTAAGGTGTCTGGATGTAGACATACTTTTTAGCAGATGTGATGAGCTTTAAGTAGCCATTCTTGATCTGTTCCCATTCTTCATCAGGACCACTGGATACGATTTGAAGACCTACAGATCCTTTCATCGGAATCGCAGGGAAATATCTTTCATCATATTCGATATCATGTTCTGAAGAGGCTTGGTTCCAGTCAAGGATAAAGCGAGTTTGTAGTGGGTGAACAGAACTCCCTTCAATACGCAAGTGCGTATCGCGCCAGTACCCAAATTTTCGGTCCAGCCCCAAATACTCATCCCCCACATTGAACCCTCCGATATAACCAATGCGACCATCAACAACTACAATTTTGCGGTGGTTCCGGTAATTCAACCGCATATTAATCATCGGTAAAATAGCTGGAAAAAATGCTTCCACACGCCCACCTAGATCAATAAGTTCTTTAAAATGCCGTTTCTTTAATGTACGCGATCCCATTTCATCATAAAGAATGCGTACTTTGACACCTTGGCGCGCTTTTTCAAGGAGGACATTGTAGATTTCCATTCCAAGATTGTCTAACCGTAAAATGTAGTACTGCATATGAATATGATTCTTCGCTGCACGCATATCCTCAATCAGTGCATCGAATTTTTCCCGCCCATCATTAAAGATACGGACGGAATTGTCTTGAGTTAAGACAGCCTGATTGTTGTTTAGATGCATCACAATCAAGTCTTTAAAGTGTTGTGCATCATCGAGACGGAATTCAAACCGATCTTCTTCGATTGCCGTCTTTTGATAAGTAATCAGCTGATCAATCCCCACTTTTTTGCGCCCTTCCCAACGAAACAACGTCTTTTTCCGAAGTTGACGGCCAAAAAACAGGTAAATGATAAAGCCGAGGATAGGAATAAAGAATAAGACCATAATCCATGCCCATGTAGCACTTGCATCGCGGCGTTCAAGAAAGATTAGAGCGATAGCTAGGAAAATATTTAGAACAATAACGACACTTGCGGCAATATTGAAAAGATTGGCTGTCATGTCAAATCCTCCTTTTCTTGCGACTTTCTACTCTCAGTATAACGAAGCAAAGAAAAATAATATAGTTTCTTAGTAATTCATACTTTACAGATAGGAATTACGAGAATAGAATAGAGTACATCTTGAAAAAATAAAGGAGGAACACATGTGTTTATATGGATAAATGTACTTGCTCTGCTTGCACTTATTGGTCTGCTTATCTGGATGAAACGTAAAAATAAATCATTTTCCACACGCGTATTCACGGCTCTTGGCCTAGGGATTGCACTCGGACTTATTTTAAATTTTGTGTATGGAGCCGATTCAGAAGTTTTAACTGAAACATCTAATTGGTATAACGTGGTTGGCGTAGGTTATGTACGCTTACTACAAATGATTGTTATGCCGCTTATTTTCATTTCTATCATTGGAGCCTTTGCGAAATTGAAGCTTGGTAACCAACTTGGGAAAGTTGCGGGGATTATTTTAGCGATTCTGATTGGGACAACGGCAGTAGCCGCAGTTGTCGGTATCTCGTCTGCTGCATTATTCGACTTGAATGCAGAACAAATCTTTAGTGGGGAAGCGGAAGAATCTCGCGGACTTTACATTGAGGAACGTTCAGCAGAAGTGGCAGATCAAACCTTCCCAGAACAATTGATTAGTCTATTACCGGCGAATCCATTCTTAGATTTCACTGGGGCTCGTCCAACTTCAACGATTGCGATTGTTATCTTTGCAGCCTTTATCGGGTTTGCTTACTTAAGCGTCGTTCGTCGCTCGCCGGAAACTGCAGCGGTGTTGAAAAAAGGAATCGATGCGTTGTATGAACTTGTAATGGGAATCGTTCGTATCGTTCTTCGTCTAACTCCTTATGGGATACTTGCTATTATGGCACGTACAGTGGCGACTTCAAACTTTGAAGCCATCTATACATTAGGAAAGTTCGTCTTGGCATCCTATGTCGCCCTTGCTGTGATGTTCTTGATCCATTTGTTGATTCTATTGATTTCTGGCGTCAATCCAATTACGTATGTGAAAAAATCGTCGGAAGCGCTATTGTTCGCTTTCACTTCTCGTTCAAGTGCGGGAACTTTACCGATTAATATTCATACGCAGACGCACAAGTTAGGTGTGCCGGAAGGGATTGCTAACTTCTCTGGATCTTTCGGTTTATCCATTGGGCAAAACGGATGTGCTGGGGTCTATCCAGCGATGCTGGCCTTTATGATTGCGCCAACTGTCGGAATCAACCCGCTGGATATCGGATTTATTCTCACAGTCGTTGGGATTGTGGCCATCAGCTCATTTGGTGTAGCAGGAGTTGGCGGAGGGGCTACATTTGCAGCCATCCTCGTATTATCAGCTCTTGATCTACCCGTTGCTTTAGCTGGTCTTCTCGTATCTGTGGAACCATTGATTGACATGGGCCGTACGGCAGTCAATGTAAGTGGGGCAATGACAGCTGGAGTTACTACAGCGAAAGTCACAGGAGAACTTGATCAGACTGTTTACAATCAACCACAGTCTGAACAAACTGTAGAAAATTACTAATCCACACAAAGAGCCATTCCCGGTTGGGAATGGCTCTTTGGTTATTTTGCGAGAAGTTCATCTCGCAATTGTTTCATTTGCACCTGATAAGGTGTTTCAAAGAAAGTTTGGAGAGTTTTCCAACTTTCTTCAACGATTGCTAATGCTTTTTGTATTTCTCCACGGTCTGCATAAATTTTCGCTAAATAATACTCCCTCTCAGAATAGATGCTTAAGTCAATAGGATGACTGATATAGGAAGGTGTTTCGTTTTCCAGAAGAAGTTCCAATGCTCGATGCTCTTCTCCTTTATAATAAGCGATTTTCGCCATCTCCACTTTTTCAGAATTAGAATCCTTGTCTTCCTCCATAGTATTCATCAGTTCATCAAGGAGTTGTTCCGCCTTTGGTATATCACGTTCAAATGTAGTGTAATAATGGATCCATAAAAAAGCGATAAATCCATGGGTTTCTGTATCATCTGTAAAATCAGCATAGGCTTCGAGACGTTTTACATATTGTTCAACTTGCTTTTTATCCATGGCCATTACTGCATGAACTGCTGCCAACCGGTAAAGGTGGTCTAAGCGGTATAAGATTTTTTGAGATTTTGAAAACTCGATTGCAGTATGCATGGTTTCTAATGCTTTCTCTTCCTGTCCTACGGCGTAATAAAAGATAGCTTCTGTATAATCCAAATCTAAACGAGTGAGAGGGTCGCTCCACGCGTTACTTTCCTCCAATTGTTGCCGCTCTTTCAATAATAAATCCAGTGCCAATTCATACTTTCTCTCACGGAAATTCGTTAAGATACGAAAAAGCTTGAGAGAAATTAATCGTCGAACGATTTGATTTTCTTCATAGATATGAATTGCTTTCTTCGAATACTGTTCCCAATCAGATTGCCCCAGTTCATACGCTGCGCGGCTGTAGAGATCTAAGAGGCGTCCGTCGATATACCCCCTAGAAAGACTAGACAGGTACGGTGTGATAAGTGTGAGAATTTGTTGTAAAACGGGGACATTCGGAAAGTCTAAGGGAAGAAATAAATCCTCTACCATTTTGACAAGCGCTTTTTTCTCTTGAGAAGATTCTTCGAGTAACTCACTAACGGTCACACCGAGCATACTCGCAATGTGTTGTAAGCTCTCCATAGAAGGTTTGGCTTTATTATTTTCAATGAGGCTAAGCATGCCTTTTGTGATGGCATCGCCAGCTAATTGTTGAAGTGTCATTTTTCGTGCTTTTCTCAGTGTGCGAATCCGTTCTCCTAAAGTCATCGTTATCCCTCAACTTTCATTGTTTAATTATATTAAACTTTGTACTTGTATTCAACTTTTTTACATGATATAGTAAGTTTAATAGAATTAAACTTTTAGGGGGATCCCCATGACTGACGCATGGAAAGTAAAAAAAGCGACGCAGCATCTCTGGACATTCACCATAAGCAAATTGATTTCTACCTTTGGTGCATCCGTTTATACATTTGCAATCAGCTTTTATATTCTGCAAATGACGGGTTCTGCATCCAGTTTTGCCATGAACCTTATTTTTAGTATCTTGCCACGAGCCATCCTCGGCCCATTTGCAGGCTATGTCGTAGATAAGTATAATCGGAAGACTATAGTTATTTTAGCGCAAGTTACGATCGTAGGGACAATTTTAGGTTTGATTGCTTATATGACGATGTATGGGCTATCTCTTCCAGCAATTTATACGGTAACTGCCATCTTAGCCATGGCGTCTACTTTCTCAGGTGTCGCTTTCAGTTCTTCGATCTCCAGCTTAATTGACGAACCGCGAATTCAAAAGGCGATGTCATTAAATCAGATGTCCATTTCGTTTGCTGCCATCGCAAGTCCAGCAGTAGGGGGAATCCTGTATGGAACGGTGTCACTCGAAGTCTTCTTAATTGTGTTTGCGTGTGCCTCTGCAGTTGCAGTTGTCCTCGAGGCCACCATGAATTTCACTCTTTTCTCTAAACGTAAAGATGTAGTTGAGGGAGAGGGAGAGAAGATGCTTGATAGTATGAAAGCCGGTCTTTCCTATGTGAGAAACCAGCCAATTCTTATGTCGCTCATGATCATAGCACTTGCTGTAAACTTTATTTTCGGCGCATTCCAAGTGGGATACTCCTATGTCCTCATTGATCAGTTAAAGATGTCCGCTCAGCATTTTGGGTTCACGGAAGCGGCATTTGCCATTGGAATGTTACTGACGTCCGTTTATTTATCTTCAAGTAAAGATTTTAAATTTCCACTGTTAATTTCTAAACGGGGAATCCTTGTTTTAGGAATCATGCTTGCGACAATTACTATGCCGCTTCTCATTGCCATGAGTTATGGTCAGATGCTAGTGTTCTACATCGCTATTATGTTCATCCAAGGTGTAACGATTATTTTCATAACTACACCCATGCAAGTGTATTTTCAAAAAACCATTGATGACGATTATAAGGGCCGTGTCTTTGCCTTGCTCGAGACGTTTGCCATCGCATTGATTCCGTGTGGTATGGTGCTGTTTGGGTTCTTGTTCGATGTCTTCCCGCCAGAACCGATTTTCCTGATTTCGGCTATGGCATTAGTCGTTTCAGTTTTGTACTTGGCACGTCCAGCGATCCTACACCGTGCCCACCCCGAACTAGCAGAAAAGAAAGGAAAGTCATTAAAAGAAGAAGTCCAACCCTCTTAAAGAAACAGCTAGTCCCACATGGGGCTAGCTGTTTTGCTGTACTAATGGATCTCGTAATGTGGCCTGATTCTTCCGGTAGAAGACGATGAGAAGAATGCTTGCAAGAGATAAGGCGGCAGAGACGACGTAGAGAGTATTAGGTAGCTGTGTGAAAATCATCGCAAACGTGAGTGGACCGATAATCCGACCTAAGTTGTCCATAGAATAACTCACACCCGCAGCTGTTCCGTAGTTTCCACCAGACTCTTTGGTTGTCAGCGCAACAAGTGTTGTACGTGCTAGGGCGTTTCCGGCCGTGAAAATACACAATGTAAGACCGGCCATAAACAGACTGTTTGTAAAGAAAGTAAGTGCAAGGCCGGTAGCAGCAATGACTTGTGACCAAATAATCCACGTTGTCTCGGTCCCGTTTTTGATTCGTCGAACAATCCCACCTTGAACCACTGCATCCACAAGGCCACTAAATAAAAAGAGGTAGCCAAGTTGAAGGGGAGTGATTTGAATTCGTTCAATATGGAACAACTGGAAGGTCGCCTCGAGTCCGGCCAGTAACAAGGTCACCATAAAGGAGAACAGAAACAAATATTTTATTCGGTAGGACCATAAGGTGGAGGCCCCTTTAGGTAACAGTTGTCGTTTGTTGGCTTCTCCTGTTCGCACAGGTTCTTTCAAAATAAATTGGGCATAGCCCATCAATACGAGTGTCAGTACAGCAGATACGATAAACGGAAGCTGCAAGGAAACGTCCCCAAGAATTCCGCCAATCGCTGGGCCGAATATAAAGCCAAGACCAATAGACATTCCAAGTAACCCTAGATATTTGTTACGGGTCTCTTCCGTCGAGATATCCGATGCATAACCTGTAACAGCACTATACAAAGCTCCAGAGAAAAGCCCACCTACGATTCGAGATAGGTAAAGTAGGAATAAGGAATCAAAGGAAAAGGCAAAAATCCAGAAGCTTATGCTAAATCCGAATAAGCCTATGAGAATCAATTTTTTCCTTCCAGTTTGGTCAGAGTATTTCCCCCACAAGGGAGCCGTAAAGAAAGAGGCTAATGCATAGACGGACAGTAATGCACCTACATGCACCTCAGAATAGTTTTGTTCCAGAATGACTACTGGCAAAACCGGAATGATAATGCCAAAGCCCAAGTAGACGAAAAATTGTACCGACATCAGGAGGGCAATCGATTGTTTCATGTGAAAACCTGCTTTCTTCAATCTGAAGACTATTTTACACTTTTTTTAAGAAGAAAAAAACCACCTCATGACAAGGTGGTTTACGGTTTCACGCGTTGTAAACGAAGAGCATTTAAGACAACAGAAACTGAACTGAATGCCATGGCAGCTCCTGCAAGCCAAGGGGCTAAAAAGCCGGCTGCTGCGATCGGTATACCCAAACTGTTGTAAGCGAATGCCCAGAACAAGTTTTGTTTAATATTTCGCACCGTCAAACGGCTCATCGTGAGGGTGTCTGGAAGTGACATGAGGTCTCCTTGCATTAAGGTCACGTCAGCTGTTTCCATAGCAATCGATGTTCCGGTGCCCATAGCAATACCAACATCTGCAGCAGCAAGGGCAGGGGCATCATTGATACCGTCACCGACCATGGCCACTTTATGCCCTTTATCTTGCCACTCTTTCACCACATCGGCTTTCCCTGCTGGAAGTACGCCAGCAACGACATCTTTAATGCCGACTTCATTGGCAATGGCATGAGCTGTTTCCGGTTGGTCTCCTGTCAACATGACCACGTTCAACCCCATCTCATGGAGTCGAGCGATTGCTTGTTTCGAAGAATCTTTGATTGCGTCTGCTACCGCAATAGTCGCAGCATACTTGCCATTTACTGCCATGTAGAGAACACTCTTCCCTTGTTTTTCCCAGGTCGCAACTTGAGAGGAAGGATCACCCGTTACGTGTTGTTCGTTAAGTAACATGCGAGTTCCAATGAGTAATTGATGTTGACCGATTGTTGCTTGGATTCCTTTACCAGGAATCGCTGAGAACGCATCCACTTCGCGAAATGTTCCGTGATAAGCGGTTGTTATAGCGCGCGCTATCGGATGTTCACTGGACTGTTCGGCAGAAGCAGCAAGAGCAAGCATCTCGTCTTGATCAAATTCCGGTGCCGTCTCCATGTGAACAAGTTCTGGAACGCCCTTCGTGACGGTTCCTGTTTTGTCTAAAATAACGGTGTCAATATGTTTTGTCTGTTCCATCGCTTCCGCAGTTTTAAAAAGAATACCAAGCTCAGCGGCACGTCCAGAGCCTGCCATGATGGAAGTCGGTGTCGCGAGTCCAAGTGCACATGGACAAGCAATCACGAGAACAGAAATGGTATTGATTAAGCTGGTTTCAAAATTTCCAGGTGTGACAACAAAGAACCATATCAAGAATGTAATCAGTGCAATTCCCACCACGATGGGAACGAAGATTCCTGAAATCTTATCAGCAAGTCTCTGAATTGGCGCTTTCGATCCTTGCGCTTGTTCGACGACACGAATGATGGAGGATAACATCGTTTGTTTTCCGATGCCGGTAGCTTTCATTCGTAACGAGCCATGCTCATTGATTGTTGCAGCATAGACGAAATCACCAGTTGCCTTTTCAACAGGTAAACTTTCACCAGTCAACATGGATTCATTAATCGATGATTGACCCGAGATAACAATGCCATCTACAGGGATTTGTTCACCTGGACGTATGATCACGACATCTTCTTGTTGAACGTCTTGGATTGAAACTTCCTGAATCACACCATCGCGTTCAATTGTTGCAACAGTAGGCTGAAGCTGCATTAATTTCTTAATGGCTTCCGAAGATTGCCCTTTGGCACGTGCTTCAAATACTTTGCCAAGAATAATTAAAGTAATCAGTACTGCGCTGGTCTCAAAATATAGACCTTGGTGATGTCCGGCTCCATTCAAGGTCAAATAGACACTATAGAAATACGCAGCAGATGTTCCAAGAGCGACGAGTACATCCATGTTGGCGCTTCCGTTACGAAGTGCATTGTATGCGCCTCGGTAGAACATTGCCCCGACATAAAATTGGACTGGAGTTGCCAGTGCCCACTGTACATAGGGGTTCATCAATAAGTCAGGCACATACATCCACTGTGTGAAGGAGAAATGTCCGACCATTGTCCATAATAAGGGGAGAGAGAGTAGGGCGGAAAATATAAATAATCGTTTCTTATGTTCATAGGCAGCTAGTCGATGATCGACCGGTTCGGTATCTTCCTGTTGCAAGGTTGCCCCATACCCTAGTTTTTCTATCTTCTCAATCAATTCTTGAGCAGAGATAGCGGATGGGTTGTATTTAATTTGGGCGGTCTCCATGGCTAAATTGACAGTTGCCTGGGAAACACCATCCATTTTGGTAAGACCTTTTTCGATACGTGCGGAACAAGCTGCACATGTCATTCCTTCGACTGCTAAATTAGCGGTTTCGTAAGCAACGCCATAGCCAAGTTTTTCAATGGTTACCGCTAAATCAGCAGATGTCACTTTTGTCTCATCAAAGGTAACATGGGCTTTTTCATTGGCAAAATTGACAGACGCCTGTTCGACACCTTCAACCTTATTGAGTCCGCGTTCCACGCGATTTGAACACGCGCTACACGTCATACCCGTAATTGGAATCTCAGTGGACTGCATACTGTTTCACTCCTTCTTATACTTTATGGGGGTATATATTTTCCGAAAAAATAACTGCTTGTCAGCAGTTATTAGCTATTAGAATGATTTTACTGTGTACCCTTCGTCTTCAATGGCTGCGATGATTTCGCGAATTTCCACTGCTTCTGGATCAAACTCGATATCAACTTCACCTGTTTCTAAGTGTACATCGACTTCGTCCACTGCATCAAATGCTTTTACGCGATCATGGACTGCTTTTACACAGTGACCACATGTCATACCTTCTACATGTAATTTAACCGGTTGAATCATAGAAAAATCCTCCTTATTTCTTTATCAATTTTTGAACGGTGACAAGTAGTTCATCCAGAATTTCTTCATCACCCGAGAGCATTTTATTGCGGACACAACTCTTCAGATGTCCTTCAAGCAACAAGTTCGCGACGCTATTCAGTGCAGCTTGAGTTGCAGAGATTTGTGTGATGACGTCATCACAATAGGCATCACGTTCAATCATCCCTTTTATTCCACGAATCTGGCCCTCAATCCGATTTAAGCGGACGGTTAGATTACGTTTTGTTTCTTGAGAATGATGACTTTTGCGCTCTGGTAGAATAGGTTGAAGATTTTCCATTTGACCACCTCGACTCTGGATTACTGCCATTATAAGATACCCTTGTGAGGTAAGTAAAGAGAAAGGTTTTTGGTTTTAACTTGACAATTTACAAAAAACATCATTTGTAACAAAATTGAAAGATTTCTTTTGTCTAAAACGTGGTAAACTGAAGAAGAATAAAACTTGTACGGGTGTTAGACAAAATTGGAAAGGGTGAGGTAGATTGGCTACAGAATTAGATGTGAAGCATCTCATGAGTAACTTGGCTAAGTTAGGAGTGAAAGTAACCAAGACAAAGTCCCGCCTAGAAATCTTAAAAGCGCTTGCGCCACCTTCGACACCGAAGCCGCAGCATAGTTGATTGCTCCTCAACTTGAGGGGCTTTTTTTATGCGAAAAAACCTCTCCGCTAAAGGAGAGGTTCGAAACAAGCTTCTCTGTTCACGCTGCCATTTGACAGAATTTCAGAACAGCCTGCTCCACATCTTGAGAGGAATCGAGTTGCGCCCCCTAGAAACACGCTCCAAAATCAGTCGCATCCAGTGAGGCAAAGAGCGCCTCATTGGCTCCGCCTGATTTTCTCGGAGTTTCTGGAGCAGGGGGCTCCACATCTAGAGCTTAATCATCCTCATTATTCCCAAACATATACGTCTTGTGATGGAACTTCATGCTGAAGATGAGGCCGAGAGCGAGCATGTTGCCCATCAGGGAACTTCCTCCGTAACTGATGAACGGAAGAGGAATTCCAGTGATTGGTAACAGCTGAATCGTCATGCCGATATTTTCAAAGACGTGGAACGTGATCATAGCAATGATTCCCGCTGCCACATAGGTGCTGAATGGATCTTTCAATTGAAGAGTTAACTTGGTTAAGTGATAAATTAAAACAAAGTAAAGAACAATGACAAGACTTGCACCGACAAAGCCAAATTCTTCTCCAATGACGGCAAAAATAAAATCGGTATGATTTTCAGGGACATACACCTCTCGTCCCTGATAGCCCTTACCAAAAATTTCTCCAGATCCAATGGCGTTCAACGAACTGATCAAGTGCAGTCCTTCATTCGATGCATAGGAATACGGATCAAGCCATGAGTAGATACGGGCACGTTGATAAGGGCTCACCCCAAGTGTGTTAATAAAGAAGTCTTGCATGTAGAGGGCCATCCAGATAAGCCCGCCACCTAGCCCGGCGCCTGCCCCTAAAATGGGAAGGATGATCTTCCAAGTGATTCCCGCGACGACTATTAGGGCGACCGTAATCGCAATAAATACGAGACCTGTTCCTAAGTCCGGCTGGGTCATAATGAGCAAAAACGGCACAATAAAGAGTGCGCCGATCTTTACTAAGAGTAAAAAGTCACTTTTTGTTGTCTTCAATGGATAGTTCTCATGATGCTTCACAATCACCCGTGCGACGGCTAAGATATAGAAGGTTTTCATGAATTCGGCTGGTTGGATGCTTCCGATGCCAAAAGGTAAGTGGAACCAACTCTGAGCACCATTTCGTTCTGCTACAACTTCAAGCGATCCAGGTAAGATGGCTAAAACTATAAGTGGAACTAGGCCGATGCCATAGATGATCCAGGCCATACGCTTATATTGTTCCGGTTCTAAGAACATGGTCATTGCGATAATGATCATCCCGATGATATACCAGAACAATTGACGAGGAATAAAGTTGATGCCGTACTGCCCTGTTGTCTGTGCAGAGGAAATAGCCATAAGACTGATTATTAAAAAAAGCAGTAAAAGGAAACCTAAGACCCAATCGAAGCGGTCTGTAAATTGTTTATTTGTATTCATTTTGTCACCTACATCTAAATTTCATCCCCCTATTATAACGTACCGAAGGGGAATGTGCTTGTTTCATTAGACGCATGTTTAGCTGATGATGTTGCATGGCCTAAAAAGGTGATAAACTAATAAATAGGAGGGACGTCTATGAGAAAGATGAAAGCAGCCGTAGTCGATGAATATTTGCACCACTTATTTGTGCATGGGAACGAATCCCATAATTTTGCCTTGTTTAGCGGAATGGCGTTCCCATCGTTTATCTCTTATTATTCGGACGCCCAAGTGCTATTGCTACTTGAACATGGGTATGCCGACGCTTCTTTTGACATGCATACACAGTTTGAGTACATTGAACAAACTGAAATCCGGGATTTTGTAAGGTCTCTTCAAGATCAAAAGACGAGACTTTGTCTGCTGGATATCGTAGAAGAGAAGCGCTTACTACAGCTTTCTCCACAAGAACAGGCAGAACTTCTTTACGTTGCCCATAAAAAAGAGACGTTTCGTAGTCCGTTTTATCATGTATTAAAAAATCGGTTTGTCTTTTTAAGTGACGAACAGGACAGGGTTTCAAAGGTCTACTTTCGGGAATACGACGATATGATGAAACTAATCGTCCATGTCTGCAATCAGTTTGCTGTTCAACGCAGTCGAAACTCGTTGTTTTTTAGACGACGTGTCCAACAAGTGGTACCAGAGCTTCCAATGGAAGAATTTCAAAAATTTGAGGACATACTAGAAGATGGGACGTTATTATCTCTTGCCAAGATGGATGACGGAACGTACCGTCTTGAACTTCGTGAAGTCCAAGACCCCTCGTTCCCAGATGAAATCATGGAAGACATCGAATCCTATCTATCTCAACCAACACTCGGGGTGATCGCATTTATTGCACGCCCTAAATTGGAGGAATCACAATGAAGAAATTAGGCGTCATTTACGGTGGAAAATCAGCAGAACACGAAGTCTCTCTCATGACTGCAAAAGCAGTGATTGGGGCACTGGATTTTTCTGCGTATGACATTACACCGATTTACATAACTATTGAAGGCGAGTGGGTGTGTGGGGAGTTGCTCACAACAGCACCTTCTAATCCGGAAGAACTTCGATTCGCGGGAAAAGGTCAAGCTGACTCAATTTTAGAATTTGTTCAGCGTGCCTCAGACCCGACAACACGTTTTGACATCGTATTTCCCGTCCTTCATGGACCGAATGGGGAAGATGGAACAATCCAAGGGTTGTTTGAAATGATGAATCTCCCTTATGTGGGGAACGGCGTTCTTGCTTCTTCGGCAGGGATGGACAAAGTCACAATGAAACAACTTTTCCATCAAGCGGGATTAAATCAAGTCCCTTATGCATATATAACTCATTTTGAGTACGATAATGACCCAGCTGCGTTTGTTGAGAAGTGCGAAAACGAATTAACGTACCCACTCTTTGTAAAGCCAGCCAACCTCGGCTCGAGCGTGGGGATCACGAAAGCCAAAAACAAAGCAGAACTTGAAAAAGCCATCGATTTTGCTTTCCAATATGACCGTAAAATTGTGGTGGAGCAAGGAATTACAGCGCGTGAAATTGAACTGAGCATACTAGGGAATGATAAACCAACTGTATCCATTGCGGGAGAAGTACTCCCTACAAAAGACTTTTATGACTATTCCGCTAAATATGTAGATGGCACAACGAATTATGCCATTCCTGCTGAAGTTTCAGAACAAGAGCTTCATAATTTACAACAGGCTGCAATTGCTGCGTTTAAAGTGTTAGATGGAGCAGGGCTTGTCCGAGCGGACTTTTTCTTAACGCAAGATGGAGAAGTCTATATTAATGAGGTCAACACGTTACCAGGCTTTACACCGATCAGCATGTATCCAAAACTTTGGATAGCGACTGGAAAGACGTATGCTCAGCTCGTGGAAGAGTTGATTCAGTTCGGGCTTGAACGGTTTGAGGAAAAGCAAAAACGTGCGTATACACGAAGTGAGGAAGAAAACGCATGAAAAAGACATTACAAGAAATCGCTGAATGGCTCAATGTAGATGCAGGCCCATTTGCTAATATCGTCGTGACAGGTGCATCCATCAATACACGGACGCTAGAAGTCGGTGACTTGTTCATCCCTTTTCGCGGGGAGCAAGTAAATGGCCACCAGTATGTCGAACAAGCTTTTGAAAACGGAGCAAGTGCGGCACTTTGGTTAGAAGGCGAGCCAAACCCACCTCAAAATCGACCAATTCTATTTGTGAAAAATTCAGCGGAAGCGTTACAAAGAATAGCTTCTTGCTACCGCTCGGAACTTCGTGCGACCTTTATTGGAATTACCGGATCAAACGGTAAGACATCGACAAAGGATTTAGTAGCCGGATTGTTATCTACGAAATTCAAGATAATCAAAACACAAGGGAATTTCAATAATGAACTGGGATTGCCTTTAACTATCTTGGCAATTGAGCCAGATACCGAAGTGGCCGTGCTTGAAATGGGCATGAGTTCGTTTGGAGAGATTGAATTTTTATCGACCCTTGCGAAACCTCAATTTACAGTGATCACAAATATTGGAGAAGCCCATCTGCAAGACTTAGGCTCACGAGAGGGAATTACAAAAGCGAAAATGGAAATCATCACTGGAATGCCTGAAGACGGAAAGCTCTTTTTTGATGGAGACGAGCCGCTCCTTCGACAAGCAGTCGCTGAAATCCCGAATATAAAAGCCGTACCTTATGGAAAAGAAGAGGCGAATGAACTTTGCTTGAAGAACACATCTTTTACTGCAGAAGGCACAACCTTTACAGTAGAAGGTCTTGTAGAAGGAGAGTTTATGCTTCGTGTTTTAGGTGAACATCAGGCAAAGAACGCCCTCGCAGCTATTTTGATTGGCAAGGAGTTAGGACTCTCTACAGATGAAATTCAAAGTGGATTAAAAACGGTCCAATTAACAGATATGCGCATGCAAGTGATAGAGACCAAGGGACCTACTTTCATCAATGATGCATACAATGCAGCTCCAACTTCTATGAGAGCAGCCATCCAGTTCTTAACGGCTGCTGACTTCGGGAAAGCCAAGTGGCTTGTTCTAGGGGATATGCTTGAACTAGGAGATGAGGAACTGGCATACCATCGAGATCTAGCAGGTGATATTTCAGTGGATTCATTCCAAGGTGTAGCACTTTTAGGGTCACGCATGAAAGAGTTGTATACCGCTTTAAAACCGACATTTGGGGAACAAGTGTATTGGTCTGAGGAAATGAAGGATATACAAAATTTCTTGAAGCAACATGTTTCAGAAGGACAATTGGTTTTACTTAAAGGTTCAAGAGGTATGAAGGTAGAGAGGGCAATCGAGCCCTTCATCTGAGTACAGGAGGAAGAGCCTATGAAAGTTGGCGTCTTATTTATACATGGCTACACAGGGGCTCCCTATGAAGTGGAGCCTTTTGTGAATTACGTAAAAGAACATACGGACTGGGAAGTTTCTGTCGTCACTCTACCTGGTCACGGTGAAGAACTTGAACTTCGGGAAATGCTTGCCGAGGACTGGACGATGGAAGCGGAAATTGCCATTCGGAAGTTAATGAACCAAGTAGACCGCATACATGTGGTCGGGTTTTCTATGGGTGGATTGATTGCTCTTTACTTGTCTCTTCGTTATCCTGTAGAACGGCTTTTGCTTCTCAGTGCAGCGGCTAAATACATTGCGCCAGGGCAGATGCTTCAGGATATAAGGGACATTACAGTCGATCTATTAAAGAAACAAGCGGACCAAAATCCCGTTTATATGCGTTATCGTCAAAAAGCAGGGAAAACACCTTTGCGGTCCGCCTATCAATTCACTCGAATTGTCAAACTGGTGGAACCTTACTATGAAAAAATCAGAATTCCCGTTTGTCTCGTTCAAGGTAAGAAGGACGGAATTGTTCCATTTCAAGCTGCCGAATATCTTTATGAACAATTGGGCTCTGAAGAGAAACAGCTGATTTATTCCGAATGTGGAAAACATCATATTTGTTACAGTGATGATTGTGACGATTGGTTCAAGCAGGCGCTTGCTTTTTTAGATCAACCGATACCAATGCCGGAAGATACTATTCCTTCGGTGTCTTAAAGAACTGTGCATAAAAAGTGAAAACTTGCATAGACTAACAAGCACATGCGTTGCTTTTTTGAGCAGCGCATGATACACTGTTTTGAGCAATGGATACATTTTGTGTAAAGACTCTTCTATCGTTTGTCGAAGAGTGCTTTTTTTTTGAACTTAACGGTTGGTTATTTTTAATGCGTATGAAACGCAGATTACCAACCGCTCGGCAATCACCGGGCTTTCCTTTTATTAAATTACCTCTCGTGAAACCCACAGAGATTTTCGTAACGGAGACGTTCCTCTAGTAATTGGCTCGAAATTTGCCGCCAGTCATCTGAAAATGTAACCATTTGTCAAAACAGATACAAAGGAGATTAACACTTTGACAAATTTTTCAGAATTAAACATCAGTGCTTCAACATTAAAATCCATTAAACGTATGGGCTTTGAAGAAGCAACCCCAATCCAAGAAGGTACAATCACTCATGCTATGGAAGGTCGCGACGTCTTAGGACAAGCACAAACAGGTACAGGTAAAACTGCTGCGTTTGGTATTCCTTTAATTGAGAAGATTGACCCCAAAAACCCAAATATCCAAGGACTTATCATTGCTCCAACACGTGAGCTTGCGATTCAAGTATCAGAAGAGCTTTACAAACTTGGCTATGATAAGCGTGTAAAACTTCTATCTGTATACGGTGGACAAGATATCTCTCGTCAAATCCGTGCACTTAAAAACAACCCGCAAATTATTGTCGGTACACCAGGTCGTATTCTAGACCACATCAACCGTCGTACATTGAAGCTTGAGAACGTCAACACACTTGTATTAGACGAAGCAGATGAAATGTTGAACATGGGCTTCATCGAAGACATCAACACGATTCTTTCGAACGTTCCAGATACACGTCAAACACTTTTATTCTCAGCTACTATGCCAGGACCGATTCGCAAAATTGCAAACACGTTCATGAAAGAGCCAGTTGAAGTGAAAATCAAGTCAAAAGAAATGACTGTTGAAAATATTGAACAGTTCTTCGTAAAAGCAGCAGAACGTGAAAAATTTGATGTGTTATCACGTATCATCAATGTTCACCAACCAGAACTTGCGATCATCTTTGGTCGTACAAAGCGTCGCGTTGATGAACTTTCACATGCTCTTAGCATTCGTGGGTATTTAGCTGAAGGAATCCACGGAGACCTTAGCCAAGCAAAACGTATGTCTGTGCTTCGTCAATTTAAAGAAAACAAAATTGACATTCTTGTTGCTACGGATGTAGCTGCTCGTGGTCTTGATATCTCAGGCGTTACTCATGTATACAACTTTGATATTCCACAAGATCCAGAAAGCTATGTTCACCGTATCGGTCGTACAGGCCGTGCAGGGAAAAGCGGAATGGCGATTACGTTCGTAACGCCACGTGAAATGGGCTACCTTCGTATCGTGGAAGAAACAACGAAAAAACGTATGACTCCTTTACGTCCACCAAGTGAAGATGAAGCTCTACTTGGCCAACAACGCATTGCAATGGAAACATTGACAGAGCTTGTTGAGAAAAATGACCTTGGAGATTACCGTGCACTAGCTTCTGAGCTTCTTGAAAACTTAGATGCAGTGGATGTGGTAGCAGCAGCTATCAAATCAGTGACGAAAGAACCAAGCGATCAGCCTGTTACGATTTCTGAAGAACGCCCGTTACCGATGCGTGGCGAACGTTCAGGTGGAGGCCGTGGTGGTTACCGTGGTGGAAACCGTTCAGGTGGTGGAGGCCGTGGAGGTCGTCCAAGCGGTGGTTCAAGCGGAGGCCGCGGTGGTTCAGGCGGAGGCGCACGTCGCTCTTCAGGTCCACGTGACGGATCAACTCGTCGCTCTGCACGTCCAGCACGTCGCAACGACTAATCTATGGACTTTAGCTTCTCTCCTTCACCGGAGGGAAGTTTTTTTTGTGAAAAATTTGATTGGTATAGCAAAGAATAAATTCACAGAGACCACGAAGACTTCCGAAGGATCAGAGTGCTACCGAGACCCCACAGTGGGGAGCAAAGCGCAAGCTTTGGGTAACCACGAGGAGGCTTGGGAGTGCTCCCTTGGAAAAGCGAAGTGGTTTCTGTGAATTTATGATGACTCCAACCTCTTGATATGTAGACAAAACCTATGATTATGATGAAACTTATCCGCACGCTATGTCGTATACTATCCTAAGGAGGGTTTCTTTATGCAAAATGCTAAGCACTTATCACAAAAAGGGTTAACTGTCTGGCGAATTTACGGCCTCATACAAACACTTGTCTTATTGTTACTCGCGGTGGGTGTCGGTGCATTCAACTATTTCTTTTTTGAAACGACGTGGATTTACGTCGTAGCTGTGACCATTCTGATTTTACTAGGTGTCGCCATTATAGGAATCATTCCAAATGTCAGATGGAAGCGTTGGCGCTATGAAGTTCGAGAACATGAGATCGAATATCAACACGGTCTATTTGTCATTAAACGTACCATCATTCCAATGGTTCGCGTCCAACATGTCGATTCCGAACAGGGTCCGATTTTACGAAACTACCATCTCGCCTCTATACATATATCGACAGCAGCTACGCAGCATACCATTCCATTTTTAAACGAGCAAGAAGCAGAAGCCATGCGGATGCGTATTTCAGAGCTGGCAAGGGTGGCGGAAGATGATGTCTGAGACTCGTTATAAACTTCATCCCGTTTCCGCAGTCATTTCCTTCGTCAAAGGGTTGAAGGATTTGATTTTCCCAATCGTTATCTTATTCTTTGTCGGAGGTTCTGGTGGCTCAGATGGCGGGTTCTTTAGTTACCTTCCCTACATTTTTACTGGACTTGCACTTTTGCTCTATCTGGTTTCTGGGTTAATTAAATGGTGGAAATTCGTCTATTGGTTTGAAGATGGGGAGCTCCGGATTGAGTATGGATTATTCGTCAAAAAGAAACGCTATATTCCGTTTGAACGTATTCAAAGTCTTGATTACACCGAGTCCATTTTTCATCGTCCGTTTGGTCTTGTGAAAGTAAAAGTAGAGACGGCCGGAGGGGGGATAGGGGAAGCCGAAGCAGAACTGACCGCGATTCGTTTAGAAGCGGCAGAACAGATTAAACAAGAGATGCTAGCAGCGAAACGACAAACTGTCACTGTCTCTGGTGAGGAAATGGTTCCTGAAAATGAGTCACCACCCATTCAAGTAAAGGTCCCGACTGATACTCAAGTACTCTACAAGATGACGACGAAAGATTTATGGGTTTTGGCTATTACGTCAGGAGGAATCGGACTGATTTTTTCAGGGGCGGCGTTCATTTTATCGCAGTTCTCCGAATTCATTCCGTATGAGGCCATTTATGACGAAGTCGTACAGTTCTTACGTTTTGGCGTTATGATTGTTGCGGCTGTCGCCTTTGCTGTTCTTCTCATTACATTCCTTATTAGCGTGGGCCTAACGTATTTACAAAACTACGGCTATACGGTCACGCGCGATGAACGAGATATTTTGATTCAACGAGGACTTCTTGAAAAAAAACGCACCACTATCCCGATGAAACGAATTCAAGGGATTCAACTCGTCGAAAATCCGTTGCGCCAGCTCTTCGGCTATGTCACCATCGTGATCGATAGTGCAGGAGGCTCGGTAAAAGAAAAAAGTGAAACGGTAAAACTTGTTCCGTTACTGAAGAAGGAGAAGGCCGTAGAACTTCTTACGGAACTCTTTCCGGAGTGGGAATGGAATCCTGAATTTGTCCGTGCGCCAAAGCGAAGCAAGAAGTTTTATTACCGTATCAACACGACGAGTCTACTCGTCGTTGGTGCGGTTCTGAGTTACTTCTTCTATCCATATGGACTATTGTTTTTCCTCTTGGTTCCTCTAAGTTTTGCGCTTGATCTATGGAGCCACCGTTCTACAGGTATTGCTGTTTATCCAAGCTACGCTGTCATGCAGTACCGCTTCATCTCGCGAAAGACTGTGTGGCTTGAGAAGAAACGTATTCAAGCACAAGTGCAAACTCAAACGTTTTTTGAGAAACGAGCAGATGTGGCTTCCCTCCATGCGACCATTAAGTCAGGCGCGTTAGGAAGTCATCACAGTTTGAAAGCGATGGGTGCGACTGTCGTCAATGAAACGATGCAGTGGTTTCTGCCAAAACGATAAAAAACCGCGGGGCACTTCTATTGTCGAAGTGCAGGCCGCGGTTTCTTCTTTTTCCAGTTCCCAATCCGTTTCGGGTTGAAATAATAAAATCCTAAGACAAATCCTGTGAGCAGTCCCCCTAAGTGGGCTGTTATATTGATGTTCGGCATAAGGAAGGTCATGATGATACCGATGGCAAGAATCGGAAGGATAATCTGTTTTAACTGTGGCAATACAGTCCCTGTGTAATAGACAAGCGCGGCAAATGCCCCGAAGATTCCATAAATGGCTCCACTTGCTCCGAGATGCATATAGTCACTGCCTTCAAAAAGATAAGAAGCGAGACAACCGACGATTCCGGATACAAAGTAAATCGTCAAAAAGCGTGCCTTTCCTGCCAGTCGTTCGAGTTCTGGGCCAAAAAGGAAAAGGGAAAACATATTGAAGAGCAGATGCATGAATCCCCCGTGTAAAAAGATCGGCGTAATAAGGCGCCAATACTCACCGTTCGCAATCGATCCATTATGACCAATTCCAATTCCATAAACATAGGGTCCGATAATCGGGAGGTTTGCTATAATGTGAATAGCGATTGTGACGATAAGCAATGTGAACACAACCGGATAATACGTACGATATTGATTAAAATTTTCATGTCGAATAAACATGGATGTCTTTCACCTCATTTGTTTTAAGTATACATGGGAGAGAGGAGCTTTAGAAGCTATATGATTAAAGGGATAGGTCTTGATATTATTGAACTTCAACGAATTGCCCAACTGGTCACAAGGTCCCCGCATTTTTATAAACGGATCCTCACTGAGAATGAACGGCGTTTTTATGAATCTTCTATTCCGAGTCGTCAAATTGAATACTTGGCGGCACGGTTTGCTGTAAAAGAAGCGTATGGCAAAGCGCTCGGTACAGGGATTGGAAAAGGTTGTAGCTTTCAAGATATTGAAGTGGCGAAAGAGCTGGGTGGCGCACCGTATCTATTATTTCGCGGTGAAGATGTGAATGGGTACGTGTCCATCACGCATACGAGAGAGTATGCCGCAGCTCAAGTGATCCTACTGTCATAGCTCGGTTTGCTTTGCCATATAGTGTTACAGGATGGTAGAGGAAAGGATGAATCAACTGAAGAAACGGCTACTTTTCATGATGATTGGAGCAGCCATGGTATTTGCGGCATGCGGAGGTTCAAGCGAAGAGAAAGTTCGTAAACAAATTATGGCCAAGTGGGAAGAACAAGATGGGTATGAAGTAAAGGCGGAAATGGTCGTTCAATCTCCTTCCGAAACAGCTACTTATTCTATTGATGTATGGCACACGAAGCCGGATTACTATCGTGTATCTGTCAATGATGCCAATCCGGAAAAGAATCAACTGATCATCCGGAACAAAGAAGGTGTTTTTGTCATTTCTCCGCACCTGCAGAAGTCGTATCAGTTCAAAAGTGATTGGCCACTAAAACATAGCCAGGCCTATTTGATTGAATCTCTTTCCCGAGATATTCAAGCGGACCCCGAAGCTGAATTTACAGAGCAAGAGAAAACCTATACGTTTGTAACGAAAACAAAAGCAAGCCATGAACAATCTTTACCTCAACAGACGATTGAAATCGATAAGAAATCTCTTCTGCCGAAGCGCGTTGTCATTCATTCAGAAGATGGCCAAGAGAAAATGGAACTGACATTTACAAAAATTGAACTGGGCAAAGTACACTCGGCTGCAGATTACGAGGCAGACCCATTTGAAAAAGCAACAGATGGCAATGAAACGGCAAGTGCCGAAATGGACGACACTGAATTCCAAACATCTTATCCTACAGTACAACTAACTGGCGTTGAGCTTCTTGAAGAAAAGACAGCAGAAGGTCCAAACGGCAAACGGGTCATCCTCACCTATGGAGGAACCAAAGCATTTACACTAATTCAGCAACCTTCACCAAAGAACACACTTCTACCGGTTCATGCACCTGGAGACCCAGCGCCAATTGGTATGCAGATGGGTGGCCAAACGGAGCATTCCTTGCAGTGGGAACAAGACGGGAAGCTGTATTTCTTGGCCTCTACCAGCTTGACGGAAGATGAGATGCTTGCGGTTGCGGCTTCGATGCAAACGCCATCCCTAAAATAACAACTTGACCGCTCGAAAGAAATTGATACGATTAGTAAAAAAGAAAAGAAGGTAGACCGCTGTGCCACAACCCTCATTCTATCGACCAACCTATTTAGAAATCGACACCACACAAATTCTATTTAACATTGACAAATTGAAAGAGACATTGAAACGGGAAACAACCGTTATTCCAGTGATCAAAGCAGATGCATATGGGCATGGAGCAGTTGAAGTCGCTCGCGTACTCGAAGAGCACAGCCTGTCATTTTTTGCAGTAGCCACACCTGATGAAGCAGTCGAGCTGCGGCACGCAGGCATCCAAGCCACGATACTCGTGATGGGTGCCTCTCCGCACCGATTTTTAGACTATGCCTGGCAACAAGCCATTCATGTGACGGCACACTCATTAGAGTGGTTAAAGACAATTCCAGCTAAAGTGAAAGCCCATCTTCATATCAAAATGGATACCGGAATGGGTCGTTTAGGGCTGCGTTCAACAAGTGAAGTGAGAGAAGCAATCGAGTTTGTAAATAGCCGACCTGAACTTCAAATCGAAGGTGTGTACACCCACTTTGCTACAGCAGATGAAACGGAAAATGAACATTTTATAGAGCAAAGTCGCTTGTTTACCGAATGGCTTGACTTATTTCCTGAACGTCCTAAATGGATCCACGCGTCAAATAGTGCAGCAGCCATTCAGCATCCTACAATGCATTTTAATGCAGTGCGTTTTGGTATCTCTATGTACGGAATTGCACCATCAGATTGGATTCGAGAGACCTTCGATTTCCCGTTTAGACCTGCCATGCGTCTCGTCACAGAGCTGGTGCATGTCAAACAAGTTGAAGTGGGTGCAACAGTCGGGTATGGAGCCGCGTACCGAAGCGAGAAAGAAGAGTTTATAGGCACCCTTCCGATAGGCTATGCGGATGGGTTTTTAAGAGGGCTTCGTCACCTCCAAATTCTTATTGGGGAACAACGTGTTCCAATTGCAGGGAAAATTTGTATGGATCAAACCATGTTAATCTTACCTGAAGCGTTTAAAGTTGGAACAAAAGTGGTATTACTAGGGTCAAACGGAAATAAAACCATTCCTGCAGAAGAATGGGCGGAGCATCTCCAAACAATTCCGTATGAAATCTGCTGTCAAATTTCCAAACGCGTTCCGCGTGTTTACCCACATTCTGACAAGAAAAACTAGTACTTCCTGCGCAAAATTCGCATTTATTGTCGAAATCATCTTCCTTGAAGGTGAAATCGATGGTAAGATGATAGAAATTGGCGTATAGAGGAAAGTTTTGTCGGAGGTGTTTGCTGTGGGGGGAAAGTCAGATAAAATAGAAACAGTTTATCTGTTAGCAGATTATATGGAGGAAGTCCGTCCCGTATACGGAAAACGTGTTTTTAAACAACACGTTACGAAACTGCAAGGACAAACAACAATTATACGAGAAGCGATGATACAGGGTTACCTGGAAATGTCTCATATTAATTTGTCTATTTGTAGTGAATGTCTTCATGCAGAGTATGAGGCGCATGACACGACCGAGCGACTCGTAAGTGGAGGCTGACAATTTGATCGTCAAACGAGGAGATGTCTTTTTTGCAGATTTATCACCAGTCGTCGGGTCTGAGCAAGGTGGAACACGGCCCGTCCTGGTATTGCAAAACGATATTGGAAACCGATTTAGTCCGACTGTTATTGTAGCTGCGATAACAGCGCAGATTCAAAAAGCAAAGTTGCCGACTCATGTCGAAATCAATGCAGAAAAGTATCACTTAGAGCGCGACTCCGTTGTGTTACTCGAACAATTACGCACCATAGACAAATCACGACTGACTGACAAAATTACGCATCTAGATGAAGATGTAATGGAAAGCGTGGACCACGCGACTGCCATTAGTCTCGGGTTGATTAAATTTTAATACATACATAAAACAGACAAAGCTACGATATGTACGTGCTTTGTCTGTTTTTATTTCGGTGGAAGGTTAGGAGTGCGCATTTGCTTACTTTCCGCTACAATAAAACTAATACCTATTTTGAAGGAGTGTCTCCTACTCATGAATGCAACACTAGCCAATTATATTAGCGAGAATATGAACTCGATTCTTGAAACATGGAAACAATTAATGGAAGAAGAAGAAGACGGCAAATTTTTTCAAATCATGTCCGATAGCATGATTGATTCGACGGCTCGTGAATTTGGCGACTTGATGATTGTCAGCCTAACTGAAAATGATAAAGACTTTACGAAGCAGATTGAAGATTTTTCAGTGAAAATCTCACGCCATGGATGGTCTATTTCATTTGTCATGAAAGCAATGACAAATTTTACTGAAGCAATCTATCATAATATGGAACAATCTGGTTTCCTTAACAACTCAAACTCAGCAAGCTACATACGTTTAATGAACAAGTGGTTGACTCCGCTAAACCATAGCATCGTCGAAGCATACTCGAAAACATGGGAACGCACCGTGCAGCTTCAGAAAATGGCTCTGCAAGAATTATCTGCCTCTCTCATTCCGGTATTCGACAAAATTTCAGTGATGCCGCTTGTAGGCACCATTGACACGGAACGTGCAAAACTGATTATGGAAAACTTGTTGCAGGGTGTGGTGAAACACCGTTCAGAAGTGGTTCTCCTTGATATCACAGGTGTTCCGGTCGTCGATACAATGGTAGCACATCATATCATTCAAGCAGCAGATGCCGTTCGTTTGGTCGGAGCAAAGTGTATGCTCGTGGGCATCCGTCCAGAAATTGCTCAGACAATTGTGGCTCTTGGCATCAACTTGAATGACTTTACAACAACCAGCACTTTGCAGCGCGGAATGGAACAGGCGCTTGCCATTACCAAACGACAAATTGTAGAGGTGGAAGAAGAATGAGAACTAGAATTCCGATATTAAAACTCCGAGACACATTGATTGTTTCGATCCAGTGGGAACTTGATGATCAAATGGCACTCTCTTTCCAAGAAGATTTACTCGATAAATTACACACGACAGCAGCGCGTGGCGTTGTCATTGATTTGACATCCATCGATTTTATTGACTCATTTATAGCAAAAGTATTAGGCGACGTGATAAGCATGTCCGGTCTTATGGGAGCAAAAGTCGTTATCACCGGTATCCAACCTGCTGTCGCGATTACTCTGATTGAGCTGGGTATCCGTTTGGAAGATGTAGCCACAGCCCTTGATTTAGAGAATGGATTGGAAAAACTAGAACGAGAATTGGAGGACTAATCCATTATGAGCATCGAGTCTTCTGTAGATATCATTACGGAATGGGATATCGTTGCAGCGAGACAGCTTGGACGTAACGAGGCAAAGGAAGTCGGTTTCGGAACTGTTGACCAGGCTCGAATCACAACAGCGATAAGTGAACTGGCCCGTAATATATACTTATATGCCGGGAAAGGCAAAATTACAATTGAACGGATAGCAGATGGTGCGTTGAGAGGTCTCATCATCATTGCGGCTGATCAGGGACCTGGAATTCCAGATTTACGAAAAGTCATGGAAGATGGCTATACGACATCAGGTGGGCTCGGGGCAGGAATGCCAGGGGTAAAGCGATTGATGGATGAATTTAAGGTGGATACTGAAGTTGGACAAGGAACGACGATAACAGCTACAAAATGGTTGCGTTAAGGAGTGAAGGTGAATGCCTCAAGAAGTGGAAAGGCAATATAGAGCTATTCTGCGAAATTACCTTGAGAATCAAAATGAATTAAACCTTTATGAAGGGCAGACGTTCAGTAAACAGCTTATCCAAAAGAATATTTCTCCAGAAGAGATGATTGGAATACATAGATCGGCACTTGAAGAGATATCTCCGGATATTCCAACAACAATTCATCATTCATTTGATTTACTAATTGAGGTGATGGTTCGCTACGGACTTGCCCTGCATGAACACCAAAACTTGATTCAAAAACAAGAGAATTTTCGGATAGAAATGGATTTAGCTGCGAATGTTCAAAAGACATTGCTGAAAACTTCTGTACCTGAAATTGAAGGTGTGGACATCGGCATGCTTTCTGTACCATCTAAAGAGATGAACGGAGATTATGTGCACTTCTTATCAGATGCAAAAGCAGTAGGAATTGGTGTGGCAGATGTCATCGGGAAAGGGATTCCAGCTGCCCTGTGCATGTCCATGATTAAAAATGGAATGGACAGTGTGGACGGGGCCGATAAAGATCCATCTCTCGTCCTGGATATCATCAATCGCATCGTCGAGCGAAGTGTGACGGATTCGATGTTCGTTTCCATGGTATATGGAGGGTACAATACTGCGACGCATGAATTTTTATATGCATCCGCTGGGCACGAACCTGCTCTTCATTATTCCGTGCGTGAGAAGGCCTTTCACGAACTATTCGTAGAAGGTCTTCTTCTCGGTGTGTTGCCTAATACGACGTATAAACATCAGTCCGTCCACTTAGAGCCAGGTGACTTTATTGTTCTAATGACAGACGGTGTCACGGAGTGTCGATCCCAGGAAGGTTTTATTGAGATGGAGAAAGTGATGCAAATCATTGAAGATGTCAAAGATGAACCTGCCCAAGACATGGTGGAGTATGTTTATAAGGAACTTATTTTGTTACAAGACTTTGAACTTCGTGACGATTTTACGCTTGTTATATTAAAAAGAGCTGCCTAAATGTTTACTCCTTCTCACGGGAGGGGTATAGAAAGTTAAACTTTATATAATAGAACAGGGGAAAATGACATGAATATTTCAGTAGATTTACAACACCAAGAAAGTAAAGTATTAGGTTTTATTGAAGGAGAAATTGATGCGTTCACTGCTCCAATGCTCCGTGAAAAATTGACGGAAATTACACTCGATGATTCCAAAGAAATTATTTTAGATTTTTCTGAAGTTTCCTATATGGATTCAACAGGACTTGGCGTGATTGTAGGATTCTTTAAAAAAGCAAAAGCGGAAAATGCGAAATTGAAACTTATCGGGTTATCTTCCCGTTTAAAACGTTTATTCGATATAACTGGCCTCGGAGAAATTATGGACATAGAATCTGCACCAAGAGAGGTGAATTAAGATGAAGCCATTTGATTACGTCGAAATACGAGTGCCTGCTAAAACACAATTCGTCAGTGTGGCTCGTCTAACTATTTCAGGTCTGGCGAATCGTCTAGGGTTTTCTTATGACGATATTGAAGATGTGAAAATTGCAGCAAGCGAAGCGATAACCAATGCGGTTCAACATGCCTACGCGGAAAATGAAGAAGGCGAAGTCGTCATCGGCTGCGCACTTTACGAAGAAAAAATGGAAATCATGGTAGCTGATCATGGGAAGAGTTTTGATTTCCAAGAAACACGTGCTAAGCTCGGACCCTACTCAGAATCTGAGGAAGTATCCTTTATGCGTGAGGGAGGTCTTGGGCTTTACCTGATTGAGACGTTAATGGACGAAGTAAAAGTTCATCATCAAGAAGGTGTCACGATCTTCATGACGAAAAACGTCAGATCTGAGCAGGTGAACGGTAATGTCGAAAACGTCTTATCCTAATCAAGCTTCCAAAGAGCAAGTACTCGATTGGCTTCGTGACTATCAAGAAACGAACTCGGAAGAAGCTCAGACGCAATTAGTGCTGCACTACCAACGACTTGTGGAATCGATTGCTCGGAAATATTCAAACGGTAAATCATACCATGAAGATATCGCTCAGGTGGGGATGCTCGGATTGTTAGGTGCGATGAAACGATACGATGCTAGTTTTGGTCGAAGTTTTGAAGCCTTTGCTGTCCCTACTATTATCGGTGAAATTAAAAGATTCTTACGAGACAAGACATGGGCTGTTCATGTGCCAAGGCGCATCAAAGAACTCGGTCCGCGTATTCGTGCGACTGCTGAAGAGTTGACGACTCAATTGCAAAGGTCTCCACAAGTTGCAGAAATCGCTTCTTATCTAGAAGTGGATATAGAAGATGTCCTAGAAGCAATGGAGATGGGGAAAAGCTATCAGGCGCTTTCAATGGATCACTCTCTAGAGGCGGATTCTGAAGGAAGTACCATCACGTTATTTGATGTCATCGGACAAGAAGACGGAGAGTTTGAAAAGACCGACCAACGTATGCTTGTAGCCAATGCATTAAAATACTTGTCTGACCGTGAGAAGGAAGTTATTCAGCTTACCTATATCGAACAGCTCAGTCAAAAAGATGCTGGTGAACGCTTGGGTATTTCGCAAATGCATGTCTCCCGTATCCAGCGTAAAGCGATTAAAAAGTTACAAGACGCTATTTTGTCTGCGGGTGGAATGGACTAATGGAAGAAATCCATTCGTCTTCGATTCATGTCCGCGTATATAATGAAGCGAAAAATGGGAATCGTCTCTCAGGAGATACATATTATATTGCGGAGCATCCTGAATTTTTTCTCTGTGCCATTGCAGATGGTCTAGGAAATGGGCCGGTGGCTAAAGAATCAGCAGATGTTATCCCGGAAATTTTAACAGAGTATGCTGATGAATCGATTGATCAGTTGATACAACGTTGTAATGAACAAATGACGTATAAGCGAGGCGCGGCAGTTGCTCTAGTTAAGATTGATTATAAGCAAAAGACACTTTCCTACAGTTGCGTAGGAAATGTGAAGTTCTATATGTATCAAAAACGCTTTGATAAGATGGTCTACCCACTACCCGTAATGGGGTATTTGTCAGGGCGCAAGCAAAGCTTACGAACTCAGACGTATCCTGTTTACTCAGGCGACGTTTTTCTTCTTCACTCTGATGGGGTGGACATCCGCAATCCGAAAGGCTTACTGAAAGCATCAAGTTCTGCGGACCAACTTTACCATCATGTGATGAAAGATATGAAGTTTGGTGATGATGCGACATTTATCGCTGCTACTTACCACCAATCAGAAGAATGACCTCTACATCCTGTAGGGGTCTTTATTTTGTGGTATTCTAAAGGGTAGCTGAAGTAAAGGATGTGTCCAAATGAACGTTGTACAACTAATCGCCAAAGAACTGCAAATCAAACCGTCACAAGTGGAGCAGGTGATTGCGCTCCTCAAGGATGGCTCGACAGTCCCGTTTATTGCACGCTACCGTAAAGAGCAGACGGGCTCTTTAGATGAAGTACAAATTAAAGCGATAGAAGATCGCTATGCCTATATGAATCAACTTGCGGAGCGCAAAGAAGAAGTCCTACGCTTAATTGAAGAACAAGGGAAGTTAACAGAAGAGCTGAAACAGCGAATCAATCAAGCGACAGTCCTTCAACGAGTTGAGGATCTTTACCGCCCATACAAGCAAAAACGTCGCACCAAGGCAACGGTTGCAAAAGAACGGGGACTTGAACCACTTGCACAAAAATTACTCGAATTCCCCTCTGTAACATTGGAAGAGCTCACCACCCCATTTTTAACGGAGGAAGTAATCTCTACAGAAGCAGCATTGCAAGGGGCATCCGATATACTTGCCGAGCAGATTGCCGATGATCCGGAGCTTCGTACTCGTCTTCGTACACACTATCTGAAGCATGCAATTATTACTTCTTCTATTAAAAAAGGTGCAGAAGATGAGAAACAATCATTTGAAATGTATTATGACTATCAGGAACCTGTCGCGAAAATCGTCCCCCATCGTACACTTGCACTCAATCGTGGGGAGAAAGAAGGCGTATTACGTGTCGAGGTAGATGTGGATCCGGTTCTAACCCAAGGACTGATTGAAAAAGACTGGGCACCAGAATCCACTCACACACTGTACTCTTATATGCAGTCCGTGATTCAAGATGCATGGAAACGATTGTTGCATCCTGCCCTTGAACGAGAAGTTCGCACGACGCTTACAGAAGTGGCTGAAGAACAAGCAATACATATCTTTGCAGAGAACTTAAAGAGTTTGTTGCTCCAACCGCCACTCAAAGGAAAAGTCGTGCTTGGAGTCGACCCAGCATACCGGACAGGTTGTAAATTAGCCGTTATTGATGAGACAGGAAAAGTACTAGATATACATGCTATCTATCCACATCCACCGATTAACAAAGCACGGGAAGCAGAAGAGAAAGTTCGTCAGCTCCTAAAGAAATATCCAATTACGCTCATCGCCATCGGAAATGGAACGGCTTCTCGTGAAACCGAGCAATTCATTGCAAATGTTCTTCAAAATACGGAATCTGAAGCAGCGTATGTCATTGTAAATGAAGCGGGAGCTTCTGTTTACTCAGCCTCAGAAGTCGCACGGCAAGAGTTTCCGGATTTACAGGTAGAACAGCGAAGTGCGGTATCCATTGCACGACGTATTCAAGATCCACTTGCCGAGCTTGTGAAAATTGAACCTAAAGCAGTAGGCGTGGGCCAATATCAACATGACGTGTCTCAAAAGAAACTGACAGACTCTCTTCAGTTCGTAGTTGAAACTGCGGTTAACCAAGTAGGTGTAGACGTCAATACTGCCTCCGCATCGCTACTTCAATACGTAGCGGGCTTGTCGCGCACTGTTGCAGAGAATATGGTCACCATGCGTAACGAGAATGGGAAATTCATCTCGCGTGCACAACTGAAGAAAGTGCCAAGGCTTGGTGCAAAGACGTATGAACAAGCCATCGGGTTTTTACGTGTGCCTGAAGCAAAGAATCCATTAGACAAAACGTCCATTCACCCGGAGAGTTATGGTGCGGCGGAACAAATTATGAAAGAAGCGGAACTTAAGCCAGCTCAACTAGGTACGGCAGAAGCTCGGTCTGCATTAGAAGGGATCCGCTATCAGGAAACGTTTGGTATCGGAAAAGAGACGTTTCTTGATATTGTGGAGGCACTCAAACGTCCACTACGAGATCCGCGCGATGCATTCCCACAACCGCTCTTAAAGAAAGATATTTTGAAGATGGAAGACCTGAAACCTGGAATGGAGTTACAAGGAACCGTTCGGAATGTGGTCGATTTCGGTGCATTTGTCGATATTGGCGTAAAACAAGATGGTCTTGTTCATATCTCGAAACTCAAAAAAGGATTCGTCAAACATCCTTTGGACGTTGTTTCACTCGGTGATATTGTGACGGTTTGGATAGAAGATGTGTCCGCAAATAAAGGTCGTATTGCCCTTACCATGCTTCCACCTAAATAAACGAAACAAAGGGCCTCTCTTATCGGAGGCCCTGTTTTTAAAGGAGTACCCCAATGACTGATCAAGAACTACAGCAACTCGTCGAAGAAATTTCTATGCGCGATTTTCGGAAACCTTTCCGTCATATCGCTACATTTAATGCGCGCTTACGGACGACCGGGGGAAGATATATGCTCGCTGACCACCGAATAGAAATCAATCCAAAGTATATTTTGGCATTTGAGAGCCAAGAACTTGTTGGAATCATCCGTCATGAATTGTGCCATTACCACTTACATTTGGAAGGAAAAGGGTATCGTCATCAAGATTTAGACTTTAAACGTCTACTTGAGGAAGTTGGTGCGCCTCGCTTTTGCCGAGCATTACCTACTGAAAGACCTTTCGTAAAAAAGAAAATTCATCTGTATATTTGTTTGAAATGTGGGCATAACTATAGTCGGAAAATTCGAATGAATACGGATAAATTCAGGTGTGGCAAGTGTTGGGGGACTCTCCAATATAGAGGTGAAAAAAATAAAGGAAAATATCTTTAAAAACAGTTGACGTTCTTTATAGCCCTGTCTATAATAATAAAAGTCAGCTGATGACGCCGACAACAAATCACACGATTCCGAAGTAGCTCAGTTGGTAGAGCATCCGGCTGTTAACCGGCAGGTCGCAGGTTCGAGTCCTGCCTTCGGAGCCATTACATGGCCCCTTGGTCAAGCGGTTAAGACACCGCCCTTTCACGGCGGTAACACGGGTTCGAATCCCGTAGGGGTCATTCTTCAAATATTTTCTTTTATACATAGGTCCCGTGGTGTAGCGGTTAACATGCCTGCCTGTCACGCAGGAGATCGCGGGTTCGATTCCCGTCGGGACCGCCATTTTAATACTGGGGTATAGCCAAGCGGTAAGGCAATGGATTTTGATTCCATCATGCCTAGGTTCGAATCCTAGTACCCCAGCCATTTTACGAGCCATTAGCTCAGTTGGTAGAGCATCTGACTTTTAATCAGAGGGTCGAAGGTTCGAGTCCTTCATGGCTCACCATTTACCCTTGACACAAGGTGTAAGTTATCGTAAAATAATATTTGTCGCAAAAGCAATTATATTGACTACGCGGTCGTGGCGGAATGGCAGACGCGCTAGGTTGAGGGCCTAGTGGGAGAAATCCCGTGGAAGTTCGACTCTTCTCGGCCGCACCATTCATATTAATGCGCCCGTAGCTCAATTGGATAGAGCGTCTGACTACGGATCAGAAGGTTGTGGGTTCGACTCCTGCCGGGCGCGCCAATGTAATTTCATATAATCATACTACGCGGGTGTAGTTTAGTGGTAAAACCCCAGCCTTCCAAGCTGGTGATGAGGGTTCGATTCCCTTCACCCGCTCCAATTTATTTAAACCTTGAACATTGAAAACTGAACATGCAAGACGTTAAAACAACCTTTCGAAGCTAACCCTCGTTAGTGGAGAAGGATATTTTTTTGGACATCATTAAGATGCCAGCAACTAACTAGAGCTTATATTAAGTTCTCTATTATGGAGAGTTTGATCCTGGCTCAGGACGAA
>NZ_JBHSEF010000020.1:0-11425 GCF_042649045.1 Chryseomicrobium palamuruense | reverse complement strand
TGCCCCTTTTCGAAAATGTTGGTGTGGTAACTTACATTTTACAGGAAGCATCTCTCTTTTTCTTTCTATTTAAATGGGAAAAAATGGTTAATCAACACGCGTGATAGTATTATTTATTATTTTTTTGAATTTAGAAAAATCAAATAAAAATATAATTTTACTTTCAAGCACTTTATCAAATAAAGAATCAGAACTTATCTATCTCGATAAAGATTTTAAGACTACAATGACAACGACTCTTAATTATAATGGATTTACAGAAATCGAAAAAAATTCCAGTTCTATTGAACTTATAAGTCCATATAATTCTTATTTTGCTCACATTAAAGATACTAAAACTTCTATAATGAAGAGTAGATACCCATCACCGATTTTTAACATACGGAAAAATGATACACAGCTTATAATATATAATTATGATGAGTTAAGTGATATCAATTACTACACGTATGAGTTAATAACATTGCATTCAAAGGGTAAAGTTCGTTTGAAAGGCATTCCTATATCTGCCTTTATAGAGAATAACTTAGCCTACATTTACACGCGTGACATGTCACTTCCAAATTTAGATGAACAATTCTCTCTTCAAATATTAGATTTACATAATAAAAACAATCATAAATCTATAAGTGTCAATGCTCCTATCATGGTGAATGACATTGCAGCTTTTGATACTAAATTATTTTTAGTAGGCATGAACATGAGTAATTCAGATAGTACCGTTATAGAATTTGATATGCTTACAGAGCAAATCACTACTTTTAAATACTTATATTCAGGAATACAATTTATTGAAAAAGTAAATGATAATTATTTAATAGTCTTTAACGATTCTGACCACACACATAAATGGGTTTATTACAATGAAAGTTTCGCACAATCGACAGAATTAGACTCATTCCAAGGAATAGTTTCAAAAGTTAAAGTAGATCAAGATTTTGCATACTATATTTCGTCAATTTCTAATGAAAATTTCCTTAACAGGTATAATTTAAAAGAAAAAAAAAATTTATTTAAAAAGCAAATTCCATTAACTGTTACTGATTTTCTGATTAATTAAATAGAAAGAGGCAATTAAATGTCTAATTGTTTTCATCCTAATTTCCTTTTTCTATTTAAGTCATAGAATTTAATAATTGGCTTAACCCGTCTTTGCTGATTGATGCTCCACCGATACTCATATCATTGCTTCTACCCTCACTTTTCCCCGTCACAGCACAAACATATCTTTACTAATCAGGCTCGATAATGGATTTGTCTCTCATCATAAATAATGTCTACCCGATCTCCCTCTTTTAATTGAGAGATATCTAAAATCTAAATCAAAAAAACCTTGCGACCATTATTTGTTATGCGTTTGGTCTACAAATCATCTTCAGATTTGTACTCTCTTGCTATCAACCGAAATAATTCATCTCATTATTTTGATAATTTCGAAATGGTTGAGTTTTTTATTTTCAGAATAAATCTTTGAAGCCTTTCTAAAGGCCAACCATTGAAACCAAAACTGTCTCACATTCGGGTCATGAGAATTCTTCACGAATAATAATTTGCTGCTGCCAAGCGCTACTTTCTTCCCAGTCCAATAGCCTTCTGGATAGTACAGTGCATAGTTCATGATTTGATCCTCATTGCTTCCTCATATAAATCATCCAGTGTGGGTTGTGGCTGTGCTTTATTTATTGACGCATCGATTTGTTGGCTAAAAGTTTTTATTTCTTCATGGTTCCATATCTCTCTATCCATGCTTTTAATCATTCGCTTTAACTTAGAGATATATGTGACTGAAATATTGTATTCAGGTACACGTACATGACGCAGACTAGCCCTTTCCGAGTAGACAATCACTGAGAAGATAGGTGCGTCCAGTTGGTTAAGATTCAAAGTGTTTTTAACCGCGTTGACATGCAATTGATTCTGTTTTACCGGGCTGAAAAAAGAGTGGATTCTATTTCCGATCTTTTGTTGCCAATAATGTTTGGTGGAATCTCCCTTGATTTCGCCACCATAATTCTTTGTTTCAATTACGAAGATACCAAACTTTGAGAGCACCAAATGGTCCAACTGGGTTTTTCGAGTACTAGTCTCAAATGAGGGAAGGTGAATATCATGATATGAAATATAGTCCGGCCCCAATCGGTTCACTATCTTTTTTACCCGTTTTTCAGCCTGTCGCCCTTTCTTGACTGCACTTGATTCTCCCGGCCCTCTTTTAGTCAATGCCTGGTAAACAATTAAAACCAACAGTATTACCAGAATGGAAGGCAGTAAAATACTTAGAACCGTATAGATTCCGGTAAATAAACTAATCATTTTTTACCTCCTCAGAATCAGAGACTTTATTTACATACACCAACAGAGTTCTTTTTAGCTTCACTTTGTACAGCTTCAAACTGATCAATGTACTCCGTGTTTAGAGGATATATAGCGACTTGTGCAAGTAAAGTGGATCCGTTACGAAACACAGCAAGCTCTGAGAAGATTGCTGCAGCTGCAGCAATGCTACCAACGGAGTAAGAGCGAAAAAAAGAGTGAGAGGGCGAAATGCTCTCTCACTCTTTTTTTGATTATTAGACTAAAATTGACCATTATAATCTCCCGGTACAATTGTTCTTAGTTTGTATCTTCCTGATTTTTTCATTTCATCATATATTATAGTGTAATTCTCATTTTCTTGAATCAAAGCCCATATACTAAAATTTTCAATGTAAATTTGTTTTCCATTCGAAATTACAATCCAATGTTCTTCTGTGGTATTATCTTTTTTAATCACTTGAATGTTTTCGGTTGTAGAACTTTGAATAGCAGTATTTTGGCTATAAATATAAAACGTGATTAAAAAAACAATGAGTACTAAAATGAAAATTAAAATAAGTTTTTTGAATTTCATAGAAATACTCCTTTTATAAGTAAACCTCAATAGTAGAGAGAGGTACTAAAAAATTTTAATAGTTAAATGCGTGTTGTGTTGCTGCTAAATTATAATTCGAGCCGCTACTTACACTTATGGACGCATACCCTATGTTAAGCGAAAGTGAACCAGGAAACCCTGTTTTGTGATAATAGTGTGATAATATTATAGCACCACCAGTTGGATTTGTAGCGTCTTTAGTTTCGATATCCATTTGTGCAAATCCACTTTGGGTGTAATCATATTTATCATGATCATAATACCAAGATGCTCCACCATAAGAAATTTCCGATGGTCTTCCGTAACAATCAGTTGATGCTATAGTCGTGCCGGCATTGTTCTTCATATATGACCTGCAAGAATAATTCCCGTTATTAGATATTCTAGTTCGGAATTCATCATTATAAGAAAGTGCTACTTTATCTTTGTATTGATAGAAAGGTATTTTATTCCATTGCCAGTTCACATAAATTCTATATGTTTTTCTTCCGTTAATTACCCCTAAATAGGACTTATTATTGAAAATTGTTAAATCTGCTAAAGGAATAGTACCCATGATTGAAATGTCCCCAGACTTTGATTCTTTCAAGACTCCATTTTCATCAAAATAAAATTCCTTTTTTTCCCCTCCACCATAACTTACTGGCTCACTATCAACAATATCATGTTTTTGTTCAACTGGCATTATTGAAATAAAATCTTCTGGATATCCTAACTTTCTTAATTCTTTATCAAGCTTTTCCTCACTGTATTTTTGTACCTTTCTTAAATCTTCTTCTTCATTTTTTCTGCAAATACTGATGAAGAAATCGCAAAAAACGAAAAGCATAAAACAAGTATAAAGAATAATTTTTTCATATGACTACCACCTTTTTATAATTTTTTAAAAAAGTTCGCCCTAAAAATTTCAATATTCTTCCTCCTTTAGGTATATTTCCTACTTCGCCAGTATAGATTATGATTATAGAATATTCAAACTATTTTTCTGAAAATGGAAAAAAGAGTAATATATATCTAGGCTTGGAAAATGATTTGTGAGGGTTCAATTGTAGGAATTGCACCCATAGTCCCTCCCTAATTAAAATCAACGAATATCAAAACGTAAAAAATGAATGGTCATTTCGCCTAATTACTCTGCCTTGAACTTTATTTCCACATTCCATTACTTCCTGATTTTGCTTCCTTCTGAACAGCCTCAAACTGATCAACGTACTCAGTATTTGGAGGATATATTGCAACTTGAGCTAACCCTTCTCTCAATAAAAGTTCGTTTATTGTGAGCATACCGAGCTTTTCCCCCTCTACATAGGTTTCTCCGTTCATTTCATAATCCTGATTATGATAAACATTGTCGAGCCATACATTTTTAGGTACCTGTGCGTTAAACGATTCTGACAAAGGACTACAATTCTATAAATATGTAAAGAAAACCTTGTTATATCAACATCGCTGCTTTATTTATGCAAATTGTATTGAATAGTTCAATGCACAGGTATCTTGAAACCTACGATCATTTATATCTCTTTGGCAATAGTTTTCATCATAATCGGGATTTTATTTATTAGTAAAAGAATAAAGAGTAACATTTAGAAGTTTTTTTGCAAATCTTTTTTACAAATTTTTCTTAAGCAAGTTTGGATTAAGTTGACTTACTAGCTATTTATTTTGTGAATTGCTTACGGGGAGAGTTTTCTATGACTTTAACAATGACAGAAAATGAAATTGCACTTGCAATCATACAAGCACTAAAAGAGGGTAAGAAAAATTCTCTTCAAGATATCATCGAAGAATTGCAGCCATATGATATGGCACAGCAATATCATCAGTTGCCAAAAAAGCATAGAAATAAATTTATTTTATATTTGTCCATTGAGCAACTGACAAGTTTCATTCAAGAATTAGATAAAGAAGAACAGTTAGATATTCTATATAAACTTGGAATAGAAAAATCTACTAAAGTCCTTGATTTGATGGAAAATGATGATTTAGCAAGCTTGCTTACAGATTTAGATCAAGATAAAATTGAAGAACTTTTGTCTGAAATGAAGCAGGAAGAATCACAAATCGTTCAAAATTTGATGAACTATCCACCTGAAACTGCCGGAAGGATTATGAATAACCGCTTTGTTTGGATTTCGAAGCACTATACAATCAGAGAAGCTGTAGATAAGTTGAAGCATTTTGCCGAATTAGCAGAGTATCTTAACTATTTATACGTTATCGATGACGAAAAAAGCCTGGTTGGAGTTGTATCTTATAAGGATCTGCTATTAGGGGATTTACATGATAAAATTGAAGAAATCATGTATAGCAGAGTGGTAAAAGTAGATGTACTTACTGACCAAGAGGAAGTGGCTAAATTAATTTCACGTTACGATTTCGTTTCAATTCCGGTTATAGAGGATGAAGATAAATTAGTTGGTGTTATTACTGTTGATGATATTATTGACGTAGTGATACAAGAAGCAAATGAGGATATTGAAAAATTATCAGCATCTGGTAAAGCTATAGATTTCAATACAAAACCCCTTGTAGCTGCATACAGACGATTACCTTGGCTTATCCTACTCCTATTCATTGGCTTAGTTTCAGGAAGTATCATTGATGGTTTCTCTGCAACATTAGAAGAAGCCGTAGCTTTAGCATTCTTTATGCCAATGATTGCTGGTATGACAGGAAACACAGGTACTCAATCTCTAGCGGTCGTTGTTAGAGGGCTTGTCTCCAGTGATTTAACTTTTAAAGAGGTAATCAAGCTCATCTTGCGTGAGCTTTGGGTAGGAATCATTATTGGTATTACTTGTGCGATTATGATTGCAATCATTGCGTTTATATGGCAAGGAAATCTTACACTTGGATTGGTTGTTGGAGCTTCATTGTTGATTACTCTTATCATTGGAACGTTAGCTGGTACAGTTATACCTTTAATTCTTTATAAATTTAAGGTTGACCCTGCTGTTGCTTCAGGTCCGTTAATTACAACCATAAACGATATCTTATCTTTACTTATTTATTTTGGTATTGCAACAATATTTATCTCAAAGCTTATGTAATTATTTTGAAATTTTTAGAACTACATGCTGCTGGAGTAGTTGTTATAATTTTTTGAAGGATAAAGAGTGGTATTTTTTTGCTGAAATTTTGTTTAATATTGAAAAGTCGGAGATAAAAGACTTCGCCTTTTTATGCTTGATGTAATTAAAAGAGTATATGCATAAAAAATGGGTAAAAGCTGACTATGGTTACTTTCATTAATTTTGTTTTAAAAAGTTTGTGAAATGTTTCACTTAAACTATAGGGGGCTTTAGTTGAGAAAGAGTCACCTTTCAAACAGCGAATTTCTTATGGATTTTATTCCCTATAAGAGAATGAATGTACCATAATGGATAAAATCCGTTATGGTTTTTTGCTGTAATTCGCAAGCGAATTCGCTACATAAATCACATGACTACAATATATATTTCATTGTATTGAAAAGGTATACGAATTAGGGTGTGAAAACACCGTTAAAAGTGAATAAATCGTTATTATATCAACAAAAAAGAGCATACGAAATGTGTTACGAATTCGTATGCTAAAAATATTGTTTTTTCTTAGTTTGCACTCCAAAACTGAACTACTTAAGTTTCATCTGTAGCCTTTATCGATTCGACTCATTTTAAAGCCAACGCCAATAAAAAGAAATTTACGAAAGAAGTCGTGAATGTAAAAACAAGGTGGTATCAAGCACAATTGGATAAGGAAATAAACAAAGACAGAGTAGGTCATGGAAAAAGCTTTTAGACAGTACGCATCTAGCCCTACAATCTGTTAAAATGGACCTTTACTCCAAACATGAGTATTGCGGTAGGAAAAAGCCAGCAGTGCGGAGTTTGGAGCCACCAATTGCGGAAGATAGAGCCACTTAATGCAAGACAGGGAGCCAGTACTTACAAATATTTAAAAAAGCCATCGATTTCAGTTGCTTCGATGGCCGTTCAGTTACTTGAAACTCTTTCCTTCTAACCGTGATTCTATAATTAAAACAGCTTGTCTGACAAGCTCATCCGCATCTAACATGTCATCTTCATTAATTCCTAAACAGATGGGCAAAAGTAGTTCTATTATTTGCTCCATTACCTCTTCAGGAAGAAAGTGATGAAAGAAATGCTTGACAATACGGTTCTCCACTTCTATAGGAATCATGATGTTCCTACCAATCCATGGCGTTCCCTCATTGAAATCTCTCCATCTACCATAATGTGATAGGAATCATGAATAATTCGATCAAGAATGGCATCTGCTACTTGAGCTTGTCCTAATTTAGCGTGCCATCCTTCAGGGGAAAACTGTGAACAAAAGATAGTAGAAGCTCTTTTGAGCCTTGATTCAATAATCTCTAAGACAAGCATCACATGGTCTTCTGGCAACTCGGTTAATAACCATTCATCCAATATCAATACATCTATTTTTCTATATTTTTGAATTAACTTTCGAAAGCTGCCGTCTGCTTCATATTTAGCCACAGTCAATTCATCTAACAACTCTGGAAGACGGATATATTTAACGTTATAAAACTGTCGACATGCTTGAACACCAAAGGCGTTTGCGATCCATGTTTTACCGTTACCTGAAGCGCCCATAAGGATAATATTATGGTGTCGCTGAATATAGTTTCCGGTAGCGAGTTCTAAGATGAGTTGCTTGTTCAGTTTACGGTCCGAATGATATTCAATATCTTCAACAGCTGCTGATGGTTCATTCAATGTAGCCTGTCTGATGAGTCGCTCTAACTTATTTGAACGTCTGCGATCATACTCATGATCTACTAAAAGCTGAAAGCGATCATCAAAATCCATAGTTTGATAATCCCTGTTTTGGCTTTGTTGTTGATAGATATCTGCCATACCTCCCATTTACATTTCAGATAGTTTACGTAAAGTTTCCTCATTCATTTTGAACGCTCCTTCCCAAAATAAGCTGCACCACGAACAAATCCATAATCATTGGCCATACTTTTTGATTTTTCGGTAGAGGATTCCGGCGGAATCCTTTTATTCTGTCGGTCTAGTATGCTCTTAAGAACAGAAAGGGTAGGGTTACTAGATATGGTGAGTAAAGTGTCTACCGACTTCTCCAACGTAATTGGATCATATTTTTCCGCAATATTTCTTAGAGCGCTTAAAATAGACAATGCTTTTTTCTCAGGGTTTTGCTCTAGCATAAAACTAACAAACTTCTCCATGGAAGGACCAATAGTTTTAGACCAGACTCGATTGTTTTCTGGATTATGATCTAAATATAATCGGTGATGATCAGGCATATGTTCAACAGAAGTAGAATATTGCCCAATGTCTCCTTTTAACCGCTTATGAGATGCAATCCGTACATCTTTAAAGTAAAATTCAAGTAGATCTGGTGTTAAGCGAATCTCGACCTGCTCCCGGACGTATTCATAAGGAACGGAGTAATACATGTAATCAATTTGAATGTGATAGTTAGGTTGAACTTTCGCTGTTTTCCATTCGGTCAATTTGTAACGTGTGTGTGGAAGAGGACGAAGGTAGGGCTTCTCCTCTTTTTCAAACACTTCTTTTCGAGACCCTGGACGCTTTTGAAAAGCAGTAGTATTGATTTCCTTAAGCTTATCTGAAATATGGTGGTTCAAATCTTCCAAGTGAAAGAAAGGATAATTACGTAAGGCAGCGATAATCTGCCTGGATATATAGCCAACAGTTCCTTCAACACTTGCTTTATCCTTCGGTTTTCGGACACGGCTCGGAACTATTACCGTATGGTAAAAATCAGCTAGCTCTCTGTAGGCTTCCTGTAAAATTGGTTCACCTCGTAGAGGTTTAGTCACACCCGTTTTCAGATTATCAGGCACCATTGTTTCAGGTACTCCTCCAAAATACTCCAAGGCATGAATGTGGGCAGTAAGCCAGTTCTGAGATTTCATGTCTAAAAAACCTTCAACATAACTGTACTGACTGTATGGAAGTGTAGCGATAAACACATAGACTGGTATCTTTTCTCCTGTGACCCGATCTTGAAGGCTAAGTGTAGAACCCGCCCAGTCGACTTCCATAATTTCTCCTGGTTTACGTCGTATTGGCATTGTCGTCTTATATTTCTTTGCGTAATGCCCATATTTTTCAGTAAAAGTGCGGTAAGCATAAGGAATCTTCTTTCCCTCGCGTGCTTCAGTAGCGTACTCAAGATGCAATAATTTTAATGTAATGTTTTTCTTCTGAAGTTCTTTGTGAACCTTTTCCCAGTCCACCGGGTAATACCCTTTCTCGATTGCTTGTTTCTCTGGAAACAGAAAATCATTTAGCCAGGCATCCGTCATGGTATCGTTCAATGATTGAATACCCCGTTCTTTTGCCGTATTGATTACACTAGACACTGTATTCCTTGAGTGGCCTGTGCTCGCGCTAATTGTACGCTGACTCATCCCCTCCAAATGAAGGTCTATAATCTTCCGACACTTAATCAAATAAAAAACCTCCTTCTATAATAGAAATGTCATGCAGTTAAGCATGCTTCTCAATTATACAAGGAGGTATTTATTTATATAGCCTACGTGGCTCACTTACTCCGCACTAGGCGGCTCTCTCCTACGCATTAGGTGGCTCAAAAGTTTGCACTAGTGGCTCATTCTTTCTGCAATAATCAAAACATACACATAAAGTCAAAATACTACCAAGCTGATACAACCACATATTTGGGAAGATGACCCAGATGAGGCAATCCATCTAAGGCATGCCCACACAAATATGCAATTGTAAGCGCAACACAAAGAAACAGTAGAACGGGCCTTTGCTGATGCAAAATAAAAGCATGGTATGCGTTGGACCACTCTTAGGGGACTGAAAAAAGTGGCCATGCAGACGATGCTAATTTTCGTTGCAATGAATCTTAGTAAACTTGCTGGTTGGGCTTGGTAAGTCCTAGCTCTCAAAGCAAAATGCTTTAAAACAACGAACCCTCCATTTCAGCTGGAACAGAAACGGAGGGTTGTCTACGGTCTGAATTCTTATTATAAAAAATAATAAGAATATTTGTTTATTATACATTATCTCTTCTTTCCATTTCTTCTAAAGCCTTATCATAATCAAATTCAACCAAGGCTATAATCATATTTTTTAGAACTCCAATAAACTCTCTTATAAATTTGACCATTTACAATATATCTCCTTTCAATTTTATCCTTTAATCCTGAAGTCACAATGTCCAATATAGCTCTGGCCTTAACTAATTATCCGCATTCTTAACATCCCTTTTTTATAATATGTCTATTACATTTTCTGTTTATACAAAATGAGATTTTTTAAAGGGATTTTACTGATATGGATTATTACTCTAGAAACCTTGTTATTCACTATTTGTCTAAACATTTTTTCACCTAATAAGCCAGTTAATTTCTTCTGAGAATCTTATCTAAATGACCTATATATTAAATATTGATTATTTTATCAATAATTTCCTTAGCAGCATTAGGTTTTTGGATTTTTTTTATATTTTGTATTATTTCCTCATAATAATTCTCATTAGATAGAAACTGTTCTAGCACCACTGGTATATCTTTGTAAACTTCTGCTATCAAAGCTGCACCATATTTCAATAAATACTGGGTATTATGCTCTTCATGTCCGGGAACTGGTTGATAAATCAGAATCGGTGTTTCACAAACTAAAGACTCTGACATTGTTAAACCGCCAGCTTTCGAGATAATAACATCGCTCGCCCTTAAATAATCGGTAAACCTATTTGTAAATCCAATACTAACTGTTTCATGTTTACAATCTAATTGCTTAATTTTCTTTGTTGCTTTTTTATTATGACCAGCTATACATACTATTTGTAGATTTCTTTCTAGAGTGTTTAAAGCCTTTAATACCATCGTGAATTTGGTTAAACCAATTGCTCCGCCTGTGATTAATATTGTTTTTTTCTCAGGGTCTAAGTTTAATTCATGCTTTAGCGTCAACTTAGACTTCATTACTGATGGTATTGAACGAATTGGTATACCAGTTGAGTGGATCTTTGATAAAGGGACATTATATCTTGATGAATAATAATCCAATTGGTCTGAAGCCGTAAAATATCCATCTACTTCGTTCCTAAAATAAGCTGGATGCAATACAAAGTCAGTTATTACACTATATAATGGTATATGAACATTTTTTTTACTCTTCATTTTTGACAAAATAGCTGTAGAAAATGGATGTACGGAAATTAATGAAATACATCTACTTTCTTTGATTTTAGAGTAAAGTTTATCACAGAGTATTGTTCCAAATTGGTCCATTATCATATACCAAGGAGGTTCTTCAGTATGGTTATACAATTTTCTCCAAACACTCGGACAAAATTTTAATATTTTCAAATAACCTTCTAATATCATTTTGTGAAATACCGGATTTATAAATTTGAATGTGTCAATTATTTCACATTGATACCCCCTCGTATATTAATAGTAAGAGCTCTTTCCAATAGAATTTCCAGTTGATCCGGACTTCTGGTGAATCT
>NZ_JBHSEF010000019.1:0-26909 GCF_042649045.1 Chryseomicrobium palamuruense | reverse complement strand
CCCATTCGTGATACCACGATCATACCGGGAAGTGCATTCGAAAAATATGCGTTATTTGAATTCGGGCTTACAGAAATAGTTTCCAATAAATCAGTTTGTCACGACAAATCGAATCTCTGGTAGGACAAATCCTCATTTGGTAACGAGAAAGTGGCATTTTGTAACGACAAGTCGCTCGGCTGTAAGGTGAACGCACGCTCAGCTTCATAAAATCCTTTAAGTGTTGAAGTTCTTCCTTGAAATGATTTGAATAAGGGAAAGTAAGTAACGGTAGATACGGTTCTGCGAAAGGAAGACATACGAAAAGCCGTGCCGTATGCACGCTCTAACACAATGCTGCAAGACTAGTTCTATTTCCTCCATCAAAAGAATCAAGATTTGATGTTAATATTTACTTATCAATTGTTTCGCGTATTATCCACCAAATTATCATTGACCTGAACCGCCAAGTTGCTATAATAGAGAATGTACTGTTCCGAAGTAGCTCAGTTGGTAGAGCATCCGGCTGTTAACCGGCAGGTCGCAGGTTCGAGTCCTGCCTTCGGAGCCATTCACGCTTCCATAGCTCAGTAGGTAGAGCGCATCCATGGTAAGGATGAGGTCGTCGGTTCGATCCCGGCTGGAAGCTTCTTGCTGCTCGGTTTCAAGCGGGCAGCATTTTTAATTTTTGGGGGGACTTTTTTAGAGAAACCCTTGCACCACCCAACACGTCATGCTACAATAATTCTTGTCCTGTGAAACAGCGACATACTGGAGGATTAGCTCAGCTGGGAGAGCACCTGCCTTACAAGCAGGGGGTCGGCGGTTCGATCCCGTCATCCTCCACCATATTTACCTCTGGAGGGGTAGCGAAGTGGCTAAACGCGGCGGACTGTAAATCCGCTCCTTCGGGTTCGGCGGTTCGAATCCGTCCCCCTCCACCATTTATCCTACTGGGGTATAGCCAAGCGGTAAGGCAACGGATTTTGATTCCGTCATGCCTAGGTTCGAATCCTAGTACCCCAGCCATTCATTACGGGGCCTTAGCTCAGCTGGGAGAGCGCCTGCCTTGCACGCAGGAGGTCAGCGGTTCGATCCCGCTAGGCTCCATAACAAGCACTCACTTCTTATTTAAATAGGAAGTGGGTGTTTTTTTGCAGAAGGAATTTTGCCTTATCACCAAGAATAAGTAGAGAAGAGGAGGCGATGGTCGTGGAATGGACGAAGAATGGAATCACACTACGATTAATGAAAGAAACCGATATAGATACCCTGTGGAACGTCTTTGAACCGGAAGTGTACGAATACATGCTGACAAAGATCGAGCGCAAGGAGCAGCTAGAGGGGTGGCTTGGGTACGCAATCAACCGGATGCAGTCCCATGAAGATGTCTTCGTATTTTTTATACAAGACGAGAAAACAGGTGCCCCAATTGGCACGACGCGTCTTTATGATATCGACCGCCACCACCGCTGTGCAGAAATTGGTTCAACCATTTACGCCAAACCTTACCAACGCACACATGTCAACACCACGTGCAAGTTCCTTCTATTACAACACGCATTTGAGGTTTTGCAGCTCATCCGAGTTCAGATCCGGACAGATGCTGAAAACGAGGCTTCTCAAAAAGCGATTGAACGGATTGGCTTTATTAAGGAAGGCTATTTACGTAAGGAGAAGGTTCAAAGCACAGGTCATGCACGGAATACGTATCTGTATTCCATGATTGATACGGAGTGGTCAGAAGCTAAGAAGAAGCTTCTAGAGATGATGAATAAATATACATAATTTTGCGAGGTTGAGCCAACTCTATGTAAGCAGTTACAATAGGTGTAACGAACTGAGGAGGTATAAAATTATGAATAAATTAGCGATATCAGTCATCGGTGTACCTATGGACTTCGGTCAAAGCCGTAGAGGGGTCGATATGGGACCTAGCGCGATGCGTTATGCAGGAGCGATTCAGCGTTTAGAAGCACTTGGACACGAAGTGAAAGATGAAGGCGATATTACTGTTGAAAAGTTCAATACAGAAGATCAGTTGAACACGAACTTACGCAACTTAAATGAAGTGATTGAGATCAGCACAAAGCTTGCTGACAAAATAAGTGAAGTGGTTGCGGCGAAACGTTTTCCACTAGTCCTTGGCGGTGACCACAGTATCGCGATCGGTACGCTTGCTGGTCTATCAAAGAACTATGAGAACCTTGGGGTCATCTGGTACGACGCACACGCGGATATGAATACAGAAGAAACGTCTCCGTCCGGGAATATCCACGGAATGCCACTTGCTGTCAGCATGGGTCTTGGTCACGACGCGCTCGTGAACATTCATGACTATGCTCCAAAAGTGAAACCTGAAAACATTGTTATCATCGGGGCACGTTCAGTGGACCCAGGTGAGCGTCAACTGATCAAAGAAAAAGGCATCAAAGTGTTTACGATGCACGAAATCGATAAGCTAGGCATGACGGAAGTGATGAACCAAGCAATGTGGTACCTACGTGACCGTGAAGTCGATGGCGTTCATTTGTCTCTAGACTTAGATGGACTAGACCCCCTATACACACCAGGTGTGGGAACTCCAGTTCCGGGTGGTATTAATTATCGTGAAAGTCATCTAGCAATGGAGATGCTAGCATCTTCGAACTTAATCACCTCTACTGAGTTTGTAGAAGTAAATCCTATTTTAGATGAAAAAAATAAGACGGCAGACGTCGCAGTGGGTCTTATGGGCTCTCTGTTTGGAGAAAGCCTCGTCTAACCCTTCGTCCCTTCTCTTAGAGAAGGGTCTTTTTTCATACAATAAATGTATAAATAGACCCCCTATACTAGTTGAAAATTTGCTACACTAAAATAAGAAAAAATATGAAACCTTTTTATACCACGGACCGTATAGATTATAGAACCGCAGAGGCGGAGGGGAAATAGAGCATGGATGCGATCGTCAACAAGAGAATAAAACAAGTCTTAAACGGGAATCAAGATGCCTATGCCGAAATCGTAGACTTGTACCAATCGAGGTTATATCATGTATGTTATCGAATGCTTGGCAACAAACATGAAGCCGAAGATATTACACAAGAAGCTTTCTTACGAGCTTATATCAATTTGCATACGTTCGATCAAAAAAGAAAATTTTCCACATGGATTTTTCGCATTGCGACGAATCTTTGTATCGACCGTATCCGTAAAAAGAAACCAGACTATCATTTAGATGCCCAAGTTCCGGGTACTGATGGACTAGATATGTATTCGCAGATTGCCGCGAGCGAAGAATTGCCGGTGGAGCAGCTAGAGAAAATGGAGATACAAGAACGTCTTCAATATGAAATCAGCCGTCTGCCCGACAAATACCGTTCCGTCATTGTGTTGAAGTACATGGAAGAACTACCATTGCAAGAAATTAGTGAAATTTTAGATCTCCCACTCGGGACGGTTAAAACCCGTATTCACCGAGGTCGTGAAGCGCTGCGTAAACAGATGAGCCAGCTTCCGATGACGGAGGTAGGAGGGAAATAACGATGGGTGCATGCCACGAGAAATATATGGATTATATGCATGCCTATCTGGATGGGGACATTCCGCCAGAGCATGAACAGGAGTTGAAGCAGCACTTGAAGAGCTGCGATGCCTGCCAAGCGCATATGCATGAATTAAGTGATGTTGTCGCGTTTATGAAAAGTGCTCAACCGGTCACACCACCACCAAATTTAACAAGTCACGTGATGGCATCTTTGCCAAAACGTACGGTCTCTGCAGGACCACAGAGCTGGTTCCGCCGATATCCAATGGTGACAGCCGCCGCTGTATTCCTCGTCTTCATGAGCGCGATGTTCTTTGGGAACTTCTCCAATGATCAGCAGTTCGCCTTTACAAAAGCTGACAATGTCATCGTTGAAGGCGATACCGTAATTATTCCGGAAGGAACGGTCATTGAAGGGAATTTTGTCGTCCGCAACGGAAACATTCGTGTGGATGGGAAGATTGGAGGTAATCTCACCGTGATTAATGGAGAAATCCTCAACGAAGACTCCATTGAAAAGAACCCGTACATGGCGTCTACCGCTGTTGTGACGGGAGAGATTGAAGAAATCGACCGAGTGTTTGATTGGCTATGGTTTAAAATGAAATCCGGCTATCAAGGATTTGAGGACTGGGTGACCGGTTCAAATGAATAACGCGTATCCATGTCTTTTCGTAGACATGGATTTTTTTATGGGAAGAACCTTTTTCGGTCCGGAACGTCTAGAAAACTCTGGCGAATTTATCCTGTCATACCGGCAGAACATCGCTTAGATATGCTATACTTAGACCAAATGCTTACAGGGAAAGTGGGGTGGCCACATGGATTTTTGGACGCAGCTGCAGAACAGTGAACCGATTGAATTGTTAATAACGATTCTTGATGTGCTGTTTGTGTGGTTTGTCATTTACAAACTGATTACGTTGATTCGCGGAACGAAAGCGGTTCAGCTTTTAAAAGGAATTTTTGTCATTATCGTTGCCCGTGTGATCACGGACGCTCTCGGAATGGAAACGCTCGGTTGGATGCTCGATCAGGTTATTCGATTTGGTTTTCTTGCTATCATTATTATTTTTCAACCTGAAATTCGTCGAGCACTGGAACAACTCGGACGTGGGAAGCTCTTTGCACGAAGTACATTACAAGAACAAGAAGAGCAAAACCGGTTACTTGGTGCTATGTCCAAGTCTGTCAGTTACATGGCCAAACGCCGTATCGGTGCATTGATCTCGATTGAACGGGAGACAGGTTTGTCAGAGTACATTGAAACAGGCATTCCGCTCAACGCCAATGTCACATCGGAACTCCTCATTAATATTTTTATTCCAAATACACCACTCCATGACGGGGCGGTCATCATGCAGAAAAACAAGATTGCTTCCGCTGCCTGTTACTTGCCGCTCTCAGAGAGCCCGTTCATCTCAAAAGAACTTGGGACACGTCACCGCGCGGCTATTGGCTTAAGTGAAGTGACAGACGCTATTACGATTGTTGTATCGGAAGAAACGGGAGCTGTAAGCATAACAGCGAACGGGGATCTACACCGCAACTTATCGATGGAAGAGTTTGATCAGCACTTGAAGCGTCTATGGTTTGGTGAAGCGGAACCACAAGAGTCCTCGTCAAAATGGTTATGGAAGGGGCCGAAAAATGGATAAAATGATGGATAACCCTTGGTTTTTACGGATTATCTCCCTTTTGTTTGCGGTCCTTCTGTTTATCACTGTGCAAAACGAATTAGAAGGCAATCAAATCAATACAGTGGGAACGAGTGTAGAAAGCATTCCAAATGTCCCTGTCGAAGTGTATTACGACGATGATAACCTAATTGTTACAGGGGCTCCAGAGACGGTTACGTTGTATATTGAAGGGCCAAGCAATATTGTTTTATCTGCTCAAACCATGCAAGACTTTACGGCGTTTATTGATTTAAGCAACTTGCCACTGGGGGAACATGAGGTTGAGATTCAGTTCGAAAATCTCTCCAATCGTCTAGATATCCGAACGGATCCTCAAACGGTCACTGTCAACATCGAAGAACTCATTACAGAAGAGTTCACTGTCGAGCCAGATATGAACGAACGATTGCTTGCTGACAATTATGTGGTAAAATCAACTAATGTTGAACCGAACCGTGTCACTGTGACAGGAGCGCGCAGTATTGTCGAAGCCATCAGTTTCGTCAAGGCAACGGTCAGCGGGGAACAAGGTATCAATGAATCGTTTGAGCAACAGGCGAGTGTGCGTGTGCTCGACCGAGATCTCAACAAACTCGATGTCATCATAGAACCACAAGAAGTAACGGTATCCGTTGAAATAGAACAGTACAATAAAGAAATTCCGGTCAGGCTTGAACAACAAGGCACACCGGCCGATGATGTGACGATTGACGGTGTATCGACATCCGTCACAAACATCCGTGTATATGGGGCTCGAAGTGCTATTGATGCACTAGAAGAACTCGAAGTACCAGTAGATGTTTCGGAAATCCGAGAATCAGGTACAGTACAAGTGCCGATCGAGTTGCCCGAAGGTATTTCCAGGGCTAATAGGGACACGATTCCGGTCCGGATAGTCGTCACTGTGGAAACTCCGGAACCAACACCGGATGAAGAAGCCAGTGATGCGGGAATCAATGTTGAGGAAGAAGAAGCGGAAGATGTCAGCACAACCCGTACGTTTGAAGATGTACCTATCGTGGTGGCAGGACTGACGGAAGAGTGGAGTTCGACGTTTACCATTCCCAGTGAAGGGGTCGTAAGCGTTACAGCTACAGGCCGCGAATCGGAAATCAACAATTTGACAGCTGCAGATGTTCAAGTAGAAGTGAATGCAAGTGAGGTTGCAGAAGAAGGTGAATACACACTTCCCCTTTCTGTGACCGGCAAAACTGGTATCATTTGGACAGCAGAATTAACGCAAGCTACGATTGTGGTAGCCACCGCGTAAAGATTAAGGAGAGAACAATATATGGGTAAATATTTTGGGACAGATGGTGTACGTGGAGTGGCCAATGAAGGTTTGACTCCAGAATTTGCGTTTCGTTTAGGACGCGTAGGTGGATATGTTTTAACACAAGGCGCTTCTGGAAAAGCAAAAGTACTCGTCGGGCGAGATACGCGTATTTCAGGACATATGCTGGAATCTGCGCTCGTGGCAGGTCTTTTATCCGTGGGTGTGGAAGTCATGACACTTGGCGTGGTAAGCACCCCAGGTGTGGCGTATTTGACACGTGTAATGAGTGCAGACGCTGGCGTCATGATTTCAGCTTCTCACAACCCGGTAGAAGATAACGGGATCAAATTCTTCGGTTCGGACGGCTTTAAATTGTCGGATGAGCAAGAGAATGAAATTGAAGCGATCCTTGATCAAGAGGAAGACACACTTCCACGTCCAACTGGCGGCGAAGTAGGTGCCGTATCGGATTACTTTGAAGGCGGACAAAAATACCTTCAATTCTTGAAGCAGTCCGTAACAGAAAACTTTGAAGGCATCCACGTAGCACTGGATTGTGCACACGGAGCAACGTCTACGCTTGCGACGCACGTATTTGCAGATCTTGATGCAGACATCTCGACAATGGGAGCTTCACCAAATGGTCTGAATATCAACGATGGCGTGGGATCGACTCACCCGGAAACGCTCGCTGCGTTCGTGAAAGAAAAAGGTGCGCATATTGGACTTGCCTTTGATGGCGATGGCGACCGAGTCATTGCAGTCGATGAAAAAGGTCACATCGTCGATGGTGACCAAATCATGTACATCTTAGCGCGTTACTTAGTTAAAGAAGGCCGCTTACACAAAGAAACGGTTGTATCGACTGTCATGAGCAACATGGGCTTCTACAAGGCGCTTGAGTACCAGGGCTTACAATCAGTCCAAACCGCAGTGGGCGACCGCTACGTGGTCGAAGAGATGCGTAATGGCGGTTACAACTTAGGTGGCGAACAATCCGGCCACATTATCTTCCTTGATTACAATACAACAGGCGATGGTTTATTGACCGGTCTTCAGCTCGTCAACATCATGAAAGCAACGGGTAAGAAGCTTTCAGATCTTGCGGGAGAAATGAAAATTTACCCACAAAAACTCGTCAACGTCCGTGTGACAGATAAGCACGCAGTGACAGACAACGAAAAAGTAGCAGCGGTGATTGCGGAAGTGGAAGCAGAGATGAACGGCAACGGCCGCGTCTTGGTACGTCCTTCAGGCACCGAGCCACTTGTGCGCGTCATGGTGGAAGCGGAATCGACAGATGCTTGCGAAAGCTATGTCAACCGTATCGCAGACGTCGTCAAAGAGGAAATGGGTTTGGATAACTAAATAGTTGAATGGCGCGCCCTCTTAGGAGGGCGTCTTTTTTCGGTAAGAAGCTGTGTGAGAAATGATTGCTACACTAATTGGAGTGATTAGGACATTAAATGAGTTGATTGCGACACTAATTTCGGTGATTGTGACATTAAAAAAGTTGATTAAGTCATTCCTCGAATTATGGAAACTAAATCGCCCGACGAGACCACAGATTTCTCCCAAACCCTTAGCTACCCAAGCCCTTTCTAACAAGCCCTTCACCAATCGAATGTTTAATTCTCTGCCAGAGTGGAATACATAGTACGTACAATCATTTAGGAGGAGATACAATGGCAAAAGTAGCAACGTTAATCACCAACCTGTTTGAAGACGTCGAATGGACAGAACCGGCGAAAGCCTTAAAAGATGCGGGCCATGAAGTGGTCACGATAGAAAAAGAAGCAGGCAAAACGGTTACTGGTAAGAAAGACAACACAGAAGTCACCATCGACAAATCGATCGATGACGTGAACGCAAGTGATTTTGACGCACTTTTACTGCCAGGAGGATTCTCACCTGACCAGTTACGCGCAGACGATCGATTCGTCAATTTTACAAAAGAATTCATGGATGCAAAGAAACCTGTATTCGCAATTTGCCACGGACCACAGCTGTTAATCACAGCTAAAGCGTTGGAAGGCCGTGATGCAACAGGCTTCAAATCCATTCAAGTGGATATGGAATACGCAGGAGCAAAAGTACAAGACACAGAAGTTGTTGTCTGTCAGAACCAACTGGTGACAAGCCGTCAACCAGATGACATTCCGGCATTCAATCGCGAAATGTTAAAACTTCTCGAAAACTAAGTCATTTCAGACCCTTGGTGCCTAGCATCAAGGGGCTTTCATTACATAGATTACATTTGACGGGACACACTAGATTTTGTATGATATGGAGGTTATGCTGTGAAGCATAGGAACACGCGCTAAAGGAGGAAAGCAGTGCGCACAAAGAAATCGGAAAAAAGTTGAAGCGCCAGAGCTAGGGGAATCGGACGACACTTAACCCTTAGCAGACGAGGTGGAGGTTTATCGAAGTTTCGGCGGATGCCTCCCGACCGCACACGCCCGGTTGTCACTCTATCTGTAAACCTGCCTAGTGATGGGTAGCCAGACCGGATAGAAGGCGAATGACAAACAGCATATGAAAAAAAAGCGCCCGAAGCGACGCTTCTTTTTGCATGGCTTAAAAATCGGAGGAAACATAAAATGTGTGGAATTGTTGGATATATCGGCGAACGTGACGCCAAAGAAATCTTATTAAAAGGGCTAGAAAAATTAGAGTACCGTGGCTATGATTCAGCGGGTATTGCGGTACGTAACGAAGAAGGCATCACGGTCTTCAAAGAAAAAGGACGTATTGCGGATCTTCGCAATGCTGTAGAAGAAGACGTAATGGGCAAAACAGGAATCGGACACACGCGCTGGGCAACACATGGTGTTCCAAACCGCGTCAATGCACACCCTCATCAAAGCACGACAGACCGTTTCACATTGGTCCATAACGGGGTTATTGAAAACTATCACTTATTACAAAAAGAATATCTAACAGGCGTAGAAATGCAGTCAGATACAGATACGGAAATCATCGTTCAGTTGATCGAAAAATTCGTAAACGATGGCATGACGACGGCAGAAGCATTCAGCAAAACGCTTGGTCTTCTTCATGGATCGTACGCAATCGCTCTTTTAGATGCAGAAGAAGCACAAACTATCTACGTGGCGAAAAACAAGAGCCCACTTCTAGTTGGTCTAGGTGATGATTTTAACGTAGTCGCATCTGACGCTATGGCTATGCTTCAAGTAACGGACACATATGTTGAGCTTCACGATCAAGAAATGGTCATCGTGAAAAAAGAATCGGTTCAGATTCAAAAGCTAGATGGCACTGTCGTAGAGCGCGACTCATACAAAGCAGAGCTAGACATGAGTGATATCGAAAAAGGAACATACCCACACTACATGTTAAAAGAAATCGACGAGCAGCCAGCTGTGATGCGTAAAATCATTCAAGCCTACCAAAACGAAGCAGGCGAGCTAGCGATTGATACAGACATCCTAGAAGCAATCAATGCATCAGATCGTCTTTACATCATCGCTGCAGGAACAAGCTACCATGCAGGTCTTGTCGGAAAAGAATACTTTGAGAAAATTACGAAGAAGCCAGTCGAAGTGCACATCTCAAGTGAGTTTGGCTACAACATGCCACTGCTTTCAGAGAAACCACTTTTCATCTTCATCTCTCAATCAGGTGAAACAGCTGACTCTCGCCAAGTACTTGTGAAGATCAAAGAAATGGGCCACAAAGCCTTAACTGTAACAAACGTACAAGGGTCTACACTTTCTCGTGAAGCAGACTTCACATTGTTACTTCATGCAGGTCCGGAAATTGCCGTAGCTTCCACAAAAGCATACGTTGCACAAATCGCGGTTCTTGCAGTGACAGCTACAGTGGCAGCGAAACATGCAGGACACACAATTGACTTCGACTTGATCAAAGAGCTTGGTATTGTGGCGAACGCCGTTCAAGCAATGGTCGACTCAAAAGAAGAGATTGAAGCCATCGCGAAAGACTTCTTAGCAACGACACGCAACGCGTTCTTCATCGGACGTAACGTGGACTTCTTCGTAAGTTTAGAAGGCGCATTGAAACTAAAAGAAATCTCGTACATCCAAGCAGAAGGATTTGCTGGAGGCGAGTTGAAGCACGGTACCATCGCTCTAATTGAAGACGGCATACCAGTCTTCGCATTAGTGACGCAAAAACCAGTAGCCCTAAACATTCGCGGAAACGTGAAAGAAGTCGTGGCACGTGGTGCGAAACCATGTATCATCTCAATGGAAGGCATGGAAGAAGACGGCGATACACTCGTCATTCCAAATGTCCACAGCTTACTCACACCATTAGTATCTGTGATTCCACTTCAGTTGATCAGCTACTACGCAGCGCTTCACCGCGATTGTGATGTAGACAAGCCACGTAACTTGGCGAAATCGGTTACGGTTGAATAAACGAAATATATGTAGGTAGAGATGTTGTAGATTTGAAATAAAGTTGTACCGTTTGTAAAAAAGAGGTACCGTTTAAAATAAAGTTATACCGTTTATAAAAAAGTTGCACCGTTTTATCCCTTTGGATATGATTATCTAAAGGGGTGTTTTTATGTCGAAAAGAAAAAGAACATCTGAAATTGAACATTGGATTAAACAAGGTCGAGGCACCGGTATAGGAGTAGATTATAAACCTTGGTTGAAGATTCAAGATGTATCTTCAAAGGGTCGTTCCACTCGTTTAAAAGGAATAAAAACAAACAGACAGCATGAATTTCTATCGGATTTAGAAAAAAATTACTTCTATTTAACTGAATATTCAAATCATATTGTTGATATTCGAGAACAATTTCCTTTATTGCCATTAGAAGAAACCATTGTTATTGCAGATGAGTTAGGTATTAAACATCCTACTGATCCTAAAACTGGTGATCCGATTGTGATGACAACGGATTTTTTATTAACAGTTGATATGGGACAAGGTGTGTTTGAAGTAGCACGTACAATCAAAATGAAGGACGATTTACTGAAGGAACGAGTACTCGAAAAGTTTGAGATTGAACGAGAGTATTGGCAACGGAAGGAAATTGATTGGGTGGTTGTTACAGAGGAGGAAATCCCCAAAACAATGGCACGAAACATTAGCTACATTCATGATCATTTTGATATTCGAGATTATGATGTATTTCAGGAAATGAGTTCACAACATATTGAAGATTTATCCTTATCTTTAATGCAAAGGTTACTAAATAACAAAAATAGTATCCGTATAATTACGAATGAATTTGATACCGATACCCATTTACCTTTTGGTAGTGGTGTAACACTGTTTTATCATTTACTTGCTCAAAAAAACATCGTTATAGATATGCTTGAGCCACTAAATTTAGAGCAACAGATTGATATTAAATCCATTGATGAAAGCACGCTGAAGAAGGAGAAATACGGATGATTTATATTAATCAGGTGTTTCAATATGTGAAGGATTCAATACGGATTCGGGTTGTTGAAATAGAAGAATCGTATGTTTTTATTGTAGATATTGATGCACACACATCTATGCCAAAAAAAGAGCTTTATGCCACATTGTCTACAGAAATCGAACAAAAAGAGTTATTAGTGATTGCAGATCCGTTCGCAAGAGTTGTAGCTGATAGTGACTTAACAGATGTGCAAATTCAAAAGCGCGAAGATGATTGGGATACTATTCAAAAATACTGTTTGGAACATATGGATGTATTGCTTCAAAGAAATGGTAGAGAAACAAAGATAAAGGAAATTGCAGGAGAGTTAAATGTGACACCTACTAAGGTAAAAAAGCTCCTCAGTCGATATTGGCAGCGTGGTATGACTAAAAATGCTGTGCTACCGGATTATGCAAACTCAGGTGGTAAAGGGAGATCCAAAGCTTTAGCAAATGCTAAAGTAGGTCGTCCACGAAGAGTAAATACTAGTGGAGATTATCAAACTGGTATCAATATAACAGATGAAATAAAGTTACAGTTCGAGCATGCTATTAACAAATATTACCGTAAGACAAATAACTATTCATTAAAAGATGTCTATCATTTTATTCTGCGCGATTTCTATTCAGACCGTTATAAAGAAAAAGGTGAAATGAAATATCGAGTGTGGGAAGCAAATCGAATACCGTCCTATCATCAGTTTTATTATTGGTTTAAGAAATTCGAAGATCCAAAGAAAGACATTCAATTCCGTAAAAGCACGAAAGAATATGAGCTGAAGCATCGTCCGATTTTAAGTGATTCTAAATCAGAAACAAATGGTCCCGGTACTAGATTTCAAATTGACGCAACTATCGCAGATATTTATTTAGTCAGTTCGCTTGATGTAAATAAAGTAATTGGGAGACCAGTTATTTATGCGGTACTTGATGTGTATTCACGTATTATTACGGGTCTTTATGTTGGGCTAGAAGGGCCGTCATGGATCGGTGCAATGATGGCTTTAGATAATATGGTTGCTGACAAAGTAAAGTTCTGTAATCAGTACGGAATTGATATTGCACCTGAGCAATGGCCAACACATCATTTGCCTGAAATTATTATCGCTGATCGAGGTGAGTTTGAAGGCTATTCGGTAGAGAATTTAATTAACAATCTTAACATTAAAATCGAGAATACTACGGCTTATAGGGGTGATTTGAAAGGGATTGTTGAAAGGAAATTCCGTACGTTTAATGGGAAGGTAAAGCAAAAAGCTCCCGGAGCAATTCAAAAGGAATATCGAGAACGTGGAGATCAGGATTATCGCTTAAATGCTACGCTAAATTTAAAGGAATTTACATCTCTAATTATTACAATGGCGCTTCATCATAACCAAAAGGTCATTGATAAATATCCTGTTGAAAAAGAAATGGTAGCTGATGGACTAGTGCCAACGCCGATTAACTTATGGAATTGGGGTATTCAAAATCGCAAAGGAAGGTTAAGAACAGTTGATCGAAATATTCTTCGTCTGAACGTGCTTCCACGTGGGAAAGCGACAATTTCAAGAGCTGGAATTAAGTTTAAAAATCTTCTTTATGGTTCTCGTCAAGCTATTGAAGAGCAATGGTATTTAAAGTTGAAAAATAGAAGTCTAGAAATCGTTTATGATCCACGTCATATTGAAAAAATCTATATTCCCCACGATAACGGAACAGATTTTGAGACGTGTATTTTATTAGAGCCTAGTCAGCAATATAAAGGTGACCTCTTGGAAGAAGTTGTCTTTCAGCAACAACTTCGGAATGAACTAGAAGAAATGGAACGAACAAATCAAATTCAGCTTACGGTAAATACTGATGCAGCATTGGAAGAGATTATAAAAAAAGCCGTTAAGAACAAAAAAGAATCTTTCAATCAGCCAACTAGTAAGAAAGCTAAAATAGCAGTTATTCGTGAAAACAAGGATGTTGAAAAACAGTTGAATCGTGAAGCTGAAAAGTTTGATTTATCACCTAATAAGGTTAGTGAAGCAGCTGACGTAATCGACTTTGTTACAAAAGAGAAGATTGATGAAACACCACCTAAGAAATCAGGCTCACGTCTTATGGAAAAACTAAAGAAGAAGCGAGATGAGGAATTTGGGAAAGACAAATGACATGGTTGTCTTAAAAGGGGATTTTGAGAAAGCGGTCTATAAGGAGCAGCTTTTAAATGAATATACCAATAATCCTTTCATCGAAGCTCTTCCACCTATATTTAATGAGGATAATGTGCTAGAGCGATTTATGGTGACTCCACGAATTAGTGAGCAAGATAAGTTAAGTGAAACGAATATTCGTTATCACGTCTTAAAACGTGTAAGGAATTTTATCCAGCCGTTACCGATTCATTTCGAGGTAGAACGTCGATTGTCTACATTGATTCGGAGGGGTTACTTGGCGCGAAATCCATTAGATAGAACATTTCTAGAGCGTGTTCGGGTGTTGCATGAATTGCGTGAAGAAGAGGAAACAGCTCACAAATATATAGATGAACGACTAAATTATATTCGTTCAACTGCCGATAGCTTATCCATTATCGGTATTTCTGGAATTGGTAAAACAACAGCAATTGAACGTCTTTTGCTTATGTATCCACAAGTGATCAAGCATGAAGAATACAAAGGACAACCGTTTAATCGAACTCAAATTGTTTGGCTTAAAATTGACTGCCCGTATGATGGAAGTTTATCTACACTTTGCAAAAGCTTTTTCAAAGCAATTGATGATTTACTAGGCACTCGATATTTAGAAAAGTACGGCTATTTGAACCGTGTGACATCGACAATGTTATTGCACATGACATCGTTAGCAAGTATGTACGGCATCGGTATTCTAGTAATTGATGAAATCCAGCACTTACTATATTCCAAAAATGAACAGGAAGAAATGTTGAATTTTTTTGTAACACTGTCTAATACAGTTGGCATTCCTACGGTTTTAATCGGCACTTCTAAAGCACAAAAATTATTCAAAGGAAACTTTAGACAGGCAAGACGGGCAGCAAGTGATGGAGCTATTATTTGGGATCGTATGGACGAAAATAGTGAAGAGTGGGAGTTTTTCCTAGAGACACTTTGGGAATTACAGTGTTTAAAAACCCATTCTGAGCTTACAGAGGAGACAAAGAAGGCATTTTATAATGAATGCCAAGGGATTACTGCTGTTGCCGTGAACCTATTTATTCTAGCGCAAGAACGAGTATTATTTGATGAGGACAACCCGGCAGAAATCATTACACCACAAGTATTAAAAAAGACTGCTAGGGAAGATATGCAAACGATTCAACCAATGATGACAGCTATTCGGACGAACAATTTTGCCGATATGATGAAATATGAAGATATTATGATTAACTTGGATGAAGTCATGCTGAATCACAAGCGAAATACTGAAATGACAGGACGTATTCAAGAAGCATTTAAAGAGCGCCAAAATACAATCGAGTATAAACGTCAAGACATGATTGGGAACTTAAGTGTTGAAGTGGCAGCTCTTGGTATTTTTGATAGTTTGAAGGAAAACGATATTAAAAAGCTCTCACAAAAAATAGTTGAGGAAAATCCACTTGATACTAAATTTCATCAACTTAAATCAGACGTGATTCAGCAGGCGATTGCATTAAATCAACAAAAGAAAGATCAAAAAGCAAAGGCAAAAGCAAAAAATGCAGAGATTCTACCAATGCTAAAGCTAAGAAAGCAAGCATTAGACAAAAAGCAACACCCCTATGAATTATTAAAAGCAAATGGATACATTAAAAATCCTTTGGAGGAATTCTACTAGGAGGAAACCAGATGCTGCCATTCTTTACTGATCCATATCCAGATGAATTGATATATTCGGCGGTCGCACGTTATCACTTTTACAGTGGGAATATTGATTGCAAAGATACGTTAGAAGAAGTATTTCAAAGTCGTTCAGTGATTCCGAGTGTTGAGATTGGTAGCCATTTTAATTCTCTCGCTAAACAGATGGGCACGCATTATTCGTTAGAAAGTTTATTAGCCAAGCATACAATTTATCCTTTCTATGCTCCTTTTCTATCACAGGAGAAGCAACGACAAATTATGCAGGATGTTCAAGGTGATGGAAAAGGACTTTATACAAGACTTGGAATGGTCGCAGGAGGTATTTGTAAAAAGGACGGACTCTATTATTGTCCGGAATGTGCAGCTAGTGATATTGAGCAACATGGAGAACCCTATATTCATCGTGAGCATCAACTACAAGGGATTGATTTCTGTGCGCATCATGAATTGAAATTAAAGAAGTATCCTGTCGATTTTTCAAAGCAGAGTCGAATAGAGTTTATTCGATTCGATAAAAAGCTAATGAACTTATCAAAGATTCAAGAAGTTGAACCAAAAGAGTTTGTAGCCATTCAAATTGCTTTAGCAAAGATGGCTTATCAACTGCTACAAGTTCCAATACATCAATTTTCAAGGGGATCTATTAATCTTAAATATCGGGCTCTTTTACGAGAGCGTAATTTAATAACAACCTCTAATCGAATTCGGCAAAAGGAGCTATACAAAGCATTTCAATCAAAGTTTCCAAAAGGATTTTTAGTTAAGTATGAATCAGCAATCGATGTTGATAATGAGTACAATTGGCCGAAGGTCATTACACGCAATCTAAAACGTCATGCGCATCCTTTCCGTCATTTGCTTATGCTTTATTTCTTAGAACAAGATGTAGATTCCTTTTTACAAGGTGAAGCTGATATAGGTCCTTTCGGTAGTGGTCCATGGCCTTGTTTAAATAAAGCAGCTAATCATTATAAGGCATTTGTAATTCCTGAAGTAAATGTTACGAGGGATTTTAAATCAAAAGCACCCATTGGTACGTTTGAATGCTCTTGTGGCTTTATTTACGCTAGAAAAGGCCCTGATAGATTATCTAAAGATAAATATCGTATTGGACGTGTAAAAGCATTTGGAGACGTCTGGAAGGCTAAATTACATGAATTGGAAGCCAAAGGAACGTCCAGTACAAGAACATTAGCTAAAATGCTTGGTGTAAATTCGAAAACGGTTAAAAAATATCTTTCTTCAGAGATAAAAATAGAAGGATTATCAGAAAACGATATCCCTTCGATGTTGCTGACTAATCGAAAACAATTATTAAAAGGAATGCAGCAATACCCAAGTTATTTAAGAACTCAAATTCGTCAGTGTTTCCCAAAAGAATATATCTACTTGTATCGTCACGATAAAGAGTGGCTGTTTGAACAGTTGCCTAAAATTCATGAGAAGAAGAATAATCAAGCAATTGTCGATTGGGCCTCACGTGATCGGGAATACTGCTCTGAAGTAAAAAAACTTTATAAAGAACTAATCGTACTAGATAAACCTATTCGGATTACAATCTCGATTGTTGGAAAACGACTTGGAATATTATCTAACTTGGAGAAACACCTTGATAAGCTACCCCAGACTAAAAAGCTCCTATCTGAAATTACAGAATCTACTCAGCAATTCCATATCAGACGTTTTTGTAAAATTATTGATCGAATGTTACAGGGGCAAGAACCAGTTGTTTTATGGAAGGTACAGCGTATTGGTGCTGTTAAGTCACATCATTTTCATGAAATAAAACCGTATTTGGAAGAATATTTACGAACAAAACAGGAAGTGAAAAGTTATGAGCAAACAACAGGTTAAAATTGCTTGGCCTTTTGCAAAAGGTGAAAAAGCACAACTGATATGGATTGGTGAGCCATTCCGATGTGATCATAAAATGATGATTAAAGCTTATTTTCGCTCACAAGGTCGTACAGAAGGTATTTTAATGGATTGGGGTACATTACCATGCCTAGCAATCCAACATTATTATACTGATGGCATCATTACGGCTAGTCAAGTTCCTAAAGGTGTACAAGAAATCGATATGACTATTTATCCTAATAGTGTTAAATATCACAAACGCCCTTGGTCTATTCAAGGAAGCAGTGATTCTGCAACTTCCCGTAGTTTCGTGTTCTCTTTTGATGGCAAGAATGTCATTTTACCAGTCATTGAAGTGTTGCGTAGCATTTTAGCTCCGAACGGCTTTCTTTTATATCGCTTGTTTGAATCGAATTCATTTCCTCAATTCTTCACTGAAACATACGAACCTAATAAAATTCATCTTAGCTTTTCATCATCTTATGAACTGAAATACACCAAAACAGGTTTTATTTATCAATTGGTTTGGTTACTAACGAATCGTGATTTACGGCAAGTCTATGAAAATATAGCCTTTACTTGGTTGCAGGAAAAGGCTTTGATATTTGAATGGGGCCTTACACAATCGATTACCATAACGGTTCGTGTAAAAGAGAATAATAATTCGTGGACAGTTCTACAAATCGTAAATGTGAAAAATAAATATATTCCATACAAACATATCTCAATTTCACATCCAGAAATACAAGATCAAGTGAAATCGAATGAGGCGAAGAAATATACTTATCGCGCCGTAAATAAAATGGACGATGAAGAGGGCCTTACATTAGATGAACAAGTCGATGGCTCCACGGAAGACTTTGATCTTGTACAAATGAATCAGTTGAAACATGAATATACATTGGTACCTAAAATCAAACGAATTAAAAGTAGTTCCTCAAAGCAGCGAACGAAAGAAGATGAAAATACTAAGAAATACTATGGTAATAATGATTCAATGCGATCTACAGCAGATAGTGGAGGTCAACATCTAGCAAGAGGGCTAGAGCATCAAATGTTGCACGAAATCCAGGCTCAAGGTGAGCTAAATGATTTTATTAATGTGTTGAAAGTAATGGAACAGCATCCAAATGTAGTGGAAATTAGAGCATTTACCGATGTGCTACCGGAAGGCTTGGGAGAACGTAAATTTACAAAGTTAAGTGATGGTGTTACGAAAAGACGATATGTGATTGCTAAAGTACATATGACAAATGGAAAGCAATTTAATATTATAGAAGTAGAGCGTGAGAATCGTTCGTTGTCGATGTTGATTTTATCATCGCCTAATACTCATAACTGGAATGCTATTTATCATTGTTTACTTGTAAATCTTGTTAATAGCAATGGCGCATGGACGAGTCAAACATTGAAAATCATTGAAAATCGAGGTGTTATTGTGATGAAGGCGAAGCATAGTTCTAAAGGTATTCGTCATAGGAGTAATATATTGTTAAATAAGTTAATTTAAAAGAACACACTTTTAAAACATTAGTGTTCTTCCGCAATCGGGCTAGTTAATCAAAGAAAAAGTTATATAAACCTTGCTAATGTTACAAATATTTATAGTCATTTTAAATTCGAGTTGTATATCTAAGAAAAATGTAATAAGTAAAACCGGACAAAACCCGGCCGGTTCTTTTTTATACGATAACCTCCTCAAGGAATATTTACTAGAGGATGTCTTTTAATGTCCAAAACACTGTGATAAGGAAGGAATTTGAACAGCCGATTGCTCTTTTTAGGGCAAGTGGTCAGTCAGACCCAAGCTAAATAGTGTGCAGAAAAAAATTTGGAACTACACCAGCTAAAAATATTGGCTAAAAGGTATACCAACGAATATGCCGCACGGTTAATAAACTAGACAAGGTTAGAATAGTTCCCAGGGGTAGGAACTGATGAACTTCCGAAAGTACTAGTACTGGTCTAAAGTTTGAACATAGGGAAACTATGTCCCATCCAATGATGGAGTGAGGGGTGTAGAGTAAATTTGGCCCTTTGAATCCAAACGCTTAGCATATCTCAAATAGGAGATTGCCAACTGATAAAGAAACATATAGATATATTTTGAGTTTGACAACCGAACTGCTTAAAGGTAGAATAAATTTACAATAAAAAGCTACGATAGATTATCAATATAACTACAAAGGGAAAATGTATTAGCACTTGGGTAATGTGTCATTGTCCTTGTGAAAATATAATTAAAGACTTTTGTAGTTAGTTTGAAATAAATCGGTATGAGATATCACTATATTTGGTGATATCTCATACCGATTTTTTTGTTAGGGGGGGCAATATGACAAAAGGTCAAATAGAAGCAGAAATCAGCAAAGCATTATCGCAATGGGAGAAGGATTTTCTAGGTCGCGGATCCGTTACGGTCAAGACCGATATTCTCCGCGACATGGTAATTGTGGTTTTGAAAGGAGTCTTAACACCCGCTGAATATAAGCTCTCTGAAACAACGGAAGGATTGTTGTCGATCAAACAAATTCGTTCTCACTTGGTGGAATCAGGTCGAGACAAATTAGATGAAATCATTCGAGATAAAACCGGTGAAGAAGTAATGATATTTCACACTGATATTAGCACAAGAACCGGTGAACGAATTATGGTCTTTAAATTATCGTGTAATTTAGAGGAAAAACTAAAGTCTTAATAAAATCAAACTTGGGAGATCTTTAAAAGACCCTTTTAAGAATATAGAATGGGTAAGTTGAAGATAAACCAGCTATTTTACATGCTAAAGGGATTATATATCGTCGGTCAACACTGGTAGTAGAATCGGAGGACTAAAGAGTGACTGATATTATTATTCAAAATTTACTATCTCCAGTTGTGTTGTTTTTTGCACTTGGAATACTCGCAGCAATGGTGAAATCAGATTTAAAATTTCCAACGGCGCTAAGTGAAACGTTAAGCATATATCTTCTGATAGCGATAGGAATCAAAGGTGGAATCGAACTTTCCCATTATTCATTGAGCACTGTTATAAAACCTATCCTCGGAACCCTGTTTTTAGGTACTTTTATACCTATAATCGTGTTATTTATCCTCCGTTTCATGAAAATGGATTTTAAGAATGCCATCGGCCTGGCTGCGACATACGGGTCGGTGAGTATTGTTACCTACGGAGCTGCTATTTCGTTTCTTAGTGAATTTGGAACAAAGTATGAAGGTTTTATGAATGTCTTAGTTGTTCTACTGGAAAGTCCAGCTATTTTTGTTTCCTTGCTTTTGTTGAAACTGAATGAAGAAAATCAAGGGCATTCTTTGTCACAAAATATCGGATTCACTGCAGGCAAGCCAATGGTCAGTGGTTTAATTAATACAAAAGTGATTAAAGAAAGCCTGTTTGGAAAAAGTGTGTTGCTTTTGCTGGGAAGTCTTGTGATCGGATGGATTGCGGGTGAGGGTGCTCTTCCTGCTGTTAAGCCATTGTTTATAGACCTTTATCCAAGTGTTTTGATGATCTTCTTACTCAATATGGGTGTGATCGCTGGTCAAAGGCTTCCTGAAGTGAAAAAACATGGATGGAAAATCCTGCTCTTTGCAATCTTTATGCCTGTATTATCCGGCATTTTGGGGATTTTTGTCGGGAATTACATTGGTCTTTCGCTAGGAGGTACTACATTGATGGGGGTGCTAGCTGGAAGTGCTTCGTACATTGCTGCTCCTGCCGCATTAAGAACCTCAGTTCCTGAGGCTAACCCATCCATTTATCTAGGGTTGTCTCTAGGGATTACTTTTCCCTTTAATTTGATTTTCGGAATACCGCTTTATTATTCAATAGCACAATGGCTTCAATAATTTCTATCATTAATAAAGAAAGGAAGTGTTGATCATGTTTGCGGATAAAATATTTAATAATCAACAAATCGAAAATGAACCTATTTCAACTAACCCAGACAATAGGAAAAAAGTATTATGTATAGTTGGGATGGAGGAACCATTGGAACAATGGTTAAATTCTGCGTCTCATTTTCTCCCGGAACAAATAATGGTATTAAAAAGCTATGGCCCGGTTATCTCAGAACCATACGATAGTCTCATGCGTAACATAATTATAGCAGTTTATCAAGAAAATGTAGAGGAAATTTTCGTTATAGGGTCAGCAGATAGAAATGAATCTATTTCGGACCCTAGTAATTTAATTTCCAAAGTCATACAAACAAAAATTCCAGCGGTTAAGATTCAAACCGTAGAATATCTTTTTAAACATTGTTTCCCTGGATTTACAGCAAACGATATGGCTCAATGGATAGAGGGAAGCAAAACAGTCACAGATGGTATTAAACAGTCTGTAAACTTGATTCGTCGGCATCCTTTGATGCCCTCGGAAATTAGAGTATATGGCCTATTGATAGATACTGTTAATGGTGTGTCTACGCGAGTTGTGGATCATCAATAACAAGTATATTTAAATATGGTTGGGGTTGAAAAACTATGATCAAAAAACAACATTACGCAGATCATCCATATTCTGGTCGTAAAGCAGTTTTAGCGACTATGCACGGAAAAGAGCTGGCTATTGGTCCTCCCTTTCATAATCTGTTACAGCTTTCAATTGTTACTCCTGAAGGGTTAAATACCGATGGTTTGGGGACTTTTACTGGTGAAATAGAGCGTAAGGGGACACCATTAGAGACGCTGCGAAAAAAAGTACAAATGGGAATGGACCATCTTGGACTACCGTATGGTATTGCGAATGAAGGAAGTTTTGGACCTTATGATAATTTTCCTTTTATCGCCCAGGATCATGAAATTCTTATATGGATTGACAATGAACGTGGAATTGAGATTGTAGAACATACGTTAAGTACTAAGACCAATTATGCTTCAAAAACAGTTTCAACATGGAATGATATGGATGATTTTTTATTGAAATCGGATTTTCCTGCACATGCACTTATTGTAAGTCCGAATTCCGAGTTTTTACCTGGATTAACCTTCAAAGGATTAAACCAAATAGATGACGTAAAGGAAGCCATTAAACGTTGCGCTTCTGCTTCCACTGACGGTCAGGCACTTATTCAAACTGACATGAGGGCACATATGAACCCCACTAGAATGAAGGTTATCACTGAACTTGCAGAAAAAATGGTTCGACGGTTAGCAACGTTGTGCCCGAAGTGTTCATGCCCCGGATGGGGGATTGTTGATTATGTTAAAGGATTGCCCTGTGCAGGTTGCGGGTTAAAGTCAAAACAAATATCAAACGAAGTATATGGTTGTCCAATCTGTGATTTTAGGGAAACTCTTCCGCGCCAGGATGGTGTTAAAACCTCTTCACCTGCTTATTGTGATTGGTGTAATCCTTAATCATTAGAGTTTTTTTAATAAATAGAATTCTTGTAGAGGAACGGGTTAAATGGGTGAAATAGGCTTTAGGAGTCTTTGTGGAGGTAACTGGGAATAATAAAAAAGTTACACTGTTTTACCCCTTTGGATTGGTTATCTAAAGGGGCTTATTTACATAGAAAGTAAAAGAACATATGAATTAAAAGGTGGATTAAGGAAATGTGAATTGACAATAGAGTTGCTCTGGTAATGGCCCGTTTATGGAATAAGGCTTATGCAGTATTTTAGCAAAGGGTCTTCTTCTTTTATAGAATTTTTCTCAAACAATATCCTAATACTATAGTTTTTGAAAAGATATAACAGATGAGAAGTTTTTATAAAAAACCATTTTTACAAATTTATGGGTTTAAAATATCTGACTATTGTGATAATATAAGAGTGTTGCTTTGTGCAATAATAAATATCAGGGAGGTTTCAGTAATGCAGACGACTTTAACAAAACTTAATTTGAAAGTTGAACTCCATGCTTCAAACCTAATGACCCCTTCACACATGGAATGGACACCTGATGGAAGATTATTAGTTTCTGAGACAACTGCTGGAAGAATTAAAGACATAACGAAACCTGGAAATTACTTAGACGTTGCCCCTTTTGCTTCTGGTTTAAAAGGACCTTCAAGTATAGTCCCTTTACAAGATGGGAGAATATATGTATGCGAGACTTGGGCTAATAGAATTATAGATGTAAGTTTAGGGGGGGATAGTACTGAAAACTTTCCTTTTTTAGACGGATTACAAAGGCATTTAGTTTAACGTACTTAGGTGACTATTTAGAAGTTGTAGAAAGAGAGAGCATAACAACAAATAGAGTTTTAAAAATAAATCCTGAAACCGGTTCTAAAGAAGTATTGATTAAAAATATTCCTGCTGTGCCTATGCCAGGGCTAGAAGGAATTTTACCGCTAGAATCATTCCCTGATAATTTTGAATACGAATGGAGCATGTACAGTGGATGTGCCGGATGGAAAACAAAGATTTTTACTGAAGATGGTCAAGAGTTCAATGTGTCAAGCAGCTCTGCACTTGGTCAGATTGTTAAGGATCCTGAAACCGAAACTGATTACATGGACTTAGTGAAAAAAGGAAACTTAATTGCTTCTGGATTGGATTGGAAGGGTGGGATGATTCAAAATCCTGTAAACAAAATGTTATACGTAACTCAGCCACATAAAGGAACAATATTAGAAATTAATCCTTTTGAAAGCAAAGATTACAGGTTTTCTGCCCCTATAATTCAAGGTTTAAATATGCCTACCTGCGTACGTTTCAGTCCTGATGGTAACAGTATGATGTTTGTTCAGCTCCAACCGGATCTATATGGAAATTTACAGGATTTCAAGAATAAATGATTCGAAGGATGAGAGTATATATACTCTCATCCTTTAGATTATAGGGAGTAATTTATGAATCTTAAACTACCTAACATAATGAAAGTATTACACAATCGTTCTTTCTCTTTGCTTTGGACCGGGCAGAGCATCTCGATGTTTGGGCTGGCTATATATATTACCTGTCTTCCCTTTTTAGTCTTCCGGGCAGGAGGTAGCGCAACAGAATTAGGGTTAGCTCATACTTTTTTTATCATCCCCCAGCTAATATTTTTACTTGTCAGTGGTGTTTTTGTAGATCGTTGGCCAAAGAAAAAAATTCTAGTAATATCAGACTTTCTTCGAGGTCTTGCGGTATCTGGAATTGCAGTACTACTTCTTACAGATAATCTACAACTAATTCACGTGTATCTCCTTACAGGTTTTCTCGGCTTAATTAGCACTTTATATAGACCTGCTGTCCGTGGTATTACACCTCAAATTGTAGATAAAACTCAGTTATTATCTGCTAATTCATTAAGAGCTATTTCTCAACAGGTTAGTGATATGATTGGGCCGGTAGTTGGTGGATTTCTTGTAGCAGCTATCGGTCTTTATATTGCATATACAGTAAATGCAATAACATTCTTACTATCTGCACTTTTTGTTTCTTTAATAGCCATACGATCTACCAAGAAAAAAACAGAAGACACTCCCACTGAAAAAACAACTTTTTGGAAGGATTTCACCCAGGGATGGTCTGCAATTAAAAAGAGGCCTTGGCTAGGAGCAAGTATTCTAATTGGTTCATTATCAAACATTGGAATAGCAGCCTTTGATGTAATTATCTTACCAGTGTATGCAGACAATTCATTTAATGGAGTACAAACTTACGGAATTTTCCTTGCTGCTATGGCAATAGGAGCCTTGATCTGCGCTACTCTTATCGGTAGGTTGGAAAGGATATCAAAACGAGGGATTTTATATTACTTATTCATGGCCTTATCTGGACTGTTTATATTAGGTATATCGTTCACTCCACCCTTATTAGTATCACTTCTTTTATTAGCAGCTATAGGTTTTTGTTTAACAGCTTTTATCATAATTTGGGACAGTGCAACCCAAGAATTAATTGAAGAAGAAGTATTAGGTCGTGTAGTTAGTTTCCAGATGTTTGGAGGTCTCTTACTCCTTCCTGTTGGGTATAGTATATTTGGATTTTCATTAGACAAGTTAGGAACTGACCTATCCATGAGTATAGCTGGTGTTAGTATCATATTGGTAGCAGCTCTAGGATTAACAAACAAAAAAATTAGAGAATTAGATTAGTGGAAATATATTGCAGTTAATTAAGAAGTGATTTGTTTTTAGGGTCATAGCATAGGAATTAATTTCCATGCTATGACCTTTTTTTACTGGTATCTCGGTCGTACCCCTAGTAAAGAGAGCACACTTAGTCCCATAAATTTGCTTGATTAAAAATTATATTAAGAACGATTTAGCTTATAAAAAGGAACTGGGAGTGCAACAGAAGAATTTATATGCAATCGACGAATACCACTTGTCCGTTTTAATAATATTAAAAATAAAAGCTTTGTTTGCTTAGATTCTGTGATTCTCGTTGATCTCAAAACTCAACTTTTCTCCATATGATGAATATGGTGAAGTCGATATTTAATTAATATAAATATGAGAGTAGTCATTCCTATACCGATAAAGATATAATTTTTATACATTTGGACTAATTCAATTACAACTTTACTATCTCTCCTTTATAGATTTGGACTAAATATAGCAAAGTGAAGGACCACAAATAAATACCGAAAAAAGTAAGAAGACCGTACTTCCACTTTTTTATTGCACTCATTCCAGCAACAAAGGAAATGTAGCCAATCCCTAATAGCCGTGTAAGAAATATGCTCCATTCCCCATATTAATGAAACCAACGTTGCGCTAATTTGACTTTACGTTCAAATCGCTTTTTTATTTTATTCTTTAACTTATTTCCAAGCCAAAAGGGAACAAAGCTAAAAAGTGTATACGTCAAACTCATACCAAAAGCCAATACCATTATTTCTTCTATTGAAGGAGACAGTATATGTCCGTATGTTATAAACAAAAAAAATCCAGGAAACGGAATAGATAATCCCTCTATAATCATGATTAAAAACAGGGGAATGATTCCCATATTTTGAAACCAATTTAAAAATTCTTGTGACACCATCATCCATCCTTTCAAGAATTAGGATGAGGTAAGATCCTTAATTCGATTCAATCAAATTAAGGAAAATCACTAAATCCTTATTAGTAAAAATGAAGAAGGATTTAGACCCAACAGAAACCTTAACCATATCGGTGAATCATTACTCAATGATTTTTCTTGCCAAGAGAATTTTTATATAAGGAATGTATAATACTATTGCTTAAATTGTTAATTAGCGTTATTTACATGCCATTGTTATTCAATAAGGGGGCGAGTTAATGATTGTTCAAAAAATATTAATTTTTTCTGCCTCTATTGGCAATGGGCATAATCAAGCTGCTAAAGCATTATCAGAAGAGTTTGAAAAAAGCCCAGTGGTAATATGTCAAGCACTAAAATTAAAGGAATTGGAAATTAATAATCAACTTTAATTCATT
>NZ_JBHSEF010000018.1:0-8728 GCF_042649045.1 Chryseomicrobium palamuruense | reverse complement strand
GTGTCTTCCCGACCGTGATCGTTGTCGAATCAATGGATAGAAGGGATCCTGGAATCTTCAGGCGGCGCCGGGCGGCCCGGTTCAGTTTCCCGCTGATCACTTCGAAGACCCGTTTCATGATCGCATAGTCGAGGTGGGTCACCGTCTTGGAGAGGGAGGAATGGTCAAGGGGCACCAATCCGGCACTGGGACCGACATCTGCGGCGTGGCCGAAGCTCTTCCAGCCATTCATCGCAGCTCCTGTCAGATAGGAGAGGAGTACGGAGACGGTACATTTGCGCGCCTTGTCCTCAAATTCGAATTCCGCTAGGATCTCCTGCAGTTCTACATCAGAAAGAAAGTTTTGAATCAGCTTTTGGAACGTGGTATTCTTGGTCATGAGAGATGCCCCTTTTCGAAAATGTTGGTGTGGTAACTTACATTTTACAGGAAGCATCTCTCTTTTTCTTTCTATTTCAATGGGGAAAAATGGTTAATCAACACGCGTGTTGCAAGTTAAAATCTCTAAGAATATCTCGTTTTCACGCCACTTTTCTTTGCTCATTCTTATTAAACTGCAAGTTACCCGCAAGTTAAAATTCCCTTGTGGAATTTTTATCAACGGCATTTTACTGACACGATAACGTTGATCTGTAATTCACAATGTTCACCCATAGAGATTATTTGAATTACCTCTTGGATATAGACCGCTAAATCGCATTTTAATTCAGCTAAATTAGGAATGCCGACTACTAACCTTTCCTTTACTCCCCATAAACAAAGGCAACATATTGAGGATGATCGAAGCGAATGTCGCAAACCATAGTGCCCATTGGTAATTCACGAGCTCGCTTGCAGCTGACCAGTCCTCTCTTGCAATCCAAATCGCCACCAAACTAATTTCTGCGCATAGTGTGAGCGCTGTGAAGGATAATCCTGCCGCCATTGCGAATCTGAAGTCCTTTCCTCTCGAAAACAAATAAATATTTATGATTGTAGCTAAGATGGCCAATCCGCCTAATAGTACCCACATCGAAATTTCCTCCATTCGTTTTCACGGAACTTGTTCTGACTTAAAGTTAGACGGTTTTTAGTCATTACAGTTCTTATAAATGGAATTTCTTTTGATGCATCAAAGCTTTCCCTTTAAAGTCTCAATATTAAAAGAGCCATCTCTGGCTCTTCAATACTCTTCTTTCGTCTCCGCAACTAAGTACTCTTGAACTTCGACTTGCTCTTTATAAACTTTAACTAATCGTGATTTGAAGTAATCCGCTAGTGCTTTATCCGTGCAGTAGATGTAACATCCCTTTTGTCCACGAGTCATCAGTGTGCGGTAGGTGTTACGGATAATGGCATCTACTTCTCGCCGGGCCACATCGGGCTGTTCTTTCATTTTCTTTTTGATGCCTTTTATCGATGAATCCGTCTTTGCGCGTTTTGTGTAATCAGTGACAACTTGACCGTTTTCATATCGCAGATCATCCCCAATAATCACTCCGACATAATCAAATTCTAGTCCCTGACATGTGTGAATGCACCCAGCCTCGTCAATCGATTCCGATGCAATAGCCCAAATATCATTTCCAAGGTTCCAGCTAATTGAGAAGTCATGTTCCTCTATGACAATATCGTGCACTTCCCGGTCATTCTTCCCACTACTCACCCATTCCCAACAGTATCCTGCGACAAGACGAGATTTGTTATTGCGGTCATTGCGATCTCGAATCATTTTTAGTAGTTCTGTTGGAGAATCAATCACCCGGAAATCATAGTCCATACCTAAATCATGTGCATTCGCTGTCTCACGAATTTCCAGAACATCATCAAGCCATGCAATATATCCATCCGACCCATCACAGCGGAATTGAGAGGCAAGTTCCCCTTCAAAGACTTCGATTCCTAGCTCGTTCGCGTATTTCTTGATAAGGTCGATGCTTCCTATATCCTTCATCGTCACTCGCTGGGCTTCATCAATAAAAAACACACTGAACTTCGCTGCATTGAGTAGTTCTTTGACTTGATTCTCTCCCAAATTACTAAATAGACCGGACTTTTCATTCAACCGGTGGGCTTCATCGACAACTAGTACATCGAATTCATTCGGATCTGCTGCATGAAAACTTCCAGACCCCTTAAACAAATTATCAATACTCTTCTTTTTCATCGTGCCTTTGAGCTTCGTTGCATAGACGTCACGTGGAGCACTATTCTTCGTCACATACATCGCAAAATAATCATCTTGTATCAGCTGCACGAGAAGATTAATGGCTAATACGGACTTACCTGTTCCAGGACCACCTTTTACAATGAACACACCTTTTTTATCTGCTTCTAATAGCGTCCTTGAGTAATTCATAATCTGTTCATAGACAATTTTCTGATCATCGATCATGACAAACTCCGGATTTCCTTGCAACATACTGGCCATCGAATCTTGCAAAGATTTGGACGGACGGATACGACCATTTTCTATTTTCTCAATGACATTATTGCTGTCCCCGTATTTGATGTATTGCTTAATAAAGTTTCGCAAGTTCTGCATTTCACCTTTACGAAAAACAGGAGCTTTCTCGAGGTGTTCTTGGTAATGTTCATCGATAAGTGGATCCTTCTCTTCAATTATGTAATTGTGCAAGTAAGCGCACGGTTGCAGATGAATAGGAAGTGTGCGCACTTCTTCATTGAAATCTTCGATGAGTGCGGCGTAACTCCACGCTTGATACGAAGGGTGTGTTGTTTGACGGCGGCCCCCACCTAGATAGGTTTCGACGACTACCGCATCCATTCGTTCAACTTTCTCCACAGATTCCCACTGTTTAAGTTCGACGATAACGGCATGGTCCTCTGCTCCGTCATTCCCGGCAATAATGAAGTCCACACGTTTCCCTGTGTTCGGAATTTTGAACTCAATGGCGGCCTTCGCATCTCTTGGAATTTGGCGGTCACGAAGAACGTTCGACATTCGCTGAAGTGAATGATCCCAAGAACGGATTTCATTTTTCGATGTCTTTCCAATCTTCTCGCGATACACTTCATACAGACGATCGACCATCACTTCATTCTCGATATCGCTTAGAAATTCAGATATGGTTGCTTCGTAGATGATCAATTTAGGTGGCCTCCTCTTTTACCATAGAATCAGTTCTTTACTTTCATTTTAGCATTTTGATTGCTTAGCTTTTTAAATAGTCTAAAGCCCCCACTACCTCCACACACCCACTCTCCCGCAAAAAGTTCTCCACAATCCGCACATGAGACGCACCGACGATGAAGAGAATGCGCTCGTCTGGAGAGTCGGCGAGACGGGTCAGGTTGGCGAATTGGATCAAGTTTCGTTTGTACCACCAACTCAACCAATCGATGCCTACGTTGTTGGAGATGGTCCCGATTCTAGCGACGTTCAAGTAAAAGGTATCTACTTGTTGGAGGAAGACAGGATCATTCAGTTCTTGATAATAAGAAAGTAAGTCTTTCTCAGGCTTGAGCGCGGGAAACGACAGGTTTTTCAACATGTCCTCGAGCAGTTCTGGTTGGTGTTCACGAGCCCAGGACTCGACTTCCCCGTATCCGCGGTCTGCTACTCCCATCCAATCGACCGGATACAATTGTGCGTGCTCGAGCTGATCAGCTAACCGAAAGCCTAGTTGATAGTACTCGTTCATTTCAAGTTCATACGTACCCTGCTGGTACCGCGAATATTTCTCTTGGCAGACTTCCCCGTCTTCCGGTACCATTTCTAATGCAATTTTTGTCGGTCGGAACTGCGCGAGTTTAGCGACTAGCTCCTTTATTTCTGTCTGTCTTCTCTCTGTATCTAAACCTGATTCCTCAGCCATATGAAATGTTCCTAGAATCAACACTTTTGATCTCAAATTTCCCACCCCGTATCTTTCTCTTCATTCTATACATAGTATAAATGACACCTTCCAAACTGTATATATCTGGTACACTATACATAGCAATCCATTTCATGAGAGGCGGGAGCACATGGGAATCTTTTTTGGAATCATTGGCGGTGTACTTGCTTTCGCATTTGCTGTAGATGTATTGAATCGAAAACGCCAGAGTCCGGATCAACAATCGACTCATCCGCGTACGAAGCCAGGAGAAGCATCGAATTATCAGATGGGAGATACGAATCACTCCACCGGTCCGTATTAAAAAACCTTCCGACCTAGCTATTTAGCTACGTCAGAAGGTGTTTTAGTTATTTGCCAACAAAATAAACAGTAAATAGTAACCCATTTACTGCTAATGCTGCTAACGGAATGAACGCAACAAAGATAGAAGCGACAATCTCCCTTTTAATTTTATTCCTATTTGCTTTAGCAATACTAAAGAATGAGGATAGAGTTAAAACGAACACAACCACAACACTAATTAACAATAGGGTTCGATCCAATTCACCTGTCATTCTAGCGATATCCTCTGTAAAAAATGCTCCCACCAATGCAATCAGGCCTACTATTAATCTGGTTGTAAACCACTTCATACATTGCTCTGTTATGTTTTATTTTCTATTTTATGTTTCACTATTCTTATTCAACCAAACTGCCCCATTAGCACAATAATAAAAAGCCGTCTCATGATTGCTTGGACTCCAGAAAACAATTCTGTAATGAAGATGGATAACAATATATCACGGAATATAGTTGATATCCTATTCAAACACTTACGGAGCCATCCTTTAACACCAAATCATGTATTGCCTGCTGTAAAGTTCCAAATATCTGTATTAGCGATAAATCGGCTCCGAGCTGAACAACACTTCGGGCAATTTCGGGTCTTATCCCCGTTACAATAGAACGAACACCAAGCAAACCAAGAATGGCACTAGTTTCAAACAGACATTGGATTACCATTGCATCAAGTTCATAGATGCCTGAAAAATCGCTAATCAAAGTATGGACACTCTGTTCCTGTACTTTTAAAGGCACATGTTCTAAAATATAATTCGCTCTTTCATAATTGATAGAACCTACTAGGGGTAACACAGCGATCCCTTCCAATATAGGGACGACTGGAGCTGATAGTGTGTTAATTTCTTTGGACATTTTTACGAGTGATTTTTCGATTTCTTTACGCTTTGTTATATCTCTGACGACAGATTGAATCGCTTTTTTACCCTCATACAAAACAGGAGTACAGTTTGTTTCTACATCGACTAGTGAACCATCAAACCGTTTTAATTGTTTTTCGATAATACCAGTTGGTTTATTTTCATCAAGGATCGATTTTGTGTGCATTACTGTCAGCACTTTATACTCCTCGGGTACGATATCGAATACAGATTTACCTATAACGTCCTCACTGGAAGCAGCCCGTAAAAAGTCTACTCCTGAAGGGTTTATATACTTAAATTTCCCATCTTGTTGAATAATAATTGCCTCCGTGGTCGATTCCACGATTTGACGATACAATTTTTCATCCGTATTATTTCCCATGAAAATTCACTCCTCCTTACCAAAAACTATAAGTTTTCAACTAAAAACATTATACAATAAGTGAATAATTATTGTATTTTATACCCCTATCTGTACATATTAGTTTTTAAAAATCCTTATTCAACTAACCTGCCCCGTTAGTTTAAGTATAACAGTTCACAAATACTCACACCTTAATAAAATTAAGCCTTACCTTTAACAAAGCCCAATTAATAAAAGAGCCATAAGTTATTTACTCAAAGTTGTAATTTCATCTAACCAATATCCTTTATAGGTAAGATTGGGTTCTTCTGGATGAACGATTTTTCTGTAAGTAGTTAGATTTCAATATTTTATGTAATGAATCTATCGACTTGCTTCTTAGAAGGTTGGATACGAGGGTATTCTCAATCCATTCGAAACCCTGTTCCATATTTACGTTCTCAACGACCTTGGCAATGTTTCAGATAACTAGTAGATGCCCAAGCTCAATAAGCACATAACCAAGATTATCCAACCTGAACAAATGCTTCAAATGCCTTCACAGTCTGTTTACAATTACCAGCACCATCATAAAAACGTATGACATGTCCTGGTTTTGTAACATTCACCACTTTATTTACAACGTTCTTAACACCCGGATTTTTCCAATCTTCTGTATCCAGGTGCCAAAATTACATTACAACCTTATATCCTTTGTCCACGGCCGCCTTTATCATGCCATTTGTATATTGTCCACCAACAGGTCAAAGCAAATTTGGGTAAGACCCTGTATTACTGTATATTATTTCGTTTGTTTTTTAGTTCTTTCTCTTAATGTGCAATTGTCGTTTTTGAAGGATGCGTATATGTGCGATTTGCTGCTTCATGTCCCTCATCATGTATTCTTAATACATGTCTTGAATATTTCTCTGCATTTTCTCCAATAATTAAGAACGTTGCTATAGCATCATATTTAGCTAATCAATTTAAAACTTCAGCAATATATTTCCGATAGGGACCATCATCATATGTAAGGCCAATTATTTTTTCTTCGGTCTTTATATCCCACACCACTTCCCCAGTACTTTCGTAATGGCGACGTCCTTTCTGAGCACATACATCAAAGTTTATCTAAAAAATGGAACTTAAAAGAATAAAAAAAGAAAGCACTATAATATACTTTCCCTTCAATACCGTCACCTATTCTAGTTATTATCAAGAATTACATCCATTATATTCTCTACGTTACGCAGTAATTTTTACTTTTTTAAGAGCTAATTTCGTCCTATTTTGGAATTTTTGGTGTTTAACTATTTTTATCCATCCGTCAATTTCCTTCTAAGTAGGCGGAAATTCTTCTTTCATTTCAATAAATGCATAAAACGAAGTGTAATGCAGAAACTATGGAACGTGATAAATTAAGGAGGATTTTGATGTGTTCCAGAAATTTCGATATATGCTTCTTGGGAGTATTGGCTTTTTCGCCTTTGTCTCCGTTGTAGATGCTGAAGGCGAACAGACCAAAGAGCAGATTTTAGACGAGCGTATGGCTTATTACCAATTCTATTCCAATTGGTCTTTGCCATGGTACTATTTGGCTGCAGTGGACAAGTACGAGCGAAATATTCAACAGGTGCGCAACGATTTAAAAAAGAGAGATGGCCCCATCGCTCTTCAATTTTCAGATGAATTTTGGGTGGGTGACTTGAATCCGGATAAGAACGATACGCGACTTTCTACCATCGCATTTTTCGGCGGGAACGGAATGGATGGGAATGGGGATGGCAAGGCAGACCGAGAGAACAATGAAGACGTGATGTTGACACTGTCCACTTATTTGAGTCAATTCGGTCACTCTGAAGCTAATTTTCAGAAGGCACTTAAAAATTATTACGGTAGTGATGAAGCAGTTCGGCAAGTTAGTACCATTGCACGGATCTACAAACATTTTCAAGTACTTGACCTAGATAAACACGCCTTTCCCCTTCCTGTCGCAAGGGATTATAGCTACCGTAGTACATGGGGAGCTAGCCGCGGCTGGGGTGGACGCCGAATGCATGAAGGGACGGATTTGTTTGCTTCATACGGTGTCCCTGTGCGAGCTACCACCTATGGCGTGATTGAAGTCATGGGGTGGAATGACTTCGGCGGATGGCGTGTCGGAATCCGCGATATCCATAATACGTACCATTACTTCGCCCATTTGGCGTATTTCGATAAAGGCGTCAAAGAAGGCGACATTGTAGAGCCTGGGATGATCATCGGTTTTGTGGGAAATTCCGGATACGGGAAAAAAGGGACTTCTGGCAAGTTTCCGCCACATCTTCACTATGGCATGTATAAATTCAACGGCCGGATTGAATGGGCATATGATCCGTTCCCTTCTTTGAAACGTTGGGAAATCGAGGACAGGAAAGCGCAGTAAACACTGGTATCCACAGCGAATGTGGATACCAGCGCTTGTCCAATTCTCATCTTGTGCCTCAATTTAAGAGTTGTGGTAAGAAATTAATCAATTTCCGCTTTCTTTTCAAAGCAGTGGCAGTATTCAATGCGATTGACATGAGCCATGTCTTTCTCTTGTTCTCGTCTTTTAAATGATGTAGGTTTTTCATTACCTTTATAAAAGTTTCTTGAGTAATGTCTTCTGCTTTCTGTTTATTGTTAGTGATGTACAATGAAAAATGATATACGTCATTACGATACACATCATATAATTGCTCAATCATTTTATCAGCCCGTTGATCTTACTAAAGCATCCAGTTAGTTGAACAATGGACATTTTTAATGGACCATGAATTAAATTCATAGCGGGAGCCATACTAATAAGAAACTCACAAGGAGGTCTTTTCTAGATGAAAAAAGCAATGGCACTATTACTCGCTTTATTGATAACGTTTACGACAGCAGGAACAACCGTTTTTGCAGATAATGGCACTGGCAACAACAATGCAAATACTCAAGTGTCTGCCGCTGATGCGGATGACGATAATGACATGGATTGGGGTTGGATTGGGCTTCTAGGATTGGCGGGTCTATTGGGACTTCGACGAAAAGATGAAGGTAAGCGCAGTAATCAATGACAAGCTGCCCCGAAACACTGATATTATAGGCAAAGCAGATGCCCCTTTGTAGACGGGCATCTGCTTTTATGTTTGGCTGCATGTAGGATAGATTAAAGGAGCAATGTCGATCTTGAACTAATTAAATAATGATTCTAATTTTCCTTAATAATATGTAATACCAGAAAATTAAAAGGTAAGGAATCAGATCACGCGTGTTGATTAACCAAAATCAGGAAGTCTCAATTGCGTGAATAAGCCTGTACCCATCTACGACCT
>NZ_JBHSEF010000017.1:0-13988 GCF_042649045.1 Chryseomicrobium palamuruense | reverse complement strand
TTCAGACATGGCCAGTAAAAGCGCCTTATAGGCGCAGAGCAAACCACCAGTTCTACTGGTGGTTATGATTTTGCCGAAATATGTATAAATTCACATAATTCAGTGAATCACTGAAATAAAAGACATATAAAACATGCTAAAAGAAATAAATTTAAGGAAAACATTTATATTTTTTGGGATAATGAGGAATCAATTTCACAGTTTCATTACAAAGGGGTCTATCCGTTCACTTTGATTTAAAATTTATGGTAAATTAGAAGGGCATGAAATTAGACAGAACTGTCTTAACAATCGGAAGGAGCTTTATCATGTTTTGGAAACAATCGAAGGAAGAATCTACTGTTTTATCGACAGACGGACTTCCTGTACGAAAGACCAATGTGATAAAAAAAGCAGCCATCACGGTCGTGTTGCTTTCTGGCTTGTCATTTAATTTTGCCTTCGCTAATGAAACAGCGGATAGTAATTTGGCAACAATTTATCATATTTATACAGAGGGCCAATATGTTGGTGCTATAAGCGATAAATCTCAAATAGATCAATTAATTAAGAAAAAAATAGAAGCTTCCAAGTCACAGTTCGACGGACTGTCTTTAACAGCTGGCAACAACTTTTCTTTTGTAGAAGAAAAAGTGTTCACACCTGTTACAGATGATGCCGCTACTTTACAACAAGTAGAAGACTTAATTGAAGTAAATGCCAATGCATTTGCCATCTCGATCAATAACGAGGTTGCCGCCTACGTGAAAGATTTGGATGCCTACAATGAAGTCTTGCGAAAAGTGAAGTTGAACTATATCTCCGAAGAACAGCTCAACTTTTTGGAAGCTCGAAAGAATACTAATGATACATTACCCGAATTGAAACCAGGTGAAACCCGAATTGCGGATTTAATTGTAAAAGAAGATGTGTTCGGTGCCACAATGGTAGCTGAACCGGAAGAAGTCCTCTCTGTGGATGAAGCGGTAAAACGCTTGTTAACAGGCGTGGAAAAACAAGAGACGTATAAAGTGCAACAAGGTGACGTCATCGGTAAGATTGCGAATGCTTACGGCATCACTACAGCTGAACTTTTATCGATAAATGAAGGATTGACAGCTGATAGCACATTAAAGATTGGTCAAGAACTGAATGTCACGGTTTTGCGTCCTGCGATTCATTTTGAAGCTTACTATGAACGCAAACGTACGGAAGATATTCTTTATGACAAAATTGTAGAAGAAACGGATAGTCTCTTCAAAGGCGATACAAAAGTGAAAACAGAAGGCGCTAAAGGTGAACGCGTCGCAACCTACGTCATCAAGAAAGTAAACGGTGTGCAAACATCGATGGAGATGACACAAGAAGAAATCACGAAACAAGTGCAACACCAAGTCACGTTAAAAGGAACGAAAGTCATTCCTTCACGTGGAAATGGATCGTTTGCATGGCCAGCTCAAGGGGGCTACATTTCCAGTCACATGGGTCACCGTTGGGGACGTATGCACAAAGGAATTGATATTGCTCGTCCAAGCGGATTCACAATCAAAGCTTCCGATAATGGAGTTGTTGTGGCAGCTGGCTGGGATGGCGGACTCGGAAAACGTGTCATTGTCGACCACAAAAATGGGTACCAGACCGTGTATGGTCATTTAGCATCCATCAGTGTTTCTGTGGGCCAGACGGTTCCACAAGGCACAAAGCTAGGTGTCATGGGGAATACGGGTCGCTCAACAGGGACTCATTTACATTTTGAAGTCATCAAAAACGGAACCCACATCAATCCGATGTCAGTGCTTCGTTAATAGAAAAAACCGTCCACGTGTGGACGGTTTTTGTTATAGGTGGCGGTAGTTGAGCGAGCGAATTAGTTTCCATAATTCGAGTAATGATCTAATGAAAAGAAATAGTGTACTAATCAAGAGAATTAGTGTTCTAATCAAAAGAAATAATGTCCTAATAAAAGCAATTAGTGTACTAATGAGATTCAAACTACTTCATATTTATATAGAATCGGGTTTCTGGATGAGCCTGCTCCACATCTAGGTGTTATCGAGTTGCGAACGCTAGAAACCCTTTCACTAAGCCGTGACCTTCAGAAATGCAAAGAGCGCATTTATGGAGCCCCCGTCTTAGCTCTGGGTTTCTGAACGAGCGTTCTCCACATCTTGGTACATTTCCCGGGAAATAATTCGACGAAATCCGACAATGACGGGAAATACATGCGAAAATAACGTGGTCATGGTATTGTTAAGAGTAAATAGAGAGAAAAGCGGGTCAATTTGATAGAAGGTTGGAGGGGAAATAGATGAACAAGAAAATACTTGTCGTTGACGACGAAAAACCGATTGCTGACATTCTGCAGTTTAACTTAAAAAAAGAAGGCTACCAAGTCGAGTGTGCCTATGATGGGGAAGAAGCTCTTACAAAAGTGGAAGAGTTTCAGCCAGACTTGATGCTATTAGATATCATGTTACCGGGAAGAGATGGCATGGAAGTGTGCCGTGAAGTCCGGAAAAAACATGAATTTCCGATTATCATGCTTACTGCCAAAGACTCCGAAATCGATAAAGTCCTAGGTCTTGAACTTGGTGCGGATGACTATGTGACCAAACCATTCTCTACACGAGAATTGATTGCACGCGTAAAAGCTAATATGCGACGTTCACAAGTGCTACCTGCTGAAGACGTAGAGCCGAGCTCGAATGACATTCACATTGGGCCGCTAACGATCCAACCGGACGCCTATATGGTCATGAAACGTGACGAGGCGATTGAACTGACACACCGCGAATTTGAACTATTACACTACTTGGCGAAACATACAGGTCAAGTGATGACACGGGAACATTTACTGCAAACGGTATGGGGTTACGATTATTTCGGGGATGTACGCACAGTTGACGTAACCATTCGTCGTCTACGCGAAAAGATTGAAGACAATCCGAGTCATCCAAACTGGATCGTCACTCGCCGAGGAGTCGGGTATTACCTGCGCAGTCCTGAACAGGAGTAGAAGGAATGCATAGAGTGGGATTTTTAAAATCAATCCATGTCAAAATCGTTTTGATCTATATTTTGCTGATCTTAATTGCGATGCAAATCATTGGGCTGTACTTTGTCCGTGAATTGGAAGATTCATTCGTCACGAACTTCCAAGATTCCGTCACGGACCGGGTCAGCCTAATTGAATTTAGCGTACGTGAAGAGATGATCCGCGAACGTTCCGAAGAGGACGCGACTCAAGAACAGAGTCTGCGTTCTATTTTGGCTGGACTTAATTCAAGCGACATTAAAGAGATTCGCGTTATCGACGAAAGGTATCAAATCCTAGGAACTTCGGATTCCGATAATCAAGGCATCGTCGGTCAACGGTCTGTGGACGAACTGGTTCGCCGGACCATCAGTTCAGAAAATCCGGAAAACGTTATTTCATTAGACGAGATATCTCGCGAACGTATTTGGATCTTGTCGGTACCGATCACGTGGCAAGGAGACGTCATCGGTGCACTTTACATAGAGTCGAACATTGAAAACGTCTATAGCCAGATGGATGAAATCAATCAGATTCTTGCTGGGGGAACCGCTGTCTCTCTCGCGATCACGATCATCTTAGGGATCTTTATCGCGCAGACCATCACGCATCCGATCTCGGATATGCGGAAACAGGCGCAGGCGATGGCACGTGGGAACTTCTCGCGTAAGGTAAAAGTTTACGGCGACGATGAAATCGGTCAACTGGCGATTGCGTTCAACCATTTAACAAACCGCTTGCAAGAGGCCCAGTCGACGACCGATGCGGAACGACGGAAACTCGCTTCCGTCCTATCCAACATGACAGATGGGGTACTTGCAACCGATCGCAAAGGCCGCATCATCCTGATCAACGACCCGGCACTCGAGCTTTTGAAGGTCAGCCGCGACAGCGTGTTGAATCGCCCGATTACGTCGGTGCTGCAGATCGACCAAGATACGACGTTCGAAGATCTCATCCACCAACAAGAGCCGATGTCTCTCGACTATAGTACACATGAAATGCCGTATATTTTACGCGCGAACTTCTCGGTCATTCAAAAAGAGACGGGTTTTGTGAACGGACTCATTGCTGTCCTGCATGACATCACGGAACAAGAGAAGATCGACATGGAGCGTCGTGAGTTCGTTGCGAACGTATCCCACGAATTACGCACCCCACTGACAACGATGAGCAGTTATTTAGAAGCCCTCGCAGAAGGCGCCTGGAAAGACGAGACGATTGCACCGAACTTCCTGCAAGTCACACAGACGGAAACTGCACGGATGATTCGCCTCGTCAACGACCTGTTACAGCTGTCGAAAATGGACAGTCGCGACTATGACCTGACAATCGAAGTGGTGAACTTCAATCAGTTCTTCCACCGCATCATTGACCGGTTCGAAATGTCGAAGTCACAGAACGTGGCGTTCTCCCGCATGCTTCCGGAGAAAGAATATTTTGTTGCTATTGACCCGGACAAATTGACGCAAGTCATCGACAACATCATCTCGAACGCACTGAAGTATTCACCGGACGGAGGAACCGTACGTTTCGGCTTTACGGTGAAGGACGGCTTTATGCAAGTGATGATTTCGGATGACGGAATGGGAATTCCGAAAGAAAATGTCGACCGTATTTTTGACCGTTTCTATCGTGTCGACCGTGCACGCGCACGTTCCATGGGTGGAACAGGGCTTGGGCTCGCTATTGCCCGGGAAATGATTGAAGCACACGGTGGTCGAATTTGGGCGGAAAGTGAAGAAGGGTACGGAACGACGATCTTCTTTACGCTGATGGTCGAGCCAGAGGAGAGTGAGTGGGAATGAGGTATTTAGAACATGTGAAAAGTGCCGTACTCGTGATTCTGATTGCGCTTAGTATGCTGTTAACGTTCTCTATCTGGACCTATACACCGCCGTACGCTATCCGTGATACACCGCCGGTCATTGATATTGCCATTGCGGAGAAGAAGCGGACGAGCGATGTCGTCAAGCCATACCGTATGCTTCTTAGTTACAGCGGGGCAGCCGGAATGAAAGGCTCCTTGAGTTCGAATGAGATGGACGGGACGCTCGGTCTGATGCGAATGTGGTCCCTCGATTCGCCGAGGCTCATCGATAATGAAGCACAACCGGATGAAATCAATACGGCACTCCGGGCGCAGAACCAGATTGTCTTTTCGTATCCGACAGAAATTCCGATTCAAAGTTTCCGCCAAGTCATTCCGTTTGCAGATGAAGCTATACCAGACTTTTCGTTTGATCACCTTGCCGTTCACTGGGAAAGTGGAGCGAATGGGTTAAATGCGCATGTGACATTTATCAATACCGTGTCTCAGCGAATTTTTGAAGCGGACGTCTTGAATTCAGATGTTCAAGATTTCTTGATGCGTGTAGAGGATATGGATCGTCGTCTGCCAATTTATAACGAGATTGGCCGTGAAAATCAATTGTCGCTCTATGTCTCGTCGGTGCAACTTCCTTTAGAAGAATATACATTTGGACTGGAAGAGATTTCTCCAGAGAAATTTAAAAACGCCCTGTTCACGAATCCGAACATGGTGCGAAGCAATCCTGTTGGGGCCGCTTCTCAGCAGTATACCGATGACAGTGCATTAATGAATATTGATTACGGTCCGCGCCGAATTAGTTATGTCCATCCGGCTTCCGAAACGGAACTTCCTGGAGATTCTGCGCGACTGATTACAAATAGTATTGAATTTGTGAATGAGCATGAGGGGTGGACGGACGATTATCGTCTCAGCCGAATCAATGCCAACACGCAGCAGATTTCCTATCAGCTGCACTTGAAAGGTCTGCCTGTCTATAGTGATTCAATGGCCACAGACCTTACGCAGTACTGGGGACTGAACGATGTGTATCGGTATATTCGTCCGTATTACACGCTGAATCAATCGTCTCCGTTCCGGACAGCTCGTAAGCAGTTGCCGTCCGGTCAATTTATCTACGACTACCTGGCGTCTCAAGAAAACATCGATGTGAATTTAATTACAGACATCAAGCCGGGATACTACGTCCGACGGGACCCGTCTCAGCCAATCTTGGTGCTCGAGCCATATTGGTACTATCAAGTAAGTGGAACGTGGGTACGCATTGTACCAGAAGTGTCAGGAGGTGGCGCGATTGGATTGGAGTAGAACCAAAACGATTTTTATCGTCGTGTTTTCCATCCTGAACGTCATGTTGATGTGGCTCTACTTAGACCGCTATAACGAGTCGATTGGTCTCCAAGGCACGCTCACAGGGACGACGCCGATTGAAGAGAGCTTAACGATGGATAATATTGAAGTTCCGCGACTTGCGAATATGCCGAATCAAGTGGCGTACGTTTCTGGAACAGTTCATAACTTTACACCGGAAGAACTGGACATGCTTGAAAATGTCGCAGTGACAATCGAATCCGCAGATGTTTTAATGGGTACCTTAATGGAACCAGTCGCCGTCTCCGAGACGATGGATCTAGAAACGATTGTGCAAGAGCATGCATTTAATGGAGACGAGTATGAGATCTGGTCTTCAGATGCGGAATCGCGGACCGCGGTGTTCTTCCAGCAAGTGAATGAACGCGATGTCTATTACAATACGAAAGCCACGATTGAGATCACGTGGAATGAGAACAACGAAGTCACAGGCTTCACACAGACGTATCTCGACAATCTCGAAGATTACAACGAGGAACGCACTCTGATTTCGTATATGAGTGCCATTGAAGTGCTGTATAATCGTGCCCTGCTGCAACCAGGGTCTGACGTGATAAATGTCGAACTTGGGTATTCGACACTCGCACAACTTGGGGAGACGCAAGTATTTTCACCGACGTGGTCCGTGTTGATTGAGCTTCCAGATGGTACAATGAAAGAGTACTTCGTCAATGCGATCGACAGCCGTGTGCTGGACATTCCGATTGACTCAGAAGAGTCAGACGATACAGAGGAGTAGAACATCATGAGATTTAGTGTATTGGCGAGTGGCAGTACAGGCAACGCCATCTACGTTGAAAATGACGACCACTCCTTTTTAGTGGATGCCGGGTTAAGCGGTAAAAAAATGGAGCAGCTGTTTCAGCAGATCGACCGGGATGCCAAGCGTCTTACAGGCATCTTGGTGACGCATGAACACAGTGATCATATAAAGGGCCTGGGTGTCATGGCCCGCAAATACAAAGTGCCGGTCTATGCAAACGCGAAAACGTGGCAGGCGATGGATCATCACCTCGGTGTCATACCGACCGACCAGCGATTCCAGTTTGATATGGAGACGATGAAGTCGTTTGGAAGCATCGATATCCAGTCGTTCCAAGTATCACACGATGCGGCAGAGCCGATGTTCTACGTGTTTCATGAGAACGGACGGAAGCTCGCGCTCATTACAGATACGGGTTATGTGAGTGACCGCATGAAAGGCCACATTCGCGGGTCGGACGCGTTTGTCTTTGAAAGCAACCACGACGTGGGCATGCTGCAGATGGGGCGCTACCCGTGGTCAGTCAAACGTCGAATTTTATCTGACGTTGGTCACGTATCCAATGAAGATGCGGCCGTTGCCATGAGTGAAGTGGTCGATGTGAAACCGACACAGATCTATTTGTCGCATTTGAGTAAAGACAACAATATGAAAGACCTTGCCAACATGAGCGTCGAACAGACACTCAAGTCGTGCGGCGTTGTTCCCGGCGAGTTCGTCCATCTCCATGAAACGGATGCAGATCGTCCGACGCCACTTGTGGAAGTATAAGTTCGTCCAGCCAGTCTCTTTTCTAGAGGCTGGCTTTTTTAGCAAACTTTTATCCAATTTTCATCTAATTTTCATCTTCATTGGGTACATTACATATAGAGACAGATTAAAGGAGATGAACGGGATGGACGGATACAAACCATATAATCCATACGAAGAAGAACCAACACCACCGAAGCGGTCGGAGAAACCAGAAAAGAAACGAGGTATAGTCGGATACTTTTTAAGTGGCCTTTCCGGGGTGCTCGTCGGGGCACTGTTATTATGGCTTCTCATGCCAAACCTACAAAACGCACTTCCGAACAATTCCGGAGCGTCAAACTCAAATGGCAACATCACCTCCACCCAACAAGTCAGCACGAACGTGACAAGTGATATTACGGGTGCGGTGGAAAAGACCTCAGCCGCTGTCGTCGGAGTCACGAATCTGCAGGAAGTCAGTGATTTCTGGAGCAGCCAGCAAGGTGAACAAGAAGCGGGAACAGGCTCGGGTGTTATTTATAAAGTAGAAGGTGACCGCGCATTTGTCGTGACAAACCATCATGTGGTGGACGGAGCAACGTCGATTGAAGTCACACTTGAAGGCGGGAAGAAAGTCAATGCAGAGCTTGTTGGAAGTGACGTGTGGACAGACTTAGCTGTTCTTGAAATGGACGCAGCGGATGTGGAAACCGTGATTGAATTTGGAGACTCTGAGGCACTCACACAAGGTGAACCGGTCATTGCAATCGGAAATCCACTCGGTCTTGATTTCTTCGGATCGGTGACAACAGGAATTTTATCCGGGAAAGAACGTGTGATTCCGGTGGATCTCAACCAAGATGGTCAACAAGACTGGCAGACAGAAGTGCTTCAGACCGATGCCGCGATCAACCCGGGGAATAGTGGTGGCGCACTGATTAATATTGCAGGCCAACTAATCGGAATCAACTCGATGAAGATTTCTCAAACAACCGTCGAAGGAATTGGTCTAGCGATTCCAATCAACTCTGCGATTCCGGTCATTGAAGACTTGGAGCATTACGGAGAAGTGAAACGCCCGTCCATGGGTGTAACATTGATTGATGTCGAACAAGTACCGTCTTTCCATCAGGAAGAGACATTGAAGCTTCCGAATGATGTAACCACAGGTGTCGTAGTAGACGATGTTCTTGAAAATTCACCAGCCGCAGCGGCAGGTATGAAGCAGTACGACGTCGTTGTTGAAATGGATGGCGAAAAGATTGAAAACATGCTCGAACTTCGCCAGTATTTGTACACAGAAAAAGAAGTGGGAGACTCGATGACGGTGAAAGTATACCGCCAAGGAAAACTGGTTGAATTGACAATGGAGTTAACAGACAATAACGCATTATAATTTGTGGATAACTTATTTTGCTTCACAAAAGATTTACACAGGGAGTAGGGAGACGAAATGGCGTCTTTCCTGCTCCTTTTTTATTTGTTACAATATGGTGTGGATAAACTCGTGTAAAATGTGAATAACTTTGTGCATAATCATAATTGTCCGAGGAGGAAGAATAATGGAGAAATACGCATGCGAAACCCATGTAAATCAAGTACTTGACGAGGTGACGGCATCGACAGGAGAATTTCCAATTCTTGAAAAACTCAAAAAAGCGGAAAACTTATCCACACGCTGTGAACATTGTGAACAGGCTGCTATATATATCGTGGGTGGAAAAAACTAAGACACAATATGTAGATAACGCATGTGGATATGTGGACAACTATTGTGGATATCGTGTTTGTAAATGAAACGTAAAGGTGGATAACCTGTGAATATCACAATTGTAACGGTCGGAAAATTAAAAGAGAAATACTTAAAAATGGGCATCGAGGAATATGTAAAACGCCTGGGTGCTTACGCAAAAATGGAGCAAGTGGAGGTCGCGGACGAAAAAGCACCCGAAAATTTAAGTGATGCCGACATGGAAATCGTCAAACGCAAAGAAGGCGAACGCATCCTCGCCAAGATTCACCCAGACGCCCACGTCATCGCCCTCGCCATCAACGGCAAAACGCGCAGCTCCGAAGAAATGGCTGCGCATCTAAATTCATTGATGACTTACGGCACAAGCAAAATCGTATTTGTCATCGGTGGATCCCTTGGTCTCCATGACGAAGTCTTAAAGCGCGCGAACGAACAACTCTCATTTGGCAAAATGACGCTGCCTCACCAGTTAATGAAGTTGGTTCTCGTTGAGCAGATTTATCGGAGTTTTCGGATTATTAAGGGGGAACCGTATCACAAGTAAGTGAGGTTTTTAATATCCTCAAAAAAATTGTGTAAATACTAAATATAACTAACTAGAAAAGACAGCCTCATACAACAATGGGGCTGTCTTTTCTAGATTCAATTATGGATTAAAGGACTTTAAGATATGTAAGTCCGAATCTCTATTTATTTGAGAGAGAATTGGTGATGTATTACTTATATATTTTGAAACTGAATTAGAAATATATGCTTGTGGAACAGCTATACTTGAAAATAAAACTAATTGAATTAATCTCATTCCACAAATTAACTTGATTGCATTTACACCATTATTCTCTAATTGTAATGTAAGCGTGCCGGCATACCCAGGATGAATGATAGAAGTAACATTTAATCCTAACCTATTTAAAGAGGAACGAGTACTTATCATGCCGACAAGATCATTAGGAATTCTTATATATTCAAATGAATTAACTAGAACCAATTGATTCGGATATAGTATAAAGTCTTCTCCGAATGAACGAAAAGTAGACTGAAAAAACTGATCGATAGGTTCTTCAACAATACCCATTAATGGTGATCTTGTCGGTATAGAGACTTTAAATTCTGTTCCTAATCTTAAATCAATACTGGCACCGTTTAATTGAGTTTCTTCCAATAATGGTGTAATAATTAGATTTTTATCTATATCATCTTCGTCTAAAACCATTCTTTCTTTAATCATTAGACTGGTCAGCACTGGCATCATTCCACCTCCTGTGTGTATTAGCTGACATTAGCGCTTTTTTAACTAAATTATTAATCATTTCTCTAATGTTATAATCTTGTTCATTTTCTGCAAGATTATCACTTAATTTTTCTTTATAGATTAAATAAGCGTGCCAACCAGCATTTAAAATGCTAATACTATCTACAGGTTGATTTTGCAATTCATTTGGTGGTATAAAATTTGAGATTTTTTTAGATAATTTAGGTACTACTTCATTAAATGTCGTATAGTGATAATGTAAAGATTCGGGTATTTTTTCTAATATGAAATCAATTATAGAATCTAGATTATCCAATAAAATTAGTTCCATTAACTCGTATGAGTCTTTGTTTAAATTCAAACGATAAACTAAATCATCCCTAATATTTCCATCTATAAAACTATTAGAATTGTGTACTTGTGCTTTTTCCCATTTTTCTTTACTTATGTTTATACTATTTTGAATGTCATCATCAAAATTTTGTTCATAACCTAGTTTTTTGAATGTATTCATTCTTACTATGCTTCTTAAAGACGATCTTGGGTGTGATTTTGAATATACATCTACTAATTGTCCGTTCTCTGAAAGCGAACTAAAAGCAAACAGACTATCTCCTGAAAAATGAGAAGCAGGTCCATATAATAAAATTCCTACTACATCTGCTACAAACTCTTTAAGCCAATTGAATAAATGATTATCGCCTAAAATTCTTACTACTAAATCATCTTTAAGGCGCTCTTCAACTTGAGTATCTAACTTTAAAGCAGGATTTACTATTTTCATTTGAAGATAATTAGTTAATTTCTTCACATTTTCATGTTGTAGTAGTTGTGGAAGTAATGAAGCAGAGATGTTCAAACCAGAATGTAAGTCAAAGTAATGCCCTAATTCATGCCCCATAACGCATCCTAAAAGCACGTCGTCTTTGTGTATCATCGGAAATTGAATTAAAATCTTTTTCTTTGAGTCTAATTCTAATTGTGGGAATAATTTATTAACGCTATTGGAAAAATTTGTCCAAACATCTCCAATCGCATAGTTCAAATACCAAAGTGGTTGGGTAAAAAATAAAGTTTCATCTCCAAATTTGATAATAAGTTCTTTTGCAGGAACCATTACCTCCATAGGATGATTAGTTATATTTGCTTGTGAAATATAACTTACTATTTTTTGTAAATCATTAAAAGTTTGACGATATAATTTTATTTCTGAATAACTTGTAATAGATAGACGTTCAAACTTTTGCAGGAGCAAACTACATACATTTGATAATTCATTAATAAAATTTGGAATTTCAATTGATGGATATGCAGTTAATTTTAACTTTTCAATTTGATTAAATAAGGCAAATACTTGATCATGATGAACTTGCAAAGAATTGTCAAAGAAATTGTCTGCTGTATTTACCAATCGAAAAAGTTCCTTGTTTTTTGTGAATCTTGCATATTAAGGTTATTAATCAAATTTGAAATAAAATCCATTAATAAAAACCTGTCATTTTCATCAATTGAATGTAAGTTATCTAATATTTGTAAAAAGTAATCAGTATTTTCTTTGAATGAATAATTAAAAATTTGTTCAGTAGTTAGACTTTCATTAATCAAAGAATAAATTTCAGCAGTATCTAATGTAGGGAAATTTATAAAATTGCCTTCGTAATGACCTTTTCCACTTTCTAAAAAGAATTTTATAGTAGTTAGTTTTTCAGTGGATATGGAATTTAATGGTTGTGTATTAATGGATTCCTTGAGCTCCGTTAAATATTGAATTAAATATAGACGTTCTAGCTGGTTTTCAGACGTAACCAAATCATTTCTTGGTTCAATTGCTAATAGCATGTCATCCGCCTCCTTAGTTATTGTTAATTATATCATTCGCTTTTATTTAGTAAATAACCTTCATTTAAAGTTTGAAACCTCATTTAGATACAGTACGGTGAACCTTATCATAAATAATGTAGATAAGAAAGTTGCCGAGAACTACTTTTTTATAGAATGATTTCAAAAGTCATTAATTTTTATTTATACTCTTATTTTGGATAATTTTGTATTATAATTTAATCAGTAAAAATACAAAATATTTAAACAAATGGGAGTAACGTATGACCAGTAAGATTAAAGCTAAAGTAGGGATAATAGAGATAGAGTTTGAGGGTAGTGAAGAATTTATCTTAAATGAATTATTTAGTTTTGTAGAAAGATTATCAGGATTAATTGATAGTAATCCAAGTATCAGACAAAACAATCAAGTACCGACTACCACAGTTTCTGATAGAAAAGAAGATATAATAAACAATAAAGGCATTCAAGGAACAACTAACGCAATTTCAGCAAAATTAAAAGTATCATCTGGAACCGAGTTAATAATGGCAGCAGCCGCTCATTTAACCTTTGTTAAAGGGGAGGATAAATTCCATCGAAAAGATCTCTTAGAACAATGTCAGTCAGCTGCTACCTATTACAAACAATCTTATTCAGGAAATTTTTCAAGATATTTAAGTAGTCTTGTCAAATCTGGACAATTAACAGAGCAAGCAAGCGGCATATTTGCCATTCCCGCAGCTCAACGACAAAGGATGGAAATAGCACTTGCTGACTAAAGAATCTCTTATTGAACGTAAGCGTCAAATAGTGAACACGTTGTTTCTTATAAAAGAAAATGCCATGCAAAATTTGATTTTGCATGGCATTTTTCTATTTCTTTGATTGGATGTAACAATTCGTTGGTAAGTTTTTCGACCACGGCATCAGATCTTCGAAGGATTCGAGTTTCTCCAAATCACGTTGTGGTAGTACTTCGAAAAGAAGTTGTAGGTAGAAGAATGGATTGAGCCCATTTTCCTTGGCAGTCTCGATGAGACTATAGGCGATGGCACTTGAGGTCGCTCCTCTTGTAGAGGCTGCGAACAACCAGTTCTTTCTTCCGATAACAAATGGTTTGATGGAACGTTCTGCACGATTGTTATCTATTTCGATTCGACCATCTTTCATAAATGTCGTAAGTTTTGGCCATTGTTTCAATGTGTATGAGATTGCAATTCCCGTCGCTGTCTTTGGAGCGACAATATCCTGTTGTTCTTCAAGCCATGCCAAAAAAGCATCCAGCACGGGCTGACTGTCATTTTTCCTGATCTTTAGTCGTTCTTCAGGAGGTTTGTCTTTGATTTTTCGTTCGATAGCAAAGAGACGGTTGCAGAAATCGAGTCCCTTCTTCGCGACTGTCGTTCGACCGGCACCAGCAGGTGCACCTCTCAATGCCTTGAGTGCCTCATC
>NZ_JBHSEF010000016.1:0-73719 GCF_042649045.1 Chryseomicrobium palamuruense | reverse complement strand
CGCACCCAACGGGGGTCGGGTCGGCGACTTGTATATCTTGACGTCTTGCATGTTCAGTTTTCAATGTTCATATGTCGTTTGAGACAACTTTTATATCATAACATATCTTTTAACACTTTGTCAATTAATTTGTTATTCTGTTTCAGCGACCTTTGTATCATAGCACCCTTCTCTATCTTAGGTCAACTAAATTTTCAGTAGAAATATAATAACATTTTATTCTGAAAAATACAACTGTATTTTTGGATAAAACAACCAAAAATAGAGCTTTGCAAAATGATCTCTGCAAAGCTCTTTCTTCTATAGAGTGTACCTAATTTATAAGAATATGAAATATGCTAGGAAAACAAAGAATAGTCCATACATAATCGGATGAATTTCTTTAATTCTTCCTGCTACTAGCATTGTAAGTGGATAGAAGATAAACCCGATTGCTATTCCTGTGGCAATTGAATACGTAAGTGGCATCATCAGAATAACAAAGAATGCTGGAACGGCTACTTCAAATCGAGTCCAATCAATTCGACCAATCGAGCTAACCATTAGGACCCCTACAATGATAAGTGCTGGCGCAGTGACACTGGCCGTAATGACACTAAGTAGTGGATAGAAGAATAATGACAGTAAGAATAAGATACCTGTCACAACGGCAGCCAACCCTGAGCGAGCTCCCGCTGCCACCCCTGCAGTTGACTCTACATAAGAAGTCGTTGTGGATGTTCCCACAATCGCTCCTGCTGTTGTTGCAATTGCATCCGATAAAAGAGCTTTACTTGCACGTGGCAATTTTTCATCCTTCATTAATCCTGCTTGATTCGCTACAGAGATCAACGTTCCTGCTGTATCAAAGAAATCTACAAATAAGAATGTAAGAACAACAATTAAAAACTGAACAGTCAGCAATGAAGTTGGATCATTAAAGATTGGTTCAAATGCCACACCAAATGTAGAGCTGACGCTTGGTACGTCTCCAACAATTCCAGATGGCATAGGGACAAGCGAGAAGACCATACCTACGATCGCTGTGATGGCAAGACCGTAGAAAATCCCACCTTTGATCCCTTTCACCATCATGACGACTGTAATAATTAATCCGAAGATGGTTAATAGTACATTTGGATCCGCAAGGTTTCCAATTCCAAGTAGCACCGCATCATTGTTCACAATAATTTGGGCATTTTGAAGACCGATGAATGTAATGAATAGTCCAATCCCTGCGCCCACTGCATATTTCAATTCACTTGGGATGGAGTTGATGATCAATTCACGTATTCCAGATAACGATAAAATAATAAAAATAATTCCTGAGAAAAGTACACCTGTTAATGCAACCTGCCAAGGAATTTCCATTGTAAGAATGACTGTGTACGCAAAAAATGCATTTAGTCCCATTCCAGGGGCAAGGGCTATCGGATATTTGGCTAGCAGCCCCATGACAAGCGAACCAATCGCAGCCGCAAGTGCCGTTGCTGTGAAGACGGCGCCTTTATCCATATACATAGAGTCTGGTAAACCTGGTACAGTTTCTAGTGAGAGCGTTAACGGGTTGACCACTAAAATGTACGCCATCGCTAAAAACGTAGTGAGTCCACCGATAATTTCTCGGCGGTAGTTGGTGCCTAGTTCTTCAAAGCGAAAATACTTTTTCATAATTTCCTCCTGTTGCGTCGCGCAGCATTTGAACTACATAAAAAGGGAGCATACGAATTCGTATACTCCCTAAAATAAGCGAAACAAACCGACAGCTATAGTCGGAGTGCTTCACTCATCGTAGTCAGATCATTTACGGTGATCCGGTAGAGACGTTCGGGCCTTATTCCCAAATATATACGACGACTTTATTCATTTATTATAATCTCAAGATAGCATTATAGTAGGCACTCGTCAATAGAAAAACCGAACATTTATTTAATTAAAGTGAATAAAGTTCGTTATTCCCACTCAATCGTTGCTGGTGGCTTCGACGTGATGTCATACACTACGCGGTTAATGTGGTTCACTTCATTTACTAATCGGACAGAAATCTTCTCTAAAATATCCCAAGGAATACGTGCCCAGTCGGATGTCATGCCATCGATGGATGTTACCGCACGAATTCCAATTGTGTAATCGTACGTACGAGCATCGCCCATAACTCCAACACTTCGGATATCCGGCAGTACAGTGAAGTATTGCCAGATATCACGGTCAAGACCTGCCTTCGCAATTTCTTCCCGAAGAATGGCATCGGATTCACGAACAATTTCAAGTTTCTCTTCCGTCACTTCACCTAGTACACGAATCGCAAGTCCTGGACCTGGGAATGGCTGACGCCATACGAGAGATTCTGGAAGACCAAGCTCCGCTCCAAGTACGCGTACTTCATCTTTGAAGAGTGTATTGAGTGGTTCGATGAGTTCAAATTTCATGTTCTCTGGAAGTCCACCCACATTGTGGTGAGATTTGATGGTCTGTGCAGTTGCCGTTCCGCTTTCAATGATATCTGTGTAGAGCGTTCCTTGCGCCAGGAAGTCCATGTCTGTTAACTTGGCTGCTTCGTCATCAAATACATAGATAAACTCGTTTCCGATAATTTTCCGTTTCTTTTCCGGATCGGAAACACCCGCAAGTTTTGACATAAAACGTTCGCGTGCATCAATTTTGATAACGTTCATGTTAAAGCCGTCTGCGAAGATGTTCATCACTTCTTCTGCTTCATTTTTTCGAAGTAGGTTGTGATCGACGAACATACATGTTAACTGATCCCCGATGGCTTTATGGATCAAGACAGCGACAACGGATGAATCCACACCACCAGAAAGGGCACAAAGAACTTTTTTATCGCCGACTTGTTCACGGATTTTTTTCACTTCTAAATCGATGAAGCTCTCCATCGACCAGTCTCCTTTGGCGCCACACACATCAAAGACAAAGTTTTCAATGAGTTGGTTACCATAGACTGAGTGACGAACTTCCGGGTGGAATTGAACAGCATAGAGATTTCTCTCTGGATCTGCCATCGCTGCCACTTCACATGAAGGGCTAGTCGCTGTAACTTTAAAACCTGGTGGTGCAACGGTTACGTGGTCACCATGACTCATCCACACGACTTGCGTTTCTGGTAGGTCATTGAAGAGCTTCGTTTCACCTTGGACATGAATGTCTGCTTTTCCGTATTCACGTTGCAATGCGCGCTCTACCGTTCCACCGTAATAATGAGCCATCAATTGCATGCCGTAGCAAATCCCAAGGATAGGGATATCAAGTTCGTAGATAGCTGGATCTACATGAAAGGCGTTGACGTCATAGACGGAATTTGGGCCACCCGAGAAGATGATACCCACCGCATTCATTTTTTTAATATCTTCCGCCGTCACTGTATGAGGGTGTAGTTCACTGTAAACACCGAATTCACGAATGCGACGTGTAATTAGTTGGTTGTACTGACTACCAAAATCGAGTACGACGATCTTTTCCTGTTCTTTTAACAAAGGAGCTGCTGTCATGGTTCCACCTCATCGATTAGTATCACAAAGACTCGTTTTCCAAAAAAAGACGCATAGATGCCTAGATCTATGCGTCTGGTGGACTACTATTTCATAAATGAAATAACGAAAAGGACGAGCACTGCCGTGCACGTGCATGACAATACCCGTCCTCATAGTCAAGTCGTTTACGGTGACTTGGTAGAAACATCCATACCAGATTAATGGACATATACGAGGCCTGTGTGTATATTGAATTGTTCCTAGTTTACAGCCATTATCTCGCAAAATCAACCGCTTATGCGATTGATTAAATATTCCCAACTTTCCCTCAATCGTTCGCCGTCTTGAAGCGGCTTATTCCCATACAAAATCTGTTCATATTCCTTTGTTAAGGTCATCATGTGATCCCCTCCAAAATACCCATCAATTTGCTTCGCATAACGGGTTAAAGTGAATCCATTTTCACGAGGCAAGCCGTATTGATGAAGAGATTTCAAGAGCACCTTGTACATCTTTTCAAATTGCTCACTCGTTACCTCATTCTTTTTGTATCTCGCAATCCAGAATTTCGGCAGCCACTTTAGACGGTAACGGTACGCTAAAGCACTTCCAGCCAGAAGAACTGCAAGAACTCCGAAAATCCACCATTTCACGCGGTCAAACCATTCTGCAATCGCATCGAAGGAGAAAGAAGATGAAGATCTAGCTGTCGTCGTATCTTCCTGATTCTGTTCCGGCGTTTGCTCTTCCAACTCTTGTTGTTGTTCAGCAGCTAGTGCATCATCCGGACTGAGCTCGATATCAAACTCGATATCGGGTGTATTGGTGAATCCGATTGTCGGTTCAAAAGTCATCCAACCGATTCCCGGCATGTACGCTTCTACCCAGGAATGCGCATTGTTATTCGTGACTTGGAAAACTTGTTCTCCATTTTCTGTTGAAATGACTTCACCTGGAGCAAACCCTTTGACCCACCGTGCGGGAATATCAACAGAACGCAGAAGGACGACCATAGAGGTGGAGAAGTTGTCACAATACCCCACTTTGGTATCAAACAAGAATTGGTCAACGTAATCCGTATCCCCTTCTGGAACGGCCACGTCGTTTTGACTGTAGCTAAACCCATTCGTCCGGAAATACTGCTCAATACTTTTGGCTTGGTCATAGACATTATCTTGCCCATTCGTAATTTCCACTGCCAAATCACGCACGCGTTGCGGCAGTGTGTCCGGTAGTTGTAAGAAACGGCTGAATTCCGGGGCGATTTCAGGCAGGGCATTGATATCTGTTGAACGGAGCTCACTTAACAAATAACTCGGTTCAGAAAACTGCACGGAATAAGAATCAATAGAAACGGCTTCATCATTCACTACAGCATCTAATCGTTGGCTTCGTTCATTAAGACGAACATCAAACACATTACTTTGACCATCGACGACTTCTGCTCCATACGTGTGAAAAAGGAATGGAAATTCAGTTTGCATAACAAATTGCAACGTCTCTTGTACGCCATCATCATTTTGTGGAAACCCTAGATCAAACGTTTCGCGTTGTCTGAAATAAGAATAATCCATTTGCGGCTCCGACTGGATCCACCCCTTGGATGTGTACGTATCTTTCGTTTCCCCGCGGTAATAGTTTCGAGAGGTTGCAGTTACTTGAAACACTTCCGTATCATCACTCAAGAACGAGCCACCCAGTCGGGTATCGTCATCGTCATAGCCTACTTTATTGATACCACCTTCTCCACCCGGACCTACTCCGGATGTCGGATTGGTCGAAGTAAAGTAAGGAACAGGGTCCGGCCATAACGGACCCGCTTTTGGCAACAAGACGGCAAGACCAACTGAGAACAATAACAGAAGTGCAGTAAAACCGAGGCCACGCCACTTCACACGTTCCTGCTTGTCGTGGAGACGAGATACAAATAAGAAAGCACTTGTCCCCAGACCGATGATAAATACGCGAACAATGGCAGCTGCGCCATCATACGGTGTGAATGTATCCAGGACGCTAATGATGAGTATGGTCACAAGGAAGAACAAGAAAACGGTGGTACGCATGCGAATCCAATAGCCAATCAAATAGACCGTCATCCAGAGAAGGACGAAGAACAACAAGGTCCGGAAAGGATTAGTCATTTGCGTCAGGTCGCCTTGAATCAGTTGACCGAGATTAAATGTCCATTCATATATAAAATAACCATTTGCTTCTTGGCTAAATAGCGGAAACATCGTGTACACGCTGATAATAAACCAGTACATGTACAATACTTTAAGAATGCCACTTATCCACCAAGGAACATGTAAAAACAAGAGGACAAAACAGAGAGCTACAAATACATAAAAAACTTGAATATACCCAATGTTGGACAGCTCAGCAATCGGTGCAAGCCATTCTCTAAGAAGTAAGAAGGCGGCTAAAAAACTGACAGCTTCTAAGAGAAATGTTGATTTTTTCATCGTTGCCCCACCTCCCTAAATGCTTCAGTGAATTGCGAAGGAGTCAGGGTGACTACGTTCCATCCACGTGCTTTCAAGTAGGTAGCTTCTTTCGAGTCGACGATTTCCATTTGTTTCTTTTGCTCAGGTTGTATAACAAAACAAATCCCTTCCCTCACTTGAGGAGTGGCACGTACGAGAGCTTCTACGCATTGTCGTTGCAGATGGGATGTTATATATAAGACGCCTTTATATTTTCCGAGTCGTCCTTCTTCCGTCAACATTCGGAGCATCTGCTTCTCGGACACAGCTTCGAGCGTAGCTAAATGACGTCTCGCCTTTTCATAATGCCCTTGGTGGGTCACGACCGGAAGCTCAAGACCCCCAGGTCCCGGAGCGATGAAGGCACCTGTTGCATCCGACTTGGTCATCGCAGAAATGAGACTCAGTGTGAAGTCAATAGTATCATCAAACCCTTCTGCTGCCGTACGGTCTAGATACAACAATGTATCTTGTGCTTGTCGCTCTTCAAAATCTTTCGTCCGGAGGGTTTGATTTTTCGCAAAGGATTTCCAATGGATCCAGGAGACACGGTCACCGGGTTGATATTCTCGAACACCTGTAGCCACAGTGGATTCTTTGTGAAGTTGGTATCTCGCAAGCGCTGCGCCTTGATCGAAGTTGGCAGCGATCGGCATGTAGGTAAGGTCTATCGTTTTCGGGTAGACAAGGAGGGTCTGCTTTTCTTCTACAATTCGATTTTTGCGGACCCACCCTAATAAGTCCACGAGTTCGACTTCCGTCGCTTCAAACGTGTAACTACCACGTGGTAAATTGGCAATAGAATAATAGAGCGTGATTTCCCGACGAAATCCTAAAAAAATCACACGCTGTTGCTTTTCCAGATGACCAAACGGATGCAGGTCGGTGACTTTTGCATAATAAAGTGGCCACCAATCGCTTCGTTTCAATGTGACAAAGACATCGAGTGCCTGCCCTCTAGTTAAATCCGTTTCAGAAAAAGAACGGGTGACAGACAGTTTTGTTGTCGGGTAAAAGTAAATGATACACGCAAAAAAGAGGAAAGGTAGCGTCGCATAAAATAAAAACCAGCTAACAAAGCCACCTTGAAACATCGCATAACTAAATGTCACCACTCCTATGAGTAGGAGTTTTAACAGACCGAGGTGATGCTTCATGTGACGACAGTCCGTTCGACAGGCACCTTCGTCCGCAGGATGATTTGTTTTACGATATCCGAGGTATGAATACCTTCATAACGAGCTTCCGGCTTTAAAATGATGCGGTGTGAAAACACGAAAGGTGCTAAATACTGTACGTCATCTGGTGTGACATACGAGCGTCCTTGCATCAGAGCGTAGGCTTGAGCAACGCGCATAAGCGCAATCGATGCTCGAGGACTCGCACCAAGATACACGTATGGATCATGTCGTGTTCGCGTCGCAAGGTCAACGATATAGGACTTTAACACATCCGATACGTGAACCATTTTTACTTCTTTTTGAAGATCAATCAGCTCTTCTACTGAGATCACCGTTTCCAAGTCATCGATTGGGAACGAATGCTCGAGTGAATTTAACACTTCCACCTCTTCCGTCTGTGTGGGATAGCCCATTTTCAATTTCATAATAAAACGGTCCAGTTGTGCTTCCGGAAGTGGATAGGTTCCTTCATGGTCAATTGGATTCTGTGTCGCCATAACAAAGAAAGGCTTTGGAATCGACAAGGTCTCCCCGTCGACTGTCACAGAAGACTCCTCCATCCCTTCGAGTAACGCCGATTGTGTTTTAGGTGACGTCCGGTTGATTTCATCGGCTAATACAATGTTCCCCATGATCGGGCCTGGACGAAATTCAAAATTCATTTCTTTCGGATTATAAATCGAGACGCCCACGACATCTGATGGTAAAAGGTCAGGCGTGAATTGAATCCTTCTAAAATTGGCACCTGTCGATTTCGCAAGTGCCCGTACGAGCATCGTTTTACCGACACCTGGCACGTCTTCAAGTAAAATATGTCCTCCGGCAAGTAGTGCAGTGACAGACAGTTCAGAGACTTCCCGTTTTCCTATTATGACACGGCTGATATTTTCTAAGACAAGTTGAATCTTTTGTTGTGAGTTCATGAGATACTTCCCCTATCATCGATTCATTTTTTCGAATAATTAGTCAGTTCCTTCTAAGCATACCGAAAGACCTAACGGAAGACAAATAAAGAGGCTGCCTACGCAGCCTCTTCTGTCGTTATTCTTTCCACCATGTGTCAAAGACGGTCACTGGCATCTGGCGCTTGTGACGCGAGCGAAGATAATATCCCTCAATCTTTTCTTTTGCGACTGCATCGATTTCTTTGCCTTCTAAATAATCGTCGATGTGATCATAGGTCACGCCTAGTGCCACTTCATCTGGAATCGCTGGTCGATCTTCTTCGAGGTCCGCCGTCGGAATTTTCATGTATAGATGTTCAGGCGCACCGAGTTCTTTTAAGATGGCCCTACCCTGACGCTTGTTCAAGCGGAAAAGAGGCACGAGATCTGCTCCCCCATCCCCGTATTTCGTATAAAACCCCGTAATCGCTTCCGCAGCATGGTCCGTCCCAAGAACGACACCATTGTACATAGCAGCCACAGAATACTGCGCCTTCATTCGTTCACGCGCTTTTTCATTGCCCTTCGCAAAGTCACTAAGGTCAATTCCTGCTTCTAACAGAGCTTTATCACTTGCATCGACAGCTTCTTTAATATTGATCAGCACTTTCCGGCTCGGCTGGATAAACGCGAGCGCATCTTGTCTGTCATGCTCGTCAAACTGAACCCCATACGGTAGGCTGACTGCGATAAATTCATACCCACCTTTTGTCTCTTCATTCAGTTCGTTGACCGCCATCTGGGCAAGCTTCCCGAGTAATGTAGAATCTTGACCTCCTGAAATACCAAGGACCATCGACTTCAAAAACGTGTGTTGAGTGAGATAGTCTTTCAAAAAATCAATGGTCGTTCGGATTTCCTGTTGTACATCAATTGTAGGTTTCACACCAAGTTCACGAATAATTTCCTGTTGTAATGTCATTTCACTCGACCTCCTGACGATTTATGGGCATCCACCATGTCTTTCACTTCTTGAATGTTACGCATCTTGTTATCCCAACATTTTTGACTCAAGTCGACTGGATACTCTTCCGGATTTAAGGAACGTTTGTATTCATCCCAAAGGACTTCTAAATTTTGTTTCGCAAATGCCTGCATGTCGGGAAGAGTAGGATTTTCATAGATGATTTCTCCGTCTTTCACCACATGATGTTGAAGATCGATGGCTTCAAAGTTCGTCACAAATTTGGAGACGAACGTATGAACCGGATGGAACATCTTGATGCGTTCCTCGGCATTTGGATCCTCATCTTTCATCGTGATGTAATCCCCTTCCGCCTTGCCATTTTCTTTATCAATGATGCGATAAATCCGCTTCTCTCCCGGAGTGGTTACTTTTTCAGTAGTCGACGAGATTTTAATCGTATCTTCCATTTCTCCATGCTCATTCTCAATGGAAACAAGTTTATAGACAGCGCCAAGAGCCGGTTGATCATAAGCCGTAATCAATTTCGTACCGATTCCCCACATATCGACTTTGGCACCTTGCGCCTTTAAGTTGAGAATGGTGTACTCATCTAAATCATTAGAAACTACGATCTTTGCTTCTGTGAACCCGGCCTCATCTAGCAGTCGACGGGCTTCTTTCGACAAGAACGCAATGTCTCCTGAATCCAAACGAATACCAATGAAGTCAATCTTGTCACCAAGTTCTTTAGCCACTTGTATCGCGGTAGGTACACCGATATTAAGCGTGTCGTATGTATCGACGAGAAAGACACACTTCCTGTGACGTTTCGCATACGCATGGAATGCTTCGTATTCGGATTTATAAGCTTGGACCATCGAGTGCGCATGGGTTCCGGAAATCGGAATACCGAATAGCTTACCAGTCCGGACGTTGCTTGTCGCTTCCGCTCCGCCGATGTAAGCAGCACGTGCTCCCCAAATCGCCGCATCCATTTCATGCGCGCGTCGCGAACCAAATTCCATTACAATTTCATCTTTCACAACTTGTTTGATACGAGAGGATTTTGTCGCAATCAGCGTCTGGAAGTTCACAATATTTAATAGAGCCGTTTCAATCAATTGAGCTTCAATTAACGATGCTTCCACGCGGACAAGAGGCACTTGCGGAAAAGCGAGTTCTCCCTCTTGCATCGAATAGATGTTACCAGTGAATCTCAAGTCTTTTAGATAGTCGAGGAAATCGTCCCGGTAGCCTTGATCTTTTAAATAGGCAAGGTCAGATTCTGTAAAATGGAACTCTCGAATAAACTCAAGGATACGCTCGAGACCAGCAAATATAGCATAGCCATTCCCAAATGGTAGCTTACGAAAAAACAATTCAAATACTGCTTTGCGTTCATGCATACCATCTGCCCAATAGGCTTCTGCCATGTTGATTTGGTAGAGATCCGTATGTAAAGTTAAACTGTCATCTGCATAAGGATGCGTCATGTCGTCGCCTTCTTCCTTTCATAATTAGTTCTTAGTATACCCCTTTACCCGATTCAAAGACAAAAATTCATTTCTTTTGAAGTCGAAATAAAGAGACCTGTTCCCTATTATTACACTTCTTCACAATGATGCTCCCTCAAGGTATAGTGTTACTCAAAATAGTAGCGTAAACTTAAAGTGGATGATCGTCACATAAGGAGAGTTCGTTACAACGGCAATAGAGCTAAGCGTTTCAGCGCCAAGCGAATTACAGACAGATGAGGAGCATATAGTATGACATACGACATCGACCGCCAACAAGTATATAAACGAACATTATGGATTGTGGCCATCTCCCAACTCTTTGGCGGTGCAGGACTTGCAGCAGGTATCACAGTCGGAGCATTGATTGCACGTGACCTCTTTGAACTTACGTCACTGACAGGTGTTCCCGCTGCTCTCTTTACGTTAGGGTCCGCATTTACAGCGTATACAGTTGGGAAGCTCACACAGCGCATCGGACGGCGGACAGGACTTGCGAGTGGGTTCTTTTTCGGGGCAGTTGGTGCGGTGGGCGTCATCGCAGGAACGGCACTAGAATGGATTCCCCTGTTCTTCTTCTCCCTATTTGTTTACGGAGCAGGAACCGCGACGAACCTGCAAGCGCGATACGCCGGAACGGACCTTGCCTTGCCTAAACAACGTGGGAAGGCTGTCAGTATTGCGTTGGTCTCTACGACGCTCGGTGCCGTGGCGGGACCGAATCTTGTCGAACCGATGGGCGGGGTCGCTACCACTTTCGGGCTTCCTGCTTTAACAGGGCCTTTTATTCTAGCTGCTGTGGCGTATCTGTGTGCCGCACTCACGTTATTTATCGGATTGCGCCCTGATCCATTTGTTGTCGCGAGACAGTTAGCAAAAGAGGCAGAAGGTAAACAGACGACGATTGAAGAATTCACCAATAAACAAGGCATCTATTTAGCAGCGGCCATACTCATCATCACGCACTTCGTCATGGTGGCGATCATGACCATGACACCAATACATATGGAGAACCAAGGATCGGCACTGTCTGCAGTCGGACTCGTCATTAGTCTTCATGTCGCTGCAATGTACTTACCTTCTCTATTAACCGGAGCGGCGGTCGACCGCATCGGACGTTTACCAATGGCGATCCTCTCGAGTCTTACACTCGGTGTCACAGGAATTTTGACACTCACGGCGTCTGGCCATTCGTTCTGGCAGATGGCGGTTCCATTGATTCTTCTTGGGATCGGCTGGAACTTAGGTTTGATTGCAGGAACTTCCCTGTTGATTGACTCCACAAGTCTTGAGGTCCGAGCAAAGTATCAAGGAAAAATCGATGTGTTTGTTGCGATTTCAGGAACTCTTGGCAGTTTGACTTCCGGTCTGATTGTGGGATACACAAGTTACGCTCAACTCGGTGTCGTAGGCATGAGCCTTGCTCTTCTCCTCCTCCCACTTGTCGGTATCTACCACTTCCGAAAACGAAAGGTGGTCATCTAAGTTGTTTTGGATTTCAGTCTTGATTGGTATCTTTTTAGTCTCGTTTGCTGCATTTGGATTTTTAGTCGTACTCTCGAAAAGCCGAGGAGGACGGTAAGTGCGACCACTCATCGGAATTGTAGGATCGGAAGAAAACCAGCAGTTCACACTCGCGAGTGGTTACGTCCGGGCGATTGAGGAAGTTGGTGGCTGTGCGATTTATCTACCAGGGTCTTTTGACGAAAATCTGCTTGAGACGATACACGGATTTGTCCTGACAGGTGGCGGAGATATTGACCCCTTTCATTTTGAGGAAGCCCCCCTCCCTGGCCTTGGTGAAGTGAACGGTGCACGAGACGTGCGTGAACTGGAACTACTGAACAAACTGACGTCACTGCGTAAACCGGTCCTCGGAATCTGTAAAGGCATGCAGATGTTGAATGTTGCAAGCGGTGGAACGATTTATCAAGATCTTTATTCAATGGAAGGTCGCTCGTTTCTTCAACACAAGGCAAAACGACCTCGGCACGAGGCTCATCATGAAGTCAACGTCGTCCCCGGCAGTTTTCTAGCGAAGTGGATAGGAAGTTCGGTGCTTGCCGTGAATTCTTTTCATCATCAGGCGGTCCATCGTTTAGGTGACGATATGGTAGTTAGTGCAGATGCGTCTGACGGCGTTGTGGAAGCAATCGAGCACAAGGTTTATCCCTGGTATGGCGTACAATGGCACCCCGAAACGATGGTGAGTTGCCCCCATTCCCGTACATTATTTGCTGCATTTATAAAACACACAAAGGAGCTTAATTATGACACTTATTGATCTACACTGTGACCACTTGTATAAATTACAGAAGAATTTTGAGGGTGAACTAGATACATCGATTGAACGCTTACGGGCTGGCGGGATTACTGCTCAGGCCTTTGCCATCTATGTGGAACCTTCGCTTTCTGCGGAAACCGCCTATAAAGCAGCCATGCATCAAGTAGAGCTTTTCCACGAGCACGTACTATCGCACCCGGATGTGCACTGGGTACGCAGCTGGCCAGAGCTTGCTGAACGTTCAGACGGCAAAATCTCTGTCTTCTTAACGCTCGAAGGACTCGAGTGTATCGGCAATGAACTGGCGAAACTGGATGCTTTCTTGGACGCGGGTGTGTTATCCGTCGGGCTGACGTGGAACCCTGCAAACTTGGTAGCAGATGGGTGCGGCGAGCCTCGCGGAGCTGGACTGACGACGTTTGGCAGACAAGTGGTCGCGCGTTTGAACGAGCGACGCGTGTTAACGGACCTTGCCCATATTGCGGAAGCTGGATTCTGGGAAACACTTGAGCTTGCCGAGTTTCCTATCGTGAGCCATGCGAATGCGCGCGCGCTCTGTGACCACCCTCGGAACTTATCGGATACTCAATTGCGAGCGATGATTGAAAAAGGCATTCCGTTACATATCGTTTTTTATCCGGGGTTCATTTCAGGTAAAGACCATGCTGAAATCGACGAGTTGATTGCTCATATCGAGCACATTGTGGCTCTCGGCGGAGAAGACATTATTGGATTCGGTTCAGATTTCGACGGGATCAATGTCAAAGTGGATGGACTGGAACACGCTGGACAGTTCCCTCACCTATTAGAACGTTTAAGCGCGCGATTCAGTGACGAGCAAGTGGAGAAGTGGAAGTACAAGAATTTTTATCGGTATGTGATGGAGTGATTGGGGATTGGTAGGGGCTGTGGTGTGGCTAAGCGGACGCTCATTAGCCATGAATCGCGAATTATTAGCCATGAATCGCAGTTTATTGACCATGAATGAAGAGTTATTAGCCATGATTGGCTTTCTATTAGCCACGATTCGTATTATGTAAACGAAACACCCGGCTCCCACCGAGTTTAACCCTAGCTACCCAAGCCCTTACTAGCAAGATCTGCCCCACATAAAAAGCCGACGCGTGGATTCTTCCATACGTCGGCTTTCGGCATTTATTTGTTTGTTAAGTCTTCGCATCCTTGATAGATCAAGTCAAACAGTTCAGCAAGGTCCTCTTCGTCCACGCAACTGAATGCCACTCGGATGTCTGTCTGGTTGTTCGAGATGACACCAACTCCGTAGTTTTCAAGAATGTGTAAACGGAGCTCTTCCGCATCTAGATTATGAAGTTTCAAACACATAAAATATCCTGAGTTGAATGGATAGTACGTCCAGTGCTTATCGAACTTCGCATCGGAAAGAATCTCCTTCGTTTTCACTGCGCGGCCTTTCATGATGTCGAACTTCTGCTGCTTCTCTACGTTAAATTCAGGTGACTTGAGCGACTCTAGAATCATTGTCTGTGAGATGTGCGCGCCACTTGAAATGGTCCCTCGAATGAGGCCTTTTGTTTTTTGCTCAAGGGCAGCAAGCGTCTCTTTGCCCGCCGCGTACGTAATGAATCCTACACGTAAACCCCAGACATAATTTTCTTTTGTTGCCCCGTCGATTTTCACAGGAAGAATGCGGTCATGGATACCTGCAAGACGGCCAAACAGGGATTCCGTAATGGAGTCTTCGTAGAACAAGCCGAAGTACGCGTCATCCAGTAAGACAACTAAGTTCAACCCGTTATCCGCTGCTTCTTTCAAGACGTCGACAATTTCAATCGCTTCGTCTTCCAGAGGCGTGTAACCAGTCGGGTTGTTCGGGAAGTTTAATAGAACGATAGCTTTTCCGGACTGTTCAGCTAATGCTTGGCGAAGTCCGTTTGTATCAAATCGCGTGTTTTCCGCAAAAAGTGGGAACGTGACAACCTTTCCGCCGCGGCGAACGCCAAAAACGGTGTTGTAATTGCCCCAGTAATGGTTCGGTACAACAAGCGCATCCCCTTCGTCCATAAACAAATCGGCTACAATTGATAGACCATGCGTTAACGCATTCGTGACAATCGGTTTTCCGATGGATTTGCCCACCATGGATGGATTGTCTTTGTATAATTTTTCGAGCCACGCATCACGAAGAGCGGGCTTTCCTTGTGGAGGTGCATACGGGTATACATCTTTCGGTGCGTAGTCGATGTGTTTTTGGATATGTGAAAAGTGCATCGGCTCGCCATTTTCTGTCGCAATTCCGATCGTCGCATTGAATTTATGCGCTTTCTCAGATGCTTCAGCCCCTTGGCTCAAGATGCCTTTTGGATAGAATAAGTTCTTCCCGAGCGACGACAACATGTCGTGGATAGCCGGGTTTTCGTTTTGAATCTGGTTGTTCAGTTGCTGTGCTAATGGATTCACGATTCAGAACCTCCTGCGTTTTTCTATATTGTACGCTATTTAGGTTGAAATTTCTTTGTCTATTTCTAAATAAATTGGACAATGATCACTGCCCATTGTTTCCGGATGCATGCCAGCTTCTGTAATGAATGGAGCCAGTTTCTCAGAAACAATGAAGTAATCAATACGCCACCCGATATTGCGTTCACGTACCTTCGCCATGTAGCTCCACCACGTATAATGCCCTTCTGCTTCCGGATAAAGATAGCGGAACGAATCCACGAACCCATTTTCGAGCAGACGTGTCATTTTCTCTCTCTCTTCAAACGTAAATCCAGAATTGCCGATGTTTGATTTGGCATTTCGAATATCAATTTCTTGGTGAGCGACGTTGAGGTCACCCGTGTAGATGACAGGCTTGGTTAAGTTGAGCAGGGTCAGATAGCTATACATTCGATCTTCCCACTCAAGTCGGTAAGGTAATCTTGACAGGTCGCGCTTTGCATTCGGTATGTAGGTGTTCACAAGGTAAAAGTTGTCGTATTCGAGTGTGATGATACGTCCTTCCGCTTCGTCCGGGTCGTCTTCTAAGCCGTAATGAACCGACAATGGCTCATGCTTTGTGAAGATCGCTGTTCCGGAATAGCCTTTTTTCTCTGCGTCGTTCCAGTACTGGTGATAGCCCAGAAGATCGAGGTCCAGCTGCCCCTGTTGCATCTTCGTTTCTTGAATACAGAAAAAATCTGCGTCTTGCGCGTGGAAGTAATCGAGCCATCCTTTTTTGACACACGCCCGGATGCCGTTGACGTTCCATGAGATGAATTTCATGCTGCAGCCTCCTTTAGTTCGAGACTAGTTTACCATAAAAAAAGACCCGCTAGGCGAGTCGTAAATTTAATATATAGTGTAAATTTTTACTCTTGTACGGTAAAAAAATTGTTATAAAATATAGCTAAAAACCCACAAAAATAGGAAAGACTATAAATTTCATTTGACAGTAAGCTACCTTTCTAACAACTAATAATAAATATATTCAACTATCATTTAGAACGATATGTAAATACTTATGATTAATTCAATGAAATAGAGAGACTTACTTCAAAAACTTATGATTACACAAATCTGATGTATAGAAACCTCTGATTAGCACAAAGTATAAAAACCCATTATAAAATCTATCAAAACCGTTCAAAAATTTGCAAACCCTTACTATTAAATTGGTTTATTGTTCCCACTACAAATTCCGTCCTATTTTTTGAAACATATCTATTAAAGTAATCCTCTATTTCAAACAAAATTTGAAGGTCAGTGTTTTGGACAAAGTCTAATAACAATTCTTGAACTGAGAACTGAGCTCCAATTGGTAACTCAGAAACTTTCTTTATAGTATGTTGTAAACAGAGTTCAAATTCGCAATTTCTATATGCATTTTTTAATATTTCCAATAGATATTCTTCAACATCTAAAAAATCAAATTCTTTCGCTTTATGCTTAAGCAATTCATTTGTTTTATTGTCTAGTGACAATACATATGTTTTCATTTATTAATTGTTCATCCCCAATTCGTAAAATTAGAATAACATCAAATATATCTATAGCTGTACAATAAAAAACAAATTAGGTGACGTCCAGTTAAATTAATTATTGTGTTGAGTAAGCATCAAATATGGTATTTAAATGATCATTATTTGTAACTGATTTAATCTGCTGAATCACTGCATCATTTGTAAAATCTAATCTTTTTAGTCCATTTTGATCCTTCCTAATTAATTCAATCCTTCCGAAACTACTCCAATGAAGCTCTGCAAAATTAGCTAAACCTATAGCTTTTTTATAATTATCTTGTAAACTATCGTTGTGAGGTTCTAAAATATCCACAATAAAATCCTCTTCCACTTTTCTTATAACTATAAAGTCAGGAAACATTGGTCTAAGTTTTCCATTATCCATATATGGAATTCTTAAGGACCAGTTTTTTCTATCATAATTTCTTAACCAACATACAAAATCATGGCGTGAATACTCTTCTAAAATTGTATCCTTTTCCCAGTTACTTTGGAAATCACATGCGTAGTTTCCTTCACTATCTATAAATATGTGATGTTCAGTTGGTGTGGCATCTTCACTAATTTTCACATAAATATGTGCCGGTGTTTCGAATTGCTTTATTTGCGGCTCTTTAGCTTGCCCTTTTATTCTGGTATATTTTACTCTTTCTGAACTAATTAACTTATTAATTTTGTTTTGATTGGTAGAAAAAAGTTCACTAACTCTTTTTCCACAAACTTTTTCAAGCTTGTTAAATACTGCTTCTTCTTGAAGTGTCAAGAATAGTTCAACTTTTGCTCGGTCGTAATCATAACTATCACTAAACTTTGACCAGTACTCCTCATGTAAACCGTACCCTAATCTTCTACCCGATCGATTAAATAATTCGCTAATATTTTCTGATGTAAGTTCAACTTTTATAGGCTCACCTTCTAACTGTTTCCAATCCCCCTGTTCTACAGTAACAGGAATAACTGTAATCTCATCAGAATAGTCCATTCTTTCCGCAAATAGTTTATCCTCTTCTAATAGCCTTTCCTTCTGCTCATTTATTGTATTAATAATTAGATTTTTTGAATCTTTCAAGATGTTTTCATCGAAACCATTTTCACTTCCATGTATTGTGGACATTAAGGTCGAAAGCTTCATGAGTCTTCTAACATTCGAAGTTTTCCTAATGCTCTCAATTTCATAGGTAGGTATCTGATTTAATACTTTTATTATCTGATCATACATTGGATTAGGTTGCAAAAGTGTCATACCACTCCCTTCTTCTATTTCTGGTGCAACGCTATCATCATCATTTTTTAAATAGGTAATTATTTCCTTAGTAGCGTCAGAATTATAATGTGGTAGATATAAGGCTACAGTATTAAGCAGCTCTTGGCCTTCAATTTCTCTAGCCAGTGGAGTCCTCACCATTCGACCTATAAGTTGGGAAATAAGTGTATAGTCATGAGCTTTTCTAAATGACATCATAACTTCAGCTCGAGGACAATCCCATCCAGTCGTTAAACTCATTTTAAAAAATACAAATTTTATATGTGTTTCTTCTTGTATTTTAGAAGCTTCAATCTTATCAATCTTTCTATTAGATATTTGAATTGATAAATCTTCTTCAAAGCAGTGAGCCAATTCATCATCGTTTAATTCTCCTACTTCTTCTTCAAGAATTTTCACTACTTTCTCTAAGTCCGTTTTTGTTATATTACTATCGTCTCTATCTTCAACTTGAATAATCATTGCAGGGGAAACATAAGGTATTCCTTGCGTCTCACTGTACCTATCCCATTCCTCTTTCATTAACTTCCATTTTCTGGCAGACTCAGCTAAAAGTGACCAATCCGATGAAAGACCTTCATCAGGATGCCAGATAATTATTTTATCCTTGAGTAAACCAGAATCTTTAACTTTAGTTGGGCTAATATAAACTTCTCTTTGAATTCGTCGATGAATACCAGTTGTATCAGCTATTAGCTTTCGAAAGCGATCAGGCGTTGCAGAAATTCCCAGAACCAAACTTATAGGATCTAAACCCACCAGTGAATCACCCAATAAAAACTTTTGAACAATTGATTCGGAAAGAGTTTGATCCGCTTTTGTTCTGTTTGTCCCTCTATGCGCTTCATCAATAATAAGATAGAATTTATCTTTTAACTTTGCATGAGTATTATTAATAGTCTCCCAAATCGTATTGGTACGGTGATCACCTTTATTACCAAGCAACTTATCTTTACCTAATTTTTGAGTATTAATGAAATATAATTTACCGCTATCAAAATATTCCTGATCGAATGAATTGGTAATCACATTTACATCATTAATCCTAAATCTATCTGATAAATTTAAAACCTTTTTCTTTGATTGTTCGTTTAACTCTGGAGAATCCGACACCCAAAGGAAAACCGCATCTCTTTCACTAGGTATTAAATCAGTACCATTAAGAATGGATTCCATGGTCGCTGTTGTCATTACTGTTTTACCGGAACCAGTAGGTGAAGAGAGAACAACTGCCTGAGAAGTACCATTTGTTTTGATCTCTCTTTTTGCTTGCGAGAGTTGTGTTAATAAATCTTCTGTTGCCTCGTCTTGGAAATTTTTCAATCCAATATTCATAAGTTATATTTACCTCCAATATCTGTTGATTTCAAAATTCTTTAAATAATTATGGTATAGTCTCATAACTTTATTTGTTGAAAATTCCGATTTCATTTCAAAGAATGCTTCTTCAGAATTAGTTACAATAAAAATTGTAATGTTGTTAATCTCATTTACTTTCGAATGAAAATCCCTAAACTTATTTTCCTGTAGTAGTATCGCTAATGAACCATCTTCACTTATCAAATACGGTATTCTTTCATTTTCATTATATAATTTTTGCGGATTACCTTTAGCACCAGCCATCATCCACAAAATCGGTAATATTTTATTGAATTGTTTACCTAGTGCGACTTCATTTGGATCTAGAAAATCTAATTTAAAGTATGCTAGATTCTCTTTAAAGCCTTTTGAAAGGGGCATCTCTTCATCCTGTAATATTACATAGGTTCCAAGGCTTTCTTGGATTGCCTCTTTTATCACTCTGAAAGCTGATGAATTTGTAGTTGCAATATAAAAATTTGTCAGATTGACTTTCCCATCAATTTCCTCTAAAAACAGATCCACCTGAGTATCATCAAACAAGATACACTTATTATTTTTTTCATCAACAAAGAATGGCGTTGTAGCTTTAATTTTCGTCTGAGTTATTCCAACTAAGGAAACCAATTGCTTTTTCAATTTACCATTTAACGTCTTACCATCAACAAAACCGAGCTGAGTAACTTTTCTTGTTTTTTCTAAAGCTAAAGTTTTACCTGTAGAATAGAATCCCTCTAAAATATCTCCATTATCTCTTTTTCCATTTAAGATAAATTTACTACGAGGGAAAGTTATTGCTCTACAAATTCCATTTTTGTCCCACTCAGGATGTCCAGGATATAGACCTTTTTTTTCTAACGACTTTCCTTCTTCCTCAGATACTTCATTGTTAGTAATTAGAATGCTTTTTCGTTTTCCACCATCAGAAGAATTTAAAAGTGCTAATGCATTAAGAGTAGTTCCGCTTCCTGCAAAAAAATCTAAGACAAATGCTTCTTTTTTATCTTGCAGAACAGCTTCTAATGCATCGTATACAGTATATAAAGCTTTTGGATAAGGGAAATCAGCTGATTCTCCAAATATCTTCGCTAATAAATCTGTCCCATGTGTACCCGCATTATATCTAGATCCATACCAATTACTAAACACAGGACGATATTTTGTATTAGATTTTTTTATAACTTTCAAAGAGAAGTTTGGAGTACATTTAATTAGATTTTGATCAATTTTTTTTATCATTGATGAACGTTCATACCGCCACACCCTCTGACTGTTATCTTTTTTACTTATTGGATAAATCCTCTTATAGCCCTCTTCAGTATCATCTGTAGAAAATTCATCATCTTTCCCTAGTTTAGGCCCCACACCTTTGATTTCTAATGTTTCAGGATCCACATGAATAGCATAAAAGCTATTTGGACGACCAAACCTGTAATTTCTGCGATCTCTACCACTTCGAGCTAATGACCACTCTTCTGCTACCCCTTCTTCTCTTTTACCTTTGAGCACTTTCTTTCCCTTTGGTGTCAAAAATAACGCATATTCATGGGTCCTAGAAATATTATCACCACCAGCACCTTGTGGATGGTGATTAACAATTACTACATTACATTCATGACCGGGGAATATCTCTTCTAACAGTACTATAAGATGTGCAACTTCATAATCATCAATAGCTATAATTAATGCTCCATCATCAGTTAATAGATGCTTTGCTAGATTAAGTCTCTTTTTCATAAAACTAAGCCACTTGCTATGTCTGTAAACATCTTTTTCATCAACAAAGTTATTATTATACTTCCAATCCTTTGATCCAGTGTTATATGGTGGATCTATATAGATACAATCAATTTTATTCGGATAAACATATTCTAGGAGTTGAAGAGCATGAAAATTGTCTGCTTCAATTAATGTATGAGTTACATCTGAGTCGTTATCAACATAGTCCATTGGAATTAATGCAGGAAATATCGGATCTCCAAACTTTTTAACCCCAAATACTTCATCTAATCTAACTGAGATTATAGACCGATCTTGTTCACTTCTTAATTCTACATCATCATTATTGATTTTTTTTACTCGATATAAATCTGTAATTTTTCCTTTTTTTAAAGCTACTAGCGATTTCACAATAATTTTTGAATTATAAATAGGAACAACTTCTGGGATATGCTGTTCAAAAACTAGTCCGAACTGCGTTTTTTCTTTAAGTTTTTTTACCTCATCTGAAATCGTTTTCCGTAATTCATTGTCGGTAATTTCTAAAATTTTATTTTCAATAAATGCCATTTTTATTTTCCTTTCTTCAATTTCTTGAAAAAAATTGTATAGATATATTGTAACAGCAATATAGAAATTGTAAATATAATAAGAACGTACGTTCTTAACAATGAATTTTATATGATAATTTTACCATAAAAACAATTTACTGAAATTATTTTTCCAATGTAAGTGTTTTCATGGTTTATGGTATTTCATTTTTTCATTAATATTAAAAAGACCCGCCAGGTGGTATGCGAGTCTTTTTCGTTAGCGGATGATTACACAATATCACCCATACATCTATTTAAGGCAAACAGCTGCCGATTAATAATGAGATGTCTAGTATACTGCTTTTGTTGTTAAAAATAGAGAATCAATTGATGATGTTTTAAAGTACTGAACGAGTTACCTTTGTCGGATCGACAATACTGCCTCCATCATGTAAATCCATTCGAATGTTGTTCCGTTAATACTCATTTCTTCACGTTACAATTAATTTTTGTTACACTTACTAATTTATTTAAAAGTTATTACTAATGCTTGAAACATTAAGTATGAAAAATACTATTTCTATAACTAATCGAGTGACTTTTCTTTAGTGCCATTAAGCATTTAAAGCACCTTTGTCAATCCTTCTACATTTTCACTAATACATGACATCAGACATGGATCCTATCTCTTAAAGTATATCTTTTCAGAACGTTAGTTAAGATTGTTTATAGAATTCGCAATTCTCTCAAGTAAACCGCTTTCTTTCAATGAGTCTTATATTCTTTAGACCGGCTGCCTAGTTATCCGTGTTGGGTACCTACTAGGGAACTCAAGGTCGTTCCTACCAACAATCTTACTCGCTCTCTTTCAAAGATTTTAAATGAATATTCTATTTACTTACATTTTAAATCACTAGTGTCGCATAAATTAGTTGAGAAAATTCAGTTTTCTTTTATTCGTTGAAAAAATTAAAAACGAACAGACATACCGAAAAAGGTAGTCAACATCCATTTTTTTACTATAAACTGTGGCATTTGCAGTTAGAAGCTATTCACCCTTACGGGATTGATCCCCCTTTGATCTTTCGTAGCCAGATGTAGGCGGATTTCCAAGGTGCCGCTCGTAGCCATCGACTGATCTGTAGGTAACTCCTTGGACTGTTCGTCTCAAGCTGTGCGAGAACATGGAGGCAATAGACGATCATGGCGATATACACCTGGTTATGCACAGCCTGTTCGCTCTGTCCGTAGAACTTTTTGATGTTCAGGTGCTGTTTCATCCACTTGAAGAACAGTTCGATGGCCCACCGTGACCTATAGAGTTCCGCTAGCTCGTCTGCGTCTATATCAAAGCGATTGGTGATTAGTTCCAATGGATTCCCCTTGGAATCCAAGACTTTGATGCGTCGAAACACATTCTCTGCTCGATTTTGCGCCGTACCGATCAAGATCATCTCATCAGACAAGACCTCGGAAGCCTCTAGACACTCTAACGGTTGTATTACACGTGTGACAGCGTTCTTCCGTATACGTGATACGAAGAAGAACCCTTCATCTGTCATGCGGTCGAACCGTTCATAGTCCAGATAACCACGATCAAAGACGTACATGCATTCTCTATCATCGACGAGGACTTCTAACTGGCCACGGTCGTGCTCCTTTGCGTTAGTGAGCACTGCCTTGTCGGGATATGAACAACCTTTTTCTAAGAATACCAGCCGCAGATGGAGCTTGACGCCTGACTTGGTCTTTCTGAACTCTGCCCATCGATGACGATTCAGATTCAGTGGCAATGTGGTCGAATCAATGATCTTTAGAGGCGTCGTCGCCTTCTGGCGAATTTCAAAATGACTCATCTTATGGATTTTCGTGACCAAGTCGAGGAAGAGTACCTGAAACACATGCGTGGGAATCTCGCTCAATCGACGTCCTAGTTGCGAGAAGCTGATCGACTCTAGAGCCGTTGCTCGTTGAAGGTCGTCTGAGAACAGCGTGTCGCTTAGAGCCCGGAGGCTCTCTGTCTCATTGAGCTGTGCGAATACAAGCAGTTTGAGAAACGATTCGAAATGTAGCTTCTTTGTATAGTGATTTAACTGATGGGCCTCGACCAGTCCTTCAATTTTTCCAGAAGAAATTGGCGAGAGCCATTGTTCAAATGATGTTTTCCGTGTAAACTTATCCATGCGATTGTCCTTTATTTTGGATTTGGATGGTTTACTACCCGAATCCATTATAGAGGATTTTTTTACGTTTAAAAAATTTACAGACAATTCCGCTTATCGGACAAGACCTACTCATTTTAATGCGACACTAGTGATTTTAAATATCAATTGTACTAAAATCTAAAGTATGGGGTGATTAAAATGAGAAAACAAAAAAGTTTAACTGAAAGAGTAGAGACATTGTTAAATAAAGAAGAAGGTTTGGACGTTGACTTTAAACGTGATAGGAATGGTATCAAACCTGAAGATCTAGTAGCTTTTGCTAACTCACCTTCTGGAGGGACAATCTTAGTAGGTGTAGATGAAGACATAAACAAAGAAGGTAAACAGCGAGGTAAAATTGTGGGTTGCAAAATAAGCGATGGTGAAAAACTTGCACTATTAGGAAAAGCATCGGAATGCCGTCCACCAATAGATATTGAGATAATAATTGAAAATGAGAACACTGATAAACCCTTTTATCGAATTGAGATACCAAGTGGACCCTACAAACCATATTGTACTAATCGAGGAGTATATCAAATCAGAGGTGATGCGAGAAATAATCCAATAACTCCTGAACAACTCCTAAATATTTTTTTAGAGAAAAATAGCTCCGAGTTCTTTGAGAGATTTAAACACGCTACACTTGAACTAGAGTCAAATTTACAAGAATCTCAAAAAGAACTATTCAATTTAAACATTATTTTAGAAAGTATGAACCACAAAGTAAATGAAAATCTATCTTTATTATTAACAGATATTGATTCATTCAAAATTCAAATTGAAAATCAACTTGAACACATATTCTCAAGTGCTGAGGATGCAAGTGATGCTGCAAATGATGCTAACTCAGAAGCAAGTGACATGAATAATAGGCTTAGTGATGTAGAAGCAGAGATGGAAGAAATATATTGGCTGGTTTATGGAGTGCATGAACACTTAAACATCGAGAATCCTAATATTACTAAAGGTAGAATTTTAGTAAAGAGAATAACAAAGCAAATGTATTCTCTTCAAAGTGAAAGTATTGAAATTGTAAAATTAAAAGACCAAGTTTTAACTTATATCCGTGAAAAAAGAAAATTGAAAGTAAATCCTAAATTAATTGAAAAATGGGTTGAAGAACAATATTTTGAGCTTATGAAATGAATGTCATAAAAAGATGAAACTAACTCTGATAAGACGAATGTACACCATCTAAATTACATAAATAAATGTAAATCACCCATTTTCTTATATGCAGCAAAAATGGAATGGATATTTTACTAAGAATTAACTTTATTCAGATGATTACATCATTCCACCATATCCGATATACCTCCCCCAGCTGGTTCTGGGATGTCTGCTACTACTGCTTCAGTTGTTAAGAATAGAGACGCAACGGATGCTGCGTTTTGTATTGCGGAACGCGTTACTTTTGTTGGATCCACGATACCGGCATCCATCATGTTCACCAATTCGCCTGTTGCTACGTTGAAACCGATGCCGATTTCTTCGCGTCTCAAACGGTCTACCACGATCGAACCTTCAAGGCCTGCGTTCGTTGCGATTTGGCGAACTGGTTCTTCCAGAGCACGTAACACGATGCGTACGCCTGTTGCTACATCGCCTTGTACTGTCTCAACAGTTTCTGCTACTTTGTTGTTGACTTGACTAAAGCTGTACCCCCACCCGATAAGATACCTTCTTCAACGGCTGCACGCGTTGCGTTTAGTGCATCTTCAATACGAAGTTTGCGTTCATTTAATTCTGTTTCAGTTGCTGCTCCGACTTTATTCACGGCCACAACGCCAGCAGGTTTCGCTAAGCGCTCTTGTAGTTTCTCTTTGTCGAACGCAGAAGTTGTTTCTTCCAGTTGTGAACGGTTTTGGTTGACGCGACCCGCGATGCGATCAGAGTCTCCAGCTCCTTCAACGATTGTTGTGTTTTGATTCGTTACCACAACTTTCGCTGCGCGACCCGGTTGCGTGATGTTCGGTGACTTCGGCTCAAGGCCTAGGTCTTCTGTGAATATGAATACTTCTGCGCCAGACAATCGTTATATACAACAAATTGATCACTAAATTAGATTGCTCGTATTAAAGATTAAGGAACACAATTATGTCTGAAACCAATAAAAATAAGCACCTCATAAGAGATGCTCAAAATTAACCTGACCTATTTACGGTTTTAGGATAACTTTAATACAGTCTTCCATTTTCGTGTCAAAGATTTCATAGCCATGCTTAGCCTGGTCTAAGGGGAGTACATGAGTGACAATGTCACTTGGATCTACTTTACCTTCAGCAATTAAATTATATAAATGCGGCATGTAGTGAATAACTGGAGCTTGACCAGTCCTAATATTCACATTTCGTTGAAAGATGTCACCTAATGGGAATGCATTATAACGTGCCCCGTAAACTCCTGTAATTTGGATGGTTCCACCTTTACGAACTGCTTGACTTGCAATGACTAGAGCTCCCATTGCTCCTCCTTGTAATTTCAGACCAGATGCAAGAAATTCAAGGGGCGTCATTTTGCCACTCATTCCTACGCAGTCAATGACTACATCTGCCCCCCCTTTTGTTATTTCTTTTAAATATTCACCACAATTTTCGTGATCTTCAAAGTTAACAATCTCTACTTTATTCGTACGTTTTGCATGTTTTAAACGATAGCCCACGTAATCAACTGCAATAACTCTTTTTGCACCTTTTAACCACGCGAATTTTTGTGCTAACAGACCAACTGGACCGCATCCTAAAACTATTACCGTATCCCCTGCTTTTACTCCTGCATTGTCTACACTCCAAAATGCAGTGGATGCAGCATCTGCAAGCAACACTAAACCTTCGTCCTCGACCTCACTGTTTTCTGGAATCTTAAACGGTGTAAAATTAGCATAGGGAACTCGCATAAATTCTGCTTGACCACCGGGGAACCCTCCCGTCGTGTCTGAGTAGCCAAAATATGCACCCATTTCTCCATTGTCATTCGCATTGTCGCACTGACTTTCTAATTCATGATTACAGAACCAACATTGACCACATGCTATATTAAAAGGGATTATAACACGGTCCCCTTTTTTTACTTTCGTAACATCCTTCCCGACTTCTTCTACAATTCCCATAGGTTCATGCCCAATAACATAATCCTCTCCAAGGTTTGGGATCATCCCATGAATTAAGTGTAAGTCTGACCCGCAAATGGCAGTAGTAGTTAGTTTAACGATAATATCATCCGCTTTTTGGATGCTTGGGTCTTTCACGTTTTTCACTTCAACATTTTTAACACCTTGAAAAGTCACAGCTTTCATTAGTTAAATCTCCTCTACATTCATTATTTCACAGGTGGACTTGGAAACATTCCTTTCCGATTTGTGACTCCCGGAAATAGATCCAGATTAGCTATATCTACTGCATTTTGAGCGGATTTAATATCCAATTGTTTTTGAAGTTCCAAATCATATGGGTTTAGCCATTGTTTTTTCATCATGAGATCTGCGATTTCGAAATATAAGGCAATGGTTACATCAAGTTGTTCCTGTAATAACTTTCTAATTGTAGGTGTTGCTGTTTCTGTCAAAGCAATTGAAAGATTTCTAACCCCCGTTTTTGCAGATAGCAAAAATTCAAGGGCTATTCCTGAATCAGTAAGTTCAGGCATCCCAACAGCATTTATAGGATCTAAATAATCATTCATACGAACCCGACCTCCGATTATTCTAATTCAGAATTTGAATAGAGTTTTATCATTGCAGTTAAAGCTGGTATCGATTGTTTTACATCCTTCTCCAACAGCGCTTTTAGATCTTGATCAAAAACGATACCTTGCATCATTTTAGATTTAAGTAAGCATACGGTCTTAAAATTTATTACTTCATGAAATTCCAAAGTTTCATGAAGTGCTAATTTTTTTTTCAAACATTCCTCCACCTCCGCATCTTTTCATCCCTTTAAGGTTGTTCCGAAAACGATGTTTATATTCAGAGGAATTGAGGTCCTTAAATTCATGAATGATGTTTCCAAATGACATACGTGGCAGAATTACTCGGGAAAAAGTATTGATCTATGAGCATGTAAAAGTATAAATGAAGTCTACATACCGTTTAAATTTTAAAATTCATCACTATAAGACTTAGTTCGGATTTAGCCATCAACGAAATAGAGAGTTTGATGATACGAACAGTTTGACCATTATCTCTTCAATTCGGAAACTATGGTAGTTAAAAAGAAATCCTCAACTAGTGGTCTTTATAAAACCAATAAATAAAATAATTTCTTGTTTTCGTATTATTTTTTTTCACAAAAAAAGACCCGCATCTCTGCGAGTCTTTCCTCGAGGAAGAATGATTACATCATTCCCCACATACCACCCATACCGACCATATCTGGCATACCGCCGCCAGCAAGTTTTGCTAAGCGCTCTTGTTGTTTCTCTTGGTCGAACTCAGGCGTTGTTTCTTCCAGTTGAGCACAGATTTGATCGACGCGACCAAGTTGCGTGATAATCGCTGACTTCAGCTCTAGGCCTAACTCTTCTGTGATCACTTTTGTGATATCATGCAAGTGATCATAGGTATTAAAATATCCTGCTGTTTTTTTATAACCCACTCTTCTATTTGTTGTATCATGTATGTGCCCCACTACTCGTTTTCTCTCTCTGTAAAATGTAATAGTTCATCGCAGCATCGTCTTTGTGGCGGATGACATCAACCACCCGATACCCTGATGAAAATGCCTTTTCAAAAGCTTCACGCAGTTCATGTCTCCAGAGTTGCGCTATCTTAATGCTTTGCTTTTTGATGAAATGAATGTCTTTGGGAACTGCTACTGCATAATAATCATCCACCAACTCCTGCAAAGTTCCGATCGGTGATATGAGGCCGCCAGCCACTGCTTCACCATCTACCAAGAGGTCAATCACGTCAAGGTCCACTTCCGTTCTTTTCATCAACTCTTTTTCAGCTCCATGGACATCCCATTCAACCAAAAAACGGTCAGCGGGCATACCCTTGTTGATTTCGTCCGTCATTTCACCGTAATACTCCTTGTAATAAGTACGAACATATCCCCCTAGCTTGTGTATATTCAAATACCCATTTCTTGACTCCAAAGGATCGTATGTCCAAACAATTTTAGTGTAACCATAATCAGCAGCCCAGGATTTTTGCGATATCTTTAGGCTTTCACCAATTCCCATGTTTCGATATTCCGGATGAATGCCCATCATATGTGAAATGAGGAGGTTTTGGCTCTCTTTGAAACCGGCAAATCCATAACAAAATCCTACTAATTTTTCTTCATCGAATGCACCAATGACAACCCCGCCATTATGTATGGCTGCAATTAAGTGGGGCAACATCGTTACACTTTCAATGCTCCAAATCCATTCCTGAAATTTTACGATTTCTTTTAAACGTTGAATATCGGTTACTTGTCGATAAACAATAGATGGAGACATGATTGTATCTCCCTTCCATAAAAGTCTTTTCTTAAATAAAATCCTTAGCTATACGGGATAGCTAAGGATGAAGAAATTAATGAGTTTTTGGGAATTGACGATAATGATAAGCGACTCTATCTATTTTCCCTTCGGAATTTCGCACAAAACGAATAATTTCTTTTTGGTCATTAACATCAGCTAAAAATAAATCTTTCCCTATACTTTTTACCGGGAAATTAAAGCCTGGCACTGAAAATTCAAGGCTATCTTGCTTTAAATCCACTGTGAGTTTCATACCCTCGTTGGATACGTATTCCCCCACGAATTCAGCCAATTCTTCTGCTGTATGTGTATAATCATCGAATTCTACAGGAGATGCATCGAACTCTCTTCCCTCATATACATTCAATGCACGAGCCATGATTGCTGAAGCAGGTACTGCTGCCAGGTTTGTAAGGATCATGGCGCTGACCCCTCTTTCCGGAATGACACATAGCTGTGAAGCAATCGCTTTTAAATTGCCTCCATGTTCCACTAATGTGCCGCCATAGTAATCCGGTGTAATCATCAATCCATACCCGTAATATCGACCCGGGGAGCACTCTATGTGAGGTTTAATCATTTCTTGGACACTTTCTTCAGAAAGGATTTGGTTATCCCCGACTTTTCCATTGTTTCTGAAAATCTCGGCATACTTCAACATGTCTTCTACCGTCGATTTCAAATAGCCAGCAGCTCTCATTGAGGGTGAATCCCACCATACGGGAGCTTCATACACTTCCTCGCCATTTTCGTCTTTTTGAATGGCGTAGAGTGATGTGATATTATCGTAGTCTCCGAATTCTTCTATTAAAAACCCTGAATGATTCATGCCTGCCGGTTCCAAAATATGTTCTTTCACAAAATCTTCATAGGATTGCTCGCTAACACGAGCTATGATGGCACCTAATAAAGCATAGCTGTCATTCGAATAACTAAATTCGTTACCGGGATCGCCTAACAATTCAAATTGCTGCTTCCCAATAAACTCCATCAGCTCTTCAAATGTATCGATTGGTCCTTGTTCTTCTTCTTCTTTCAACTTGAGTCCTGGATAATCGTTTACAGAAGGATCGCTATCAAAGCTTCTTTTATTTGCGTACACCAGAGATGGGAGCGGCGGTAAACCAGCTGAATGAGTCATGAAATGATGGATCGTCATTTGATCTGTTTTATCTGTAGGAGTCTTGAATTCAGGCAAATACTTCACAATTGGATCATGTACATTTAGCTTGCCTTGTTCCTGCAGCTGCATGATGGCAACACAGGTAAAAGATTTTGTGACGGATGCAATGCCATAGATAGTTTCCATGGTTACCGGCTTTTCCTTCTCAATATTACGATAACCAAATCCTTTGCCATAAACCAATTCACCATCCTGAGCAATACCAATAGCTACTCCTGGAATGAGGTACTTGTCAATCAACTGCTGTCCGGCATTTTCAAATGGCTTCATTTCCAATGTTTTAATCATCTCAACATCCCCTTATTTTTTAAATTTATATAAAAAAAGCTGTAAAAATCGTGAATATCATTCTCTTTTGTTATAAAACGTAGGATATACATCACTTGTCCGTTGGTATTCTTCAAGTCTTTTTTCAACCTCTTGACTATTTTTAATCATTACACCTGACACCATAGCGTTCAGAATAGAAAAAATAGTTGGCATGCCTTTCAAGCTTGAAGGATTAGGTGTAATCACATTAAGTGTAATGTCAGACACGAGGCCTAAAGGTGATAATTCATCATCAGTAATCGTAACGATTTGTGCACCATGTTCTTTTGTGGCACTGACAAAAGAGATGGTTTGCTGGGAGTAGCGTCTGAAAGAGAGTGCGATAACCAACCAGTCTTCATCAATCAATGTAAGCAAATGATGTGCGTCGTCGATGTCGCCCTTAAATAAGTACGTATCACCTTTAACAATATTCAAGCTGTAGGACAGCCAATTGGCAGCCGCATACGAAGTACGAAGACCAACGATCAGCACCTTTTTGGAAGCAATGATTTTATCAATCGCCTCATTAAAATGGTCCTTATCCATAGAATCAAATGTTTTTCTCATGAATTCAATGTCTTGTTCCACTGACGCCTGAATATCAGGCGAGTCATGCTTCATTCCATCGGTCAATGCTTTGAATGGATCATTATCAGGCTGGAGCAGCGAATTTCTGATTTCTTCCTGTAATGCTGTATAACCTGAATACCCCAAAGCATGGCAACATCTGATCACAGTAGTTTCACTTGTATTGGTTAGATTCCCGATTTCCTTTGCTGGATATAGAGCAACAGAGTTTGGATTTGCCACGATGAAATTTGCTACACTTTTCAAGCCTTGTGTGAGTTCACTATAATTATCTTTAATTTGTTGCTTGAGTTTTTTCATTGAAATCTCCTTCTAAGTACCCTTAAGTGGATTAATTGTAAGCACTATCATATAAGTGACAGGATACAACATGACCAGGTGAGATTACAATGTCTTTTGGTTTTATTGTTTTGCAAACTTCCATGCATGCATTGCAGCGCGTATGGAATGTACAGCCAGAGGGAGGAGCTGCAGGGTTTGGAACGTCACCTTTCAATGAAATTCTTTCTTTTTTCATTAAAGGATTCGGAACTGGAACTGCGGACATGAGTGCCTGTGTGTATGGATGTGATGGGTTGGAAAATAAATCATCTTTTGAAGCATATTCCACCATTCTTCCTAGATACATGACGCCAATTTTGTCACTAATATGTTTCACTACACTCAAATCGTGGGCAATGAAAATGTAAGTTAAGCCCATTTGTTCCTGTAAATCTTGAAACAAGTTCAAGATTTGAGCTTGTATGGAAACATCAAGAGCTGAAACAGGCTCGTCTGCAATAATTAGAGTTGGATTTACTGCAATTGCACGTGCAATTCCTATACGCTGTCTTTGTCCTCCACTGAATTCATGAGGATATCGGTTGGCTAACTGTCGATTTAAACCTACCTTTTCCAATAATTGAAGGACAATTTCTCTTCGTTCTTTTTTATCCTTCCCAATGCTGTGCGTGGATAATGCTTCCTCTAATATAGAGGCAATCGTTATTCTTGGGTTTAATGAAGCATAAGGATCCTGGAAAACAATCTGCATTTCTTTTCTGAGCTTAAGAAGTTCACCTTTGGAAAGTGACGTTACCTCTTTTCCTTTATATTTGACGGAACCGCTAGTGGGATTGATTAAACGAAGAATACTTCTTCCCGTTGTGGACTTACCGCAGCCGCTTTCCCCGACAATTCCCAACGTTTCTCCTTTTGCTAATTTAAATGAGACTCCGTCTACAGCCTTAACGAATCCTGTATTTCTTTTTAAAATGCCCTTTTGGATAGGGAAATGTGTTTTGAGATCACTGACTTCCAGTAATTCTTCTTTCATGATACTTCCCCTTCCTCTTCAAATAACCAGCATCTGACTTTTTGCTTTTCAATATTGAATAATGGTGGGTTTTCCGTTGAACATTTTTCTAAAGCAAATTGGCATCTAAAACGAAAAGGGCAGCCTTCAGTAATTTCCCCTAAATTCGGTACATTCCCTACAATTGGATCTAATCTATCCTTATTTTCCTCCAAATTAGGAATAGAGTTTAGTAGTCCTAATGTATAAGGATGTTTTGGTTGTGTAAATAATGTAGTGACTTCTGCCTCTTCTACTATCTGCCCGTAATACATAACCATAACCCTGTCTGCAACTTCAGCAACTACTCCTAAGTCATGAGTGATCAACAATATCGTTGTATCAAATTGATCTTTTAGATCATTCATTAAATCCAATATTTGTGCTTGAATGGTTACGTCCAATGCAGTTGTGGGTTCATCTGCAATAAGCAAGCTTGGATTGCATGCCATGGCCATGGCAATCATGACACGTTGCCTCATCCCACCTGATAACTGATGAGGATAATCATTTATAATCTTATCGGGTCTTGGTATTTCCACCTTTTTCAACATTTCAATCGTTTTTACTTTAATCTCTTCTTTAGAAGCTTTTGTATGTAACCTGATTACTTCACCAATCTGCTTTCCGATTTTGTGGACAGGATTTAGCGAAGTCATTGGCTCCTGAAAGATCATGGAAATTTCTTTTCCCCGAATTTGACGCATCTTCTTTGGTGATAGCCCATTAAGTTCTTTATTGTTCAGTCGTATGCTTCCTAAGACATCGCCTGCATGCTTTGGAATAAGTCCCATGATGGAAAGTGATGTTATGCTCTTCCCGCAACCTGATTCCCCAACAAGTGCTACAGTTTCTCTCTTTTTTAGATTGAAGTTTACATGATTTACTGCTCGAACATGACTTTTCTTTTCCGCTGCAAATTGAATCACCAGGTTTTCAACAACTAGTAAATCATCCTCGTCAACAGCTTCTGGTTTTTTTTCTAATAGCTCAAGTAAATTGGTTGTCATAGTCATTACCTCCTTTACTTTAGTCTTGGATCAAGTGCATCACGAAGACCGTCTCCCAATAGATTAAATCCTAAAACGACCAACATGATTGCAAGGCCAGGGAATAAAGACATCCACCATGCTTGCAACAAGAACGATTTTCCTACGTAAGCCATTGCCCCCCATTCAGGCGTGGGTGGTTGAGCACCTAAACCTAAAAAGCTGAGTGCAGCAGCTGCCAGTATACTTGTGCCAAATTGCAAAGTAGACAATACTATTACTGGAGATAACACATTAGGAAATATATGTTTGACAATAATTTTAAAATCACTGACACCCAATGCTTGAACAGCCTCGATGTACTCTTTTTCACGAATCGATAATACTGCACCACGTACAACACGAACATAGGATGGTATAACCGAAATAGCAACAGCGATCATGGCATTTGTCAGCCCGACACCAAGAACTGCAATAATTGCGATTGCCAATAACAAAGAAGGAAATGCAAGTAAAATATCCATCATTTGCATAATGTAAATATCAATTCTTCGATAATAGCCGGAAATCACGCCGAGGACCACCCCGGTAATACCTGCAATAGAGACAGCGACAAGTCCCATCATCAATGATATCCGGCCGCCATGCATCATCCGTGATAAGATATCTCTTCCAAATTCATCTGTTCCAAGCAAATGATCAAGGGATGGAGGCAAAAAACGATTTTCCATCTTCATTTCATCGATAGGAAATGGAGCCAAAACAGGTGCCAATAGAGCAGCCCCTATAAAGAAAATCAATATAAATGATCCAGCCATTGCACCTTTGTTTTTCATCAGTCTTCCCCATACGATTTGCCAATATGATTTCGTGTTGTTTTTTTGGAGGTTAATAAGTGAAGGATCTATATTTTTTGAAGTAATTATTCCGCTCATTTACACTTCCTCCTTTCTATTCATATTTAATACGTGGATCTATTACACTATAAAAAATGTCTACGATTAGATTTACTACAATAAACATAAAGGCCATAAATAACACCAACCCCTGGACTGTCGGCATATCCCTTGTTGCAATTGCATCGATTGCCAAACTTCCTATTCCAGGCAATGCAAAGACCGTTTCAGTTACAACCGCTCCTGCCAACAAGTTTCCAAATTGAATTCCAATGAGTGTGATAACAGGTATCAAAGCATTTTGTAATGCATGTCCAAAAATCAACTGAAACACATTGACTCCTTTTGCTTCTGCAGTCCGCATATAATCCTGTTTAATAACTTCCAGCATACTTGATCTGGTCATACGAGCTATATTTCCTGATGTGCCAAGACCAAGAGTGATTGAAGGAAGAATTAATGAATATATACCGTCATATCCCGATATAGGAAAAATAGGTATTAAATATGAAAACAAATAGATTAAAAATAGTGCTATCCAAAACCCTGGCGCAGATATTCCCACAAGGGAGATTAGCATGGCCAATTGATCAAAAATGGTATTTTGTTTAACAGCAGCTATAATCCCTAACAATATTCCGACTATGGAACCGATGATCAAGCTAAACACGGCTAACTGAAAGGTTACTGGAATTCGATTTATTATTTCTTCTACTACACTTAGGCCTGTAATATAAGAAGTACCTAAATCACCCTGTATGACACCTAATATGAATACAAAGTATTGGATGAGAAGATTTTTGTCCAAGCCCAATTCGCTTTTCAGCTTATTCACCGCTTCTTCAGTCGCAAACTCACCAAGAATATAGGTAACAGGATCGCCAGGAATAAGATGTACCATTAAAAATACAATGATGGAAACACCCAATAAAGTTAAGAGCGTTGTAAATAATCGTTTCAGAATATATCCTGACACACCAACTAACCTCCTTAAAATCAATAATTAGGGGAGGAAGTTATCCCACTCCCCTAATATTGAAGCCTATTTCTTAAGCTTTACGTCCGACCATATAATCGTCCCCGTTATTGGATGTATTTTCAGTCCTTCCAAGTCACGGTGTGCGAGTACATTTTCCCTAACAAACAATGGTACCCAAGGAGCCTCTTCAACAATGATTCTCTGAGCTTCCTCATAAAGTGCCATACGTTCATCTGTATCAACTACAACACGAGCTTTCTCCAATATACTGATTAATTCATCATTTTGATAATGTACGCGAGTTGACAAACCACGACCAAACATGGAATTTAAGATGTCTGCATCATACCAGCCGTAAGTCCAGAGAAGCATTTCATGAACACCTTCAGGGGATTGTGCACGTATTGTTGCATCTTCCTGGACTGAAATCCTGATTTCAATACCCACTTCCTTCAATTGATTTTGAAGTACTTGTGCAATTCGCTGCATAGTTGGTTCTTGTGTTACCCAAAGCTCGATTGATAAAGGTTTCCCATCTTTTACGACAAATCCATCTCCATTTGTTTCTGTATATCCCGATTCTGCCAGCAAGCTTTTTGCTTCCTCTAAGTCACGTGCATATTTTGCTGCAGCCTCATCCTCAACAGTTTGGCTATATCCCGGAATTGTTGGAGGCAGGGGTCCATATATAGGTTGTGCAGATCCTTCAAGCGCGAAATCTACGATTGTTGAACGGTCGACAGCTAATGCAATAGCTTGTCTAATATTTTTGTCCTGGAAAATTGGTTTTTGATTGTTGAAACCAAGGTATACGTGTCCATTTGCCAATGTCCGCTCTAACGTGACGTTTGGATCTGCTTCCAATTCCTTAATATAATTGGGAGGAACGGACATCATGATTTGTGAATTTCCACGCTTGAATTCAAGAAGTCTTGTATCATCATCTGAAATAAAACGGAAAACGACCTCATCAAAAGTAGCTGCCCCCTTGTTTTCTGAATAGGCAGGGCCTAAATTGAAATTTTCGTAAGGTACATAAGTAATGGAGGATCCGCGTTTGATTTCTGAAACTTTTAATATACCAGCTGAACTTGCAACATCTGTTAAGTCTTCGCTATATTCCCCAATTACAGATGGATCAAGAGGTGCTAAATAAGAGACAGTAGCATTGCTAAGAAAAGGCGCAAATGGTTCTGAAAAGTGGAATTCAAATGTCCTATCGTCTATGACTTTAATTTCTTTCAATGGACCGATCATGTAGCTTGTTGGAGATGATTCAATAAAACGCTCAAAGGATATTTTTACAGCGTCTGATGTTACTGGAGTGCCTGTATGGAAAGTGGCGCCTTCCCTAAGCGTGAAAGAAACAACAAGACCATCAGTTGAAACTTCATAAGATTCCGCTAATGCAGGAACAATATTGCCATCAAAATCGAATCGAAGAAGAGGCTCATACAAGTGATTATTCGCATCATCTACCCATGTAGTCCTTTGGACGTCGACCGTATCAGGCTCACGGACAGAGGTAACCACGATTGTGCCCCCTTCAGAAGCTTCTGCCTGGCCATCGCTTGTTTCAGTTTCTGAAGACTCACTCGGCGAGCAGGCTGATATTACCAGTAATAGAACAAGCAGCATAGACCAAATTTTAAATGGTTTCATTTTTCCCATAATTCTTCCCCCTAATCTATTATTTAATTAATACTTCACTTAACGGATATACTTCTGTTTTTAAATTTGTATACTTGAATGATGTAAAGTCTAATGTTGTTAAGCCTGGAGAATCTACAGTGATGATCTTGGAGCTGATAGGTTCGAAACCTGCGCGGAAGTGCTGACTTGACTTTAACGCAACGATTTTATAATCTTGTACGTCAATGCCATGGAGTAAGAAGATTTGTTCATCTAATGTTTGTGCTTTTACTGAGCAGACAATGATATCTACGCCATTGCTCTGCAATCTGACAGAAGGTCCTAAATTAATGACAGAACCTTTTCCCATAGGAGAGGATTGAATAAATACACCATCTGTAATGCTTTTTACATAAGCTTTTAATTGTATCGGTTCGCCATGCAAACTATCGGTCTTGCCACCTAATTGGGTCTCAATGGTGGTGCCGATGCCGGACTCGACTGCTTGTTTCACCACTTCTGGATCAAATATAAAACCGAAGCAGCTTTTTTCAATGCCTTTATTAATCATTGCCTTTAATAAATACGTCCCATCAGCAGGAGTTCCACCCCCAGGGTTATCCGATGTTTCATTGATGACTACTGGCTTCCCCACATGTGCAAGGGCAAGTTCTATGCCTTCTTCCGGAGATGGCTGTTTTTGTAGAAACTTTTCTTTGTTATCCCAAATATATTCACTAATTTTATTCGCAATATCTTCTGCATACTCACTGCTATTGTTGGTTGTGACTAAAACGGATACTCCTACTTGAGAAATGTTCGTGTAGGGGAATCCATGGTAAAAGGTACAATCCACAACTTGGTCGCTCTTTTCCCATTCAAAGCATAGATTATTCACTTCTTTTGCCGGAGGGAGATTCGTTGTGGAAGTGGGAATCATCAATGGAAGATGTCGCAAAAACATGGTCGGTTTTAGATTTCCTTCAATGATTTGCACGGCACAGTCAACTGCTTCCATTCCTATTTCATAGCTATCTGTGTGGGGATACAAATGATTCCCCAAAATGAGCGTTGCATGCTTGACCATCTCGAATGTAACATTTGCATGTAAATCCAATGTAACGACAATCGGAATATGATTTCCGATAACTTCTCTTACTTTACTAAGTATGGAACCTTCCAGGTCTTCTGTAACTTCAGAAACTCCTGCTCCATGAAGCGCAAGAAGAATAGCATCGTATCCATCAGCACTTTTGATGCCTTCGATCAATTCATTTAATAGCGCTTCATAGGCCTCAGAAGTGATGATTCCTGCTGGATAGGCAAAGGTAGCAAAGGTAGGAATCAAGCCGATTCCCAATGCTTCTGCCTGATCTATCATGCCACCTAAATAATTTCTTACATTTCGGTTTTTTGAGAGAAGGTCTTCACCTTTGTTCCAGCCCCATAACTTGAAAGCTTCGACATCTGTTTTTACATTGGAAAACGTGTTTGTCTCATGTAAGATTTCGCCGATTAATAATTTCAAACTGCCTCTTCCTCCCCTAATTTTGATTTTGCCCCGAATGAAACTTCTCTTGTTAAATACTTTCGGATCACTTGTTCATTCAGCTCAAAGCCAATGCCGTCGCCCTTAGGGACTTCAATAACCCCTGGTCTGATCGTGGTTACTTCCGGCACGACAATATCTTCATTCCAGTAACGGTTTGAGGCCGATGTATCACCCGGAATACTGAAATTATGCAAGGATGCAATGGCAATATTATGTGCTCTTCCTACTCCTGCTTCTAACATGCCTCCACACCACACGGGAATATTTTTTGATGCACAGTAGTCATGAATTTGTTTTGCTGCTGTTAATCCTCCTACTCTTCCCACCTTTATATTAATAATTTTGCAGCTTCCCAATTCTATGGCTTTTCTGGCATCTTCCAGTGAGTGGATACTTTCGTCCAAACAGATAGAGGTTGAAAGTTGAGCCTGTAATTTCGCATGGTCGATAATATCGTCATGAGCTAGCGGCTGTTCGATCATAATCAGTTTGTATTGATCCAACTCTTTTAGTAGATCAATATCCTGTAATGTATATGCTGAGTTTGCATCTGCCATAAGGGGGACATCGTAGCCGTATTTTTCCCGGATGGCTTTGATCGGCTCTACATCCCAGCCCGGTTTGATTTTGACTTTGATTTTTTTATAGCCTTCATTTATAAAATGACCTACAACTGTCAGAAGTTGTTCGATGCTTCTTTCAATCCCAATGCTGACGCCGACATCAATTTCTTTATAAGATCCTCCGAGTGCGCGGGACAAGGATTGATTGTTTATTCTGCTGTATAAGTCCCAAACAGCACTTTCCAGCACAGCCTTTGCCATATTATTTCTGCGTATATGTGAAAATAATGATGAAACATCATCTGGGTGTGAAATTTCGTTTTCTAATAATATTGGAATCAAAAACTCTTCCATAATATTCCAAAGTGTACCATTCGTTTCTTCGTTATAGAATGGAAATGCCAATGCCACACTTTCTGCAATGCCAACCTTCCCTTCACTATGTAGCCGGACAATCGTTATTACTTTCTTTTCCTGCCGGCCAAAACTTGTTACAAATGGTGATTTTAAAGGCATTAATATTTCTTGTAATTCAACTCTTTCTATCTTCAAAACTCATCCTCCTCAAACAATAAAAACAATTACGAAGCTTAAACTTCAAATAAAAATGTTTATAAAGTTTATACTTTCATCCATTATATGCCTATTATCTTTGGATTACAACTTAATTTTTTATATTTTTTTGAATATTTTAAAATATAAATAATTATAAAAAGAATGAACGTTTTCTTTTCTATAATCAGAATCGAAAAAGGCTGTTAACTTCCAAATGTTCAGAGAGTTACAGCCAAAAAAATTTAAATATTATTAAGGGGTTCTTTTTGAAATCGTTATAGCCGTTACCATCCGATCTATTACCAGAATGGTACTTGATTTGTAGTCTTGTTCACCATTGCAGGACGTTCATAGTCAGTATTGTATGGACTGTCAGTATCAATATTTTTTCAACAGATTGAGCCATAATCTCCCCTCCCATGTAATGGGCCCTAACAAAAGAAAAAACCGTTCACCACATACTATGATGAACGATTGTTAAATTAAATGGATTTACACTGCTGTAAAGTGATCATAAGCAATTTTAGCTATTTGAGCGATGGTTTTTTCTCCTTCTTCCATGGTCACGTTATTCTTGGAAAAAACAGAGATAGTGTAAGCACCTTTACCGTCCGGCAGATAAACAATACCGACATCATTAACTACATCACGAATAGTTCCCGTTTTGCTTGCAACTTTAGTCCCGTAAGGCAAATGATGTGGAATTCTATTTCTATGCTGCTGCTTGAATAGAATTTCTAATATTCCATTACTGGATGCTTCTGATAGTAATTCTTTCTTTGCAATCATCTCTAACAGCCGGTTCATTTCAACTGGACTTGATTCATTACTTCTTTTGTTTGGATGAAAGACAAAACTGTCCGTATCAAACGATTCTGGTGTGAAGTCAGTTGTCCGAAGTGTGTGTGCTGCTTCGGCTGAATATGTTTTTGCATCCATGCCTAAGCTCGTTGTAATTAGATCCCAACAGCTTTGATTGATATAAAGTTCATTTAGCCCGAGTTCTTTCATATAGGTAGAAACCCTTTCAATACTGACAAGCTTTAGGATGGCATCAGTAGCAACATTATCACTCAGAATAATCATCAGCGTTGCCAAATCTTTGATTGTCACCTTCAGTCCGTGATCAATCTCTTGGAGAATTCCAGATCCCGGCACATAGCTTTCTTCGCAAATTTCAATCCTGTCACTAAGTGAAAGCTTACCTTCTTCCACATCTCGGAACAGTGTCACTAATATCGGGATTTTAAATGTACTGGCCAATTGAAATTGACTATCCCCGTTAATAAAGGCACTTTCACCAGTTTCCAGATTCTTTATGGCAACACCGAATGTTCCTGGAATATTTTCTAAAGTAGCTTCCAATTTTCGCTGTAGATTCAACACGTCATTTCCCCCTTTTTACTCCGGCAGATGGGTATTGATCCAATCGACCATCGCTTCGACCCTTGCTATCCGATTTTCCGGTTCTGCATTTTGAAGCATGACATGACTGGCGTTCGGGATACGCAAAAACTCCACTTCTTTTCCTTGCCGCTTTATATAAGAGTAAAATTGTTCCGCTTGTTCAATCGGACAACGCAGATCATCTTCTGCATGGACAATGAGAAGTGGGGTTTGAACATTTTCAACGTAGGCAAGCGGTGAAAATTTCCAAAGTGATTCCGGATCTGTTTTTCCAAGAAACTCCTGGGATATAAAACCAGGGGCAATGTCGCTTGTTCCGAAAAATGATACCCAATTCGAAATGCAGCCTTCCGTAATAGCAGCAAAAAAACGGTCTGTATGAGTTACCAGCCAATTTGTCATGAAACCGCCATAGCTAAGTCCATTGACCGCGACTCGTTCACCGTCTAGAAAATCATATCTTGTAACGGCTTCTTTCACACCATTGAGAATATCCTGCATATCCTTACCACCGTAATCGCCTTGTACCGCCTCCGTAAATTCTCTTCCAAATCCGGAACTGCCCCGAGGATTTGTAAATACAACACCGTAGCCTTGGGCACTGATTAACTGCATTTGGTGGAAATAAGTATAGCCATACATGGAATGTGGGCCGCCGTGAATCTCGAGGAGGACAGGATATTTCTTACCTGTTTCCACATTAGCTGGCTTCAACATAAATCCTTGAATTTGCCAGCCATCTACCGATTCATATGAAAATGTTTCCGGTTCAACCACATTCAGCTCTGACAAAAGTTCATCGTTACAATCGTCTATGCGTACTTCATTTTTAGGAAATATTGGATTATACACTTCAATGATATCCGTTACATTACGAATGGTGCGAACAATAGATTCTTCTTCCGATATTCGATTAGCAGTTATTTTTCCAGGATGCGAAGGGGAAGAATATGCGGCAACAACCGTCTCATCACCATCATAGGCAAAGTGGAATATCGCACGTTGTCCACCTACAACTGTTGTTTGACTACCATTTTCTGAAACTGAAAAACGCACAACTTCATTTGTTCCCTGGTGTGTAGTAAGAGCATATATAAAACGGTTATCTTTCGACCATTGCGGTTTTACGTAAGATTTGATATATCGCATGTCGGTATAGTTCAAGTCAGCTAAAGTATCCGGATAATCATCACTCAAACTTATCGATTCTCCACCATCGGCAGGAATGATGAGCAATTGTTGATGTACCATATCTCCACCTATGAAACTGATCCACTTTCCATCCGGTGAATACGAAGGACTGGCAACTTTTGATGCATCATACAGTTTTTCTGCTTCTCCTCCCTGTACAGAAATCCTATTTAGTTCGCCTTTATACAATATATTGTCGTTGTCGCTGCTGATAGATGAAAAAAGTAAATATTTACCATCAGGAGAAATGGCAGGTTCTGTAACATCGTAAGCTGAATTTGTCACTTGGCTGAATGTTCCAGAATGCACATCAATGGAGACCAGTTGTAGCTTTAAGTTTTTTTTCAGACCGGCACCATCCAGTTTGTAGTACAATCCACTGTAACGTTTAGGAGCGTTTTTCCAAGCGATATGGTCATTTGGACCCCATTGTTTTGCTTCGTCATCGGAATCTCGTTCTTGAAACACTTCTATTTCTTCGTTCAGCTTAACCGGAACCAACCCATAAATGGTTTCCCCATCTGGAGAATATAGGATGGAACTGATACCCCGTTTAAACTGCGAAATCCGTTTTTTCTCACCGGATTCCAAAGATAGTACCCAAACCTGTGTCCCAAATTCTTCATTAGAAAGATAGGCTATCTTTTTCCCGTCAGGCGACCAGATAACAGAAGTGTTTAGGTTTCCTTCTGAAGTCAAAACCTTGCGAGACTGTCCACTTATGTCCGAAAGCCAAAGATGTGTTTCATAGCCGTTTGTGGATTTTTTCGCGATTGTTTTTTCATATACTACTTGCTTGCCATCCGGCGAAATGACCGGAGTGCTTGGCCATTGAAATTTATAAAGATCTTCAGATGTTACCGTTCTTAATGTAGACGTCAATGTACTCATCATAAAAGCTCCTTCACCTATGGTTTTTTAACCTTATATTATAAATTTCACTTACCTTAAAATTTCTACTTTTTCCTGCCCACTAACCTCAGACTCAGTATTCAAGTAGTCTTGGATTGCCGCAATAAAAACTTTACCGGTATTAATCATGGAACGTTCGTCCGCATCAAATTTCGGATGATGATGGGGATAAGTGGCATTGATTTGTTCATTTCCTGCACCAACGAAAAAGAAAGCACCAGGTACTTCTTTCAAGTAATAGGCAAAATCTTCCCCGCCCATAATCGGCTTTACTTGAGACACCATATCTTCTCCAAAGATGTTTTCAGAAAGGCTTGTGATCCGGTTAGCCTCTTTTTTATCATTCGTTAAATCAGGGTACCCTCGCGTATAGGTTAGTTTTGCTGTTGCATCTGCACCTGCACACGTGGACGATACAATTTTATCAATCTCGTTTTCTATCAGGCTTCTAACTTCTTCATCCAATGTACGGACAGTTCCCGTAATCTGAGCTGTATCAGAAATCACATTGAAATTTTGGCCTGCATTGATCGTTCCGACTGTTACTACAGCTGGGGAAAGCGGGTCAACCTTTCTGCTGACGATTTGCTGCAAATTCATGACCAACTGGCATCCAACAACTACTGAATCAACAGTCATATGTGGCGATGCACCGTGTCCGCCCCTGCCTTGAATTTGAATCTCAAAAGAATCAGCAGCAGCCAATAGACTGCCATCGTTTAAAGATATCATGCCTATCGGTGCGTTTGAGGAAACATGCGCCCCATATATTACATCAACTCCATCCAAACAGCCATCCTCTATCATGGGCTTAGCACCACCGGGAAGCTTTTCTTCGGCAAACTGATGGATAAAAACGATGTTGCCGGCAATCTCATCCTTTACTTCGCTCAAAACTTTGGCTACACCCAATAGCGCTGCTGTATGCAGGTCATGTCCGCATGCATGCATGACACCAGGAATTCTTGATTTATACGAGACATCTTTTTCATCTTGTATAGGTAGTGCATCAAAATCTGCACGCAATGCAACCGTTTTGCCGGGCTTGCCCCCCTTAAGGTATCCAACTACACCTCTTCCGCCTACTTCAGTTTTCACTTCCAAACCCAATTTACTAAGAAACTCCGCTATTTTTTTGGGGGTTTCATCCTCTTCGAATGACAGCTCGGGATACATGTGAAGATCTCTTCTAAAATCGACCATAACCGGATAATACTCTTCAAGTTTTTCAAATAATTTCTCCAGCTTCACGTTATTCCTCCTTTATATTTGTAAACTAGTATAGATGGCAAGCCACTAGCGAACCCTCTACCATTTTTTCTTCCGGCGACACCGTTTTACAGACTTCCATGCAGGATGGACAACGAGTATGGAAAGCACATCCGCTTGGTGGATTTGAGGGTGAAGGCAAATCCCCTGTCAAGATGATTGTTTCCCTCTCATCGTCCGGATCCAGCTTCGGTATTGCCGATAATAGGGTTTTTGTATAGGGATGAAGAGGATTATGAAATAATTGCTCTTTATCGCTAAGTTCTACTATTCTTCCCAAATACATGACTGCAACTCTATCAGATATATGCTCAACGACACCGAGATCATGTGAAATAAAAATATAAGTCAATTTAAATTGTTTTTGTAAATCCGAGAGCAGATTTAATATTTGGGACTGGATGGATACGTCAAGTGCTGAAACTGGTTCATCGGCAATGATCAACTGTGGCTTTAACATTAAAGCCCGGGCAATCCCTATACGCTGACGCTGTCCTCCCGAAAATTCATGAGGGTATCGATTCAAATGCCCGACAGTAAGTCCGACAATTTGGATCATTTCTTCGATTAATGCCTTTCTCTCTTTTGGATTTATACGATGAGCAATCAACGGTTCAGTCAATATTTCACGGATTGTACTTTTCGGATTCAACGTTGCAGTCGGATCCTGAAAGACCATTTGCAGATGCCGCCTCATGTCCCGCATTTCTTTTTTGTTGAGTTCGGAAATATTCTTTCCTTGGAAAATGATTTTTCCTTCCGTAGGTTCAAGTAGCCTAAGGATGGTTCTACCGACAGTTGATTTGCCGCAGCCGGACTCACCGACAATTCCTAATGTCTCACCTTCGGCAACTGTCAAATTAATACCATCAACTGCTTTTATATAAATAGAGGGTTTTAATATACTCTTTTTTTTGACGAAATGTTTCTTCAATCCTTTAATTTCCAATAGGGGCGTAGTCATGGCTTACCTCCTTGCTATGTTCGTCGCTGTATAACCAGCATTTGCTGTAATGATTATCAGCTATATGAACGAACTCGGGACTATTCTCAGAACAAATGGCCATTGCATGCTCACAGCGTGGCGCAAAACGGCAGCCCACAGGGTGTTCTCCTGGTGCAGGAACATTCCCCGGTATCGCATACAGCCGATCAATTCCTTTCGACTTATGCGGATTGGATTTAATCAATCCGGTCGTGTAAGGATGTTTCGGATTGCGAAGTAAAGTGCGTACATCTGCAGTTTCTATTACTTCACCTGCATACATGACCAATACTCTGTCACACACTTCTGCAATGACACCTAAATCATGGGTAATCAATACAAGGGACATGCCCAGATCCGATTGCAATTTTTTTAAAAGCTTTAAAATCTGAGCTTGAATCGTCACATCAAGTGCTGTAGTCGGTTCATCTGCTATTAGAAGTTCGGGATTGCAGGCAATAGCCATGGAAATCATAATACGTTGTCTCATCCCACCCGATAACTGATGAGGATATTCGTAAAATATCTCTTCACCACGAGGAATTCCAACTTGTTTTAGCAAATCAAGCACTTTGGCTTTGGCTTCTCTTTTGTTTACGCCGCCATGTAGCACAAGAACTTCTGATATTTGCTTCCCAATGGTAAGAACTGGATTCAAGGATGTCATCGGCTCCTGGAAAATCATTGCCACCTGATTTCCACGAATTTTTCTCATATTTTTCTCATCGATCTGCAGCAGGTCCTGCCCGTTCAACACAATTTTTCCTTCGGCCAGCCCATTTTTATTCAAAAGCCTCATAATCGCGAGAGATGTGACGCTTTTACCGCAGCCCGATTCTCCAACAATACCAAGAGCTTCACCTTTCTCGATATGAAAGTTAATATTGTCCACTACAGTCACCTGGTTTTTCGTGTTGCTAAATGTAACCTTTAAATCTTCTACTTTAAGTATATTGTCCATGTTTATCACCCTCCTCTCACCTTATCAGTTAATTTGAAGACTTCGGATCAAATATATCACGCAGAGCATCCCCTAATTTATTCAATGCATAAACAACCATGATGATTGCTATTCCCGGAAATGTTATCAGCCACCATGCATTGTAAATGTATTGTTTACCTTCATTCAGCATCGTGCCCCACTCAGGAGTAGGCGGCTGGGCTCCCAATCCCACAAAACCGAGGGCCGCCATCTCAAGAATGGCAATCCCCGCCAACAATGTAGTGAATACGACAAGAGTACTCATAATGTTGGGTAGAATTTGATTGCGCAAGATCCAACCATTTGAACTTCCCAATGCACGGCTTGCTTCGACATAGCCTGAAGATTTCACCGAAAGCGCAGCACCCCTTACAATTCTTGAAAAACTCGGGATGGAGGAGATACCAATGGCAATAATCGCATTTGTCAAACTTGGTCCGAGTATCGCAACGATGGCCAAAGCCATGATGATACTTGGCAGGGCTAGTAAAACGTCCATAATCCGCATTAATATGGCATCAACCAATCCTCCGAAATAAGCACTTACCAATCCAATGAACGTACCGATAACAGTAGTGATTAATACAGAAACTAAGCCAACGATTAAAGTCACTCTTGAGCCATAGATCAAACGAGACAGTAAATCCCGCCCAAGACTATCTGTTCCGAGCCAATGCGCAGCGGAAGGCCCTTGGAGTAGTGCATCGTACTTTGGTTCAGTCGGATTGTAGGGAGCAAATAGCGGTCCTAATACGCCGACTAAAATGACTAACGATAAAAAAAACAGAGAATTTCTTGCTGTTTTATTTTGCATTAGTTTCTGAAAAATATGGCTGCGCTTATTGGCATTAACTGCCACTTCTCCAACTGCTGAATTAGTTGGTATCGTATAGATTGAAGCATCAACTTTGGTCATAATCAGTTCCCCTCCTGTGCGTTGCCCATTTTGATGCGCGGGTCTATGAAGCCGTAAAGGAGATCCACCATAATATTGACAGTCACAAATACGATCCCGATGAACAGAATCGTTCCTTGAAGCAATGGAAAATCCCGTGTAGTGATGGCGCCGATCGATAACGTGCCGAGTCCTGGCCAGTTGAACAGTTGCTCGATAATTACCGTCCCCCCAAGCAAGGAGGCAATCTGCAGACCCACAACCGTGACTACAGGAATCATCGCATTTCGGAAAGCATGTCCGAATAGTACAGCACTTTCCCCCAATCCTTTCGCTTTCGCTGTTCTAATGAAGTCCAGAGAAAGGACGTCGATCATTCCAGAACGGGTCAATCTGACGATAACAGTTGAAGCCAATACTCCCAAGGTAACCGAAGGCAAAATGAGGTCGGCAAATCCGGTGCCGCCTGCCACAGGAAGCCATCCTAACGTTACGCTGAAAATCATGATCAGCATCAATCCAAGCCAAAAGCTCGGAATGGCCAACCCTAATGATGCAAATCCGGTTATAGCCTGATCAATGTAGGAATCTTTGAAGTGTGCAGCAAGAATACCTAAAGTTACTCCAACTAAGATTGCGATTGTCATTCCGGCCAATGCAAGCTTCGCCGTTTCAGGGAAACGAATCAAGATTTCTTCAAGTACCGGTCTCCCAGTTCTGAATGATGTACCGAAATCCCCTCTAATGACATCAGATAAATAATTCATATATTGAACAACCAAGGGCTGGTTAAGCCCAAGTTGTTCCCTCAGCTGTGCTATTTGTTCGGCTGAAGCACTGTCACCCAACATCATCCGAGCAGGATCACCCGGTATTAAATGAATCAATAGGAATGAAAATACCGATATTCCGAATAGTACAACAATTCCATGGCCCGCTCTTTTCATGATGAATGAACCCATTATTCATTCACCCAAGCATCATTAAATAAAATACCTCGGATCGGGTGAACGGTGATTCCTTGCACCCGTTTGCTGATCACATTGTATTCTTTCGCTGTATAAAGTGGCACCCACCAAGCTTCTTCAACTGCAAGCTTCTGAATTTCGATATAAGCGTTCTTTCTTTCTTCCGGAACAACTGCTGAACGTCCTAGTTCCAATAATTCATCCAATTGTTTATTGTCAATATGACCAAGATTCAAGGCTTCTTTTTGGCCTGAATGCATGAGCATGTACAAGATGTCCGGATCGTGGGATGCATAACCCAACATTGTCAAATCATAATCGCCTTTGGCAGCAGTTTCGATTAATACGGCTACCTCTAACGTAGTGATCTTAATATCGATCCCTAATTCCTTATACATGGCTTGAAGAATTTCAGCAGCTGTTCCCCAGCTTGGTGAACTTAACATTTCAAGCGTTAATGTCTCGCCATCTTTCTCACGTATTCCTTTGCCATTCAGCTTCCAGCCTGCTTCCTCCAATTCGGCCTTTGCTTTTTCCAAATCGTATTTATAGCCGTAGCTTTCAATATTTTCGTCATAGCCGAATAATGAAGTTGGTAATGGACCGTAGTCCACAACACCTGCCCCTTGAATAGCTGCCTGTAGTAGATTCTCTTTATCAACACCTAAGTTTAATGCTCGTCTTACATGAATATCTTGAAGAATCGGTCTGCGCAGGTTTGTCATGATAAATGCACTCGGACCAGTACGTACCGTTTCTACTATTTCAAAATTCGGGTTGTTCTCATACTTTTCAACGTCCTTTGCTTGTAAAGCTAATGCAGCATCAACAGTACCGCTATCCAATGCTGCCAATTTTGTTTGAGTATCCGTGATGAATTTCAATACAAGCTTGTCCGGTTTTGGGGGACCGTCATTGGTAAAAAATGGCTCCTTCCAGTTGTAATCTTCATTTTTAACAAATGTTACTTCTTGACCACTAACCCAGCTCTCAAACTTCCATGGACCGACACTGACAGGATTGCGTCCATATTGGTCACCATGTTTTTCAATCGCATCCATTGACATCGGCAGCAAGTAAGCTGGCGTGCTTAAATATTGCAACAATGGTGCAAATGGTTGTTTCGTTTTGATGACCAAAGTAGATTCATCCGGTGCTGAAACAGATTCAACTTCAGCCAATTGCGTTTTAGCTGTTAAAGCATTTGTAGCAGGATCAAGCGCCCGTTTTAATGTTGCTTCGTATGTTTTGGCATTAAAAGGAGTTCCATCATGATGTGTCACTCCGCTGCGTATTTTGAATGTCCAAGTTGTGCCGTCCTCGGAAACGTCCCAACTCTCTGCAAGGTTTGGCTCAAACTCCATCGTCTCCGGATTTTGGGATAGAAGCGCCCCACCGAAGTTTGCTGAAACATTTGTCGCCGCCAGCATTCCGGTTTTATGAAGATCCAACGTATCTGGCTCTTCCGACATGGCAATTGTAATCGTTCCTCCAGTTTTCGGCTCTCCCACCTCAACTGCATCGGATGTACCAGTATTGTTTTCTGAATCCGAACAACCTGCTAAAAGCAAAATAATAAATAGTCCCATTGCTAATATGTTTAACACTTGATTTTTTCTCATTCGGTTTTCCTCCAATTCATTGTTTGTATCTCTATCTCGGAGATTCGTTCGATACTCAATCTTAGGCTCTCCCTCCTCTAAATAGGTCTAATCATTTTTTGAAGGATATACTTCATCAAAAAAACAATAAGAAGTCTAAACTTTATTTCTCTCATTATATGGTGTCATCCAAATAAAAACAACATAATTTTTTGTTTTTTTAGAATTGATTGAATTTAATTATTATTGCAAAAAAATGTATGCATTTTCATTTAATCTTTATATTGGATTAGAGATTTTAATCTGATCAGATTCTTTTCAAAAATTATTCCAATAAAAAAAGCCGCTAAAGTTTTAACTTTAACGACTTTGTGAAAAAAAATTATATAACACTGAAATCTTCATTTTTTAAATCCGTGATGAACATATGTCCCGGTGCATGAGTGATCATGATTTCAGGCTTCACATGCATGGCAATTGCCTGCGGAGTTACACCACATGCCCAAAACACAGGTACTTCTCCCTCTTTGATTGTTACGGAATCACCGAAATCCGGGTTGTTTATATTTTGTATCCCAATGCTTTTTGGATCTCCGATATGTACTGGCGCACCGTGAACAGAAGGAAATCTGCTTGTGACCTGTACAGCGCGTATCACATCTTTTTCAGGCATGGGACGCATGCTGACAACCATTGGTCCTTCGAATCGCCCCGCGTTAACACAAGGTATATTGGTTTTGTACATCGGAACATTGCAATTTTCTTCTATATGCCGAATCGGAATGCCATTTTGCAAGAGGGCATCTTCGAAAGTGAAGCTGCATCCAATCAAAAAGCCCACCATGTTCTCATCCCAAAGATCGGATACATCTGTCTTTTCTTCAACAAGCTGTCCATGGCGATAAACCCGGTATTTTGGAATGTCTGTGCTTAAGTCTGCCAGTGGAGCAGACAATGATGGGATTCTTGAACCAGGCTCTGTTACGTCAATTATAGGACATGGTTTTGGATTTCGTTGGCAAAAAAGAAGAAACTCAAATGCCATTTCTTTTGGTAAAACCGCCAAATTTGCTTGTATATAGCCATTGGCCATACCTGATGTCGGCTTTACCCAGTTATTATTTCGTATCATGTCCCGCGCTTCAATAGGATTCCATGTAGTCAGTTTTGACAAAGTCATAATCATTCCCCTTCCAACGCTGCAAGAATTTTTCCTTCATAAGTCGTTACATCCCCTGCGTCAAGCTCGTCAAGTTTGAATGGGACATAATTTCCCCAGCTATCCAATTGAGCTTTGCTGCCGCATGGCGATCCATAATTATACCAAAGGGTCCGGCTTTGAGGATCTATTATTTCAGAGCTGATCGTGCCACCTTTTTCACCATGGCTGCAGTTTGAATTTCCAAACTGTTGGTTCTCTGTATCATTTTCGTGATTCTTTAACAAATTGACCAAATACAATTTACGATCGTCTAATAAAGGATATTTGTCTAAAGCCTTCTGCAATGATTCAAATCTCAGAGCTGAGTTTGGATGCAGCTCCTGGGTGGTTGTAGGGAGCTCCAAAAAGTGGTTGGTTCTGAACATGGTGTCACTTTTCTTCCATATAAATCTGGATTCATAAGGCAAAAATTCTGCTAAAAGCAAAGTACCTCTATCATCAGCAAAAAGGAAATTGCCACTAATTTTCATGTTAGTCGATTTTAAATAGCTTTCAATGTCCACAAGGGTTGAGAACTCTCCTAAAATGGTCCGTCCAAATTCTTCAAAGTCGATGCCTTCTGGAATTGGTATTTCAGGATCTCGTTGGACGAAGGAAAAGGTAAAAGCAATTCCGGCTTCATTGACACCTCTTGTCATCATGCTAGACCAGGGCAAATCATCCTTTGGACTTTTCAATTTTGTTCCTATGAATTTGTAAGTATACTCATCATTTACATATATCTTGGTTCTGGTATCCCATGGATTATCGCTATTCGATCCTAACCAGAATGTGTTATCTCCCATTGTTCCAATAATTGTACACATGAATAACCACACCTTTCTTCCATTTCTAATTTCTAAATATATACAATACATCGTATTTTTATTATATCTTTCGTATAACTAAATATAAATAGATTTATAAACAATATTTAATTGTTGCTATACGTAGATTATCCATTAGCTCCCCACTATCGTATGCGAATAGCGATATATAAATGGAACAAGCTACTTTTAGGAGGTGAGCAGCTTGAAGAATGAAGAAAAAAACAAGAATAAGAATAAACATCAGGATCGGGAAGAATTCGGCTACGGATATGATGTAAGTGGTAACGATTTAAGCAAAATGACGCAAACAAAAGCCCCTAAATACAATAATTCAGAAAAAAACGATCATAAAAATACGGATAGTAAGTGAATTATTTTCATAATTGCTTATTTTAATGAACTGAGTTAAACAGAATAGTTGTTACTCAAAATTTTTCTTAGTTTATAACCGTTGAATCTGGCAGTTAATTCCACTACAAAATTATTCCCGAGCTCGAATTGAAGAAAGCCTTACAACTGAACAGATGTCTATGGTAGTTAAGAAGTACGAAGAGCTCTAAGACGAGAAGACAAAGAAGATCGAAACCACTGAAGGTGAAGCCGAGCGATAGAATGAATATATTATGATTAAACAATTTACGTTTTTCTCCCTACACAAAGCATTATAAAAAAGAGGGTTCACACAATTTTGTGTGAACCCTCTTTTTCAGTTGAGCGGATGATTACATCATGCCGCCCATACCACCCATGCCGCCCATATCTGGCATACCGCCGCCAGCTGGTTCTGGGATGTCTGCTACTACTGCTTCTGTTGTTAAGAATAGAGACGCAACAGATGCTGCGTTTTGTAATGCGGAACGTGTTACTTTTGTTGGATCCACGATACCAGCATCCATCATGTTCACCCATTCACCTGTTGCTGCGTTGAAACCAATGCCGATTTCTTCGCGTTTCAAACGGTCCACAACGATGGAACCTTCTAGTCCTGCATTCGTTGCGATTTGACGTACTGGCTCTTCAAGTGCACGTAGAACGATGCGTACACCTGTTGCCACGTCGCCTTCTACAGTTTCTAATGTTTCCGATACTTTGTTGTAAACGTTGACTAGAGCCGTACCACCACCGGATACAATACCCTCTTCAACTGCAGCGCGTGTTGCATTCAATGCATCTTCGATACGAAGTTTGCGTTCTTTTAATTCTGTTTCAGTTGCTGCTCCGACTTTGATCACGGCCACACCGCCAGCAAGTTTCGCTAAGCGCTCTTGTAGCTTCTCTTTATCGAACTCAGAAGTTGTTTCTTCCAGTTGTGAACGGATCTGGTTGACACGACCCGCGATGCGGTCTGAGTCTCCAGCTCCTTCAACGATCGTTGTGTTTTCTTTCGTTACCACAACTTTCGCTGCGCGACCTAGTTGCGTGATGTTCGCTGACTTCAGCTCAAGGCCTAGGTCTTCTGTGATCACTTCTGCGCCAGTCAGTGTCGCGATATCTTCAAGCATCGCTTTACGACGGTCACCGAAACCTGGTGCTTTAACAGCTACTGCGTTGAATGTTCCGCGTAGTTTGTTCACAACTAGTGTTGCTAACGCTTCACCTTCAACGTCTTCAGAGATGAGTAGGAGTGGTTTAGACTGTTGAACCACTTGCTCAAGCACTGGTAAGATTTCTTGGATGCTTGTGATCTTTTTGTCCGTTACTAAGATGTACGGGTTTTCAAGAATCGCTTCCATTTTATCTGAATCTGTCACCATGTAAGGAGATGCGTAGCCGCGGTCAAATTGCATACCTTCTACAACATCAAGCTCCGTTGTGAAACCTTTTGATTCTTCGATGGTGATAACGCCGTCGTTTCCAACGCGTTCCATTGCTTCTGCGATCAATTCACCGACTTCGTCGTCGCCAGAAGAAATCGCAGCTACTTGTGCAATCGACTCTTTGTCTTCGATTTCTTTAGAAATCGTTTTTAATTCTGTAATCGCTGTAGCTACTGCTGTGTCGATCCCTTTACGGATGCCGACAGGGTTTGCACCAGCTGTTACATTTTTCAATCCTTCGCGAATCATTGCTTGCGCAAGGACGGTCGCTGTTGTTGTCCCGTCCCCAGCGATGTCGTTCGTTTTAGAAGCTACTTCTGCTACAAGCTTTGCACCCATGTTTTCAAATGCATCTTCAAGCTCGATGTCTTTTGCGATCGTTACCCCATCATTTGTGATAAGAGGTGAACCGAATTTCTTTTCAAGAACGACGTTACGTCCTTTTGGTCCAAGTGTTACTTTCACTGCGTCTGCTAATTTATCTACACCACGAAGCATTGCGCTACGTGCGTCTTCGCTAAATTTAATTTCTTTTGCCATAATGGATGTTCCTCCCTAATCGTATTATTGAAGTACTGCTAAAATATCGGACTCACGAAGGATTAATAACTCTTTTCCATCGTACTTAACTTCCGTTCCAGCATATTTCGAATACAGAACACGGTCGCCTTCGCGAACATCTAATTCAGCACGTGTGCCGTTATCAAGGACTCGACCATTACCGACGGCGAGTACTTTTCCTTCTTGTGGCTTTTCCTTCGCTGAATCCGGAAGAACGATGCCTGAAGCTGTCTTTTCCTCTGCTTCGACTAATTCGATTACGATACGATCACCTAATGGTTTTAACAAGTGAAACTACCTCCCTGATAAATGGTTGTGATTTTATTAGCACTCTCACATCTTGAGTGCTAATACACTAATTATAATAATAAATGCCGCTTCTGAATGCAAGTGAGAAGATGAAATTTTGGATTAATTTTTTTGATGCGGTACAATATAGAAAGATTCTGTTTCGAAGAAAGGAAACACATGATGTCTCACCAAAAAATTGCCTTCTCTTTACTGATTACGTACGTTATTATGCAACTTAGTGGCGCTGTAGGACCGATACCATTCCTCTTCCTATTTGAACGGATGGGCACTGAAGACCCTCAGATGCAAGCAGTCGGTTGGTGGATTTTCTCTAGCATGCTTGCAGCCGTCGTCGTATTTTTTTATTTTATCCGGAAAGATAAAACATTTTTAAAGCCCCTTGGCCCGAAACCGTCCTCAACGGGTGCCGTCATCGGCTGGGGGTTCATCGGGTTTTTCATGGTGCTCTTCGGCCAAGCCTTTGCGGCAGGAATCGAGCAGTTACTCGGGGTCGAACCTGGTTCAGAAAACACAGCTATATTTATAGAGATTGCCCGTTCTGTTCCGGTCGTCATTTTCGCTATTGCGATTTTTGCACCTATTCTCGAAGAGATTTTATTCCGCCGCATTTTGTTCGGGATGTTGCTTCCACGTTCCAACTTTTTTATTGCCGCGCTGATCAGTTCCATCATGTTCGGTATCATTCACTTTGAATTCACCCACATCATACTGTATTCCGTGTCGGGCTTTATATTCGCCTTTATTTACTACAAGACGAAACGCATTGCCGCTTCGATACTTGCCCACATGCTACTCAACAGCTTTGTGGTACTCGTACAGTTCTTCCAAGAAGATCTTCAACGCTTCGCAGAACGCTACGGGCAACTGTTTATCTTCTTTAACTAACAAAAAGACCTTTCTCCCAAGTCTGGAAGAAAGGCCTTTTTTAGTTTTGCATCATGCGTTGCTGCTCTTCGAGTTCTCGCTTCGCTTCCGCCGCCAAGTATTTACGATACCCTACCCGTGAAATCGCAATACTGATTTCATACAAGATAAAGAGTGGTACGGACGTGAATAAATGAGAGACTAAATCTGGCGGTGTGATAAATGCTGCAATGACAAAGAGTACAAAGTACGCGACTTTCCGCGCTTTGACAAGCATTTGCGGATTCACAAGACCCAGTCTTGTTAAGAACAATAAAACAATCGGCAATTGAAAGATGATTCCAAATGGAATCGTAATTTGAAAGATAAAGTTAAAATAATCGTTGATACTGATGATTTGTGTAATTCCGAGTTCTCCTGCCAATCCGGTCATAAAGGACATGAGATACGGGAACAACAGGAAATACGAAAAGGATATCCCACCGATAAATAGAAGAAACGCAAATGGGATGTAACTAAGAGTTGCCCGACGTTCTTGATCTTGTAGCCCTGGGCTCACAAAGGCCCATAGCTGATACGAGATGATCGGGGATGTAAACGTGAATGCGAGGAACAAGACCACTTTCAAGTAAATGAGAAAAGGATCCATAACCTGAAGCGCATTCAATGTGATATTTTGAGCGGTTTCCGCATTTTGAAGATAATTAATGAGTGGTTTCGCTAAAAAAAAGCTACCAATCACAGCGATTGTCAGAAAAAAAACCATAACAAACAACCGTTTTCGGAGCTCATTTAAATGTTCCACCACTGTAAATTCATTGTTATTCATGAATTGAACATCCTAACTTACTTAACGTCGTCAGATTTCGGTGGATCTACTTTTTTCACATCATCGTCATCATCTGCTAAGCCTTTTGTAGCCGTCTTAAATTCACGCAAAGTTGAACCCATAGCGCGTCCAAGTTCCGGTAATTTTTTCGGCCCGAACAAAAGAAGTGCAACTATACCAATAACAATTAAGCTGATTGGACCTGCAGTCATTGCGGGCACCTCCTTAAGTAGTATGCCTTCATCTTACATCATTTGTTAACAATTTGCTATTTCTAGACAGTGCCTATATGTGACAGTTTGACGTCAACTGTGGTTACGAATCATATAGATGAGAGTTTGTAACTCTACCGACAGGTCAATGGTTTGGACGCGAATGCGATCATTCACATTGAGTCGCACAGGAGAGAAATTAAGGATTCCTCGGATTGAAGTCAATTCAAGCCGTTCGGCAGTTGCTTGAGCGGTTCGACTAGGTACCGTCAAGATACAAAGCTCCACACCAAACTCTTCAATCTTCTCCTCGAGTAGATCCGGATGGAACACAGGGATGCCTGACTTCTCTTCCCCGTCCATTGGTGCATGGGAATCAAATGCTACGACGATACGGGTATTATGATTTTTATGGAAATTATAATTTAAAAAAGCGGTTCCTAAATTTCCGACACCAATCAACGCAACATTGGTTGCCTCATCTTGATCGAGTGTTTGTCGGAAGAAATTTAGTAAATGTTCCACATCATAGCCATATCCTTTTTTACCGAGTGCGCCGAAGTGAGAAAAGTCTCTACGGATCGTTGCCGAATCAATATTCATGGCATCACTGAGCTCTTGGGAAGAGACACGTGTTTGCCCTGCTTTATGGAAATTCTGAAGGAATCGGTAATAAAGAGGTAAACGTTTCGTTGTGGCTTGTGGAATTTTATGTTTGTCGACTGTCACCATTTTCGCCTCCTGTAAATCACGTTTATCTTACACCTGAGAGCGCTTCCTGTAAAGCGCACGCATTGAATCCACCGCACGCTTCAAGTAAACTTGAGAAAGAGAATAGAGGTGCAACATACGTGATTATTTTACAAGTTCAAAATGTCACCAAATCATTTGCAGGAGAAGACATCTTAATCAACTGCAAACTTGAAGTCAAAGAGCGGGAACGCGTAGCTCTTGTCGGACGAAATGGTGCAGGAAAATCAACTCTCCTGAAAATCATTGCAGGAGAAATGAGCTACGATTCAGGCGAGATTGTCATGCCTAAAAATAAAACATTCGGTTATTTAGAACAACATTCCGGAATTGACAGTCCTCTCTCCATTTGGAACGAGATGATGACGGTATTCGAACCACTGAAACAACAAGAGCAAGAACTTCGAGCCCTTGAGAAGCAAATGGCTGATCCGGATGTCTACAATGACCCTTCAGCGTTTCAGAAAGTGACAACGATGTATGATCAAGCGCAACAAGATTTTAAAGACGCAGGTGGCTTCCGCTATGAAAGTGATACGCGCTCCATCTTGCATGGTCTCCAGTTTTACCCTGAGGACTATGACAAGCCCGTAACCGCTCTTTCCGGAGGACAACGAACGCGTCTTGCTTTAGCAAAACAACTGTTGATTCAACCTGACCTGCTGCTACTCGATGAGCCGACCAACCACTTAGACATCGAGACGCTCGCCTTTCTAGAAAACTATTTAAAGAACTATCCAGGATCTCTCGTCATCGTCTCCCATGACCGGTATTTCCTCGATCAAGTGACGAATCTGGTCTATGAAGTATCTCGGAAGAAAGTGACGCGGTATGTTGGCAATTACTCTGCGTATCTCACTCAAAAAGCATTGCAGTATGAAAAAGATCAAAAGACGTTTGAACGACAACAAGAAGAAAAAGCAAAGCTTGAAGAGTTCGTGCAAAAGAACCTGGCCCGTGCTTCAACGACGAAGATGGCTCAGTCCCGTAGGAAGGTCTTGGAGAAAACGGACTGGATGGATTCTCCGGATGGCGATGAAAAATCCGCGTCCTTCGGCTTTACTCTTGACCGTGAGAGCGGCAATGATGTGCTAAGGATTGAAGATCTAGCGATTGGGTATGGAGAAAAAATCGTCGCTCGTGGCATTCAATTCCCTGTCTATAAAAGGGACCGGATCGCACTAATTGGTCCGAACGGGATTGGAAAGTCTACGTTACTCAAAACCATCATGAAGAAAATCGACGCAGAAAAAGGCTCCGTCTTCTATGGCACGAATGTCCAGTTTGGCTATTATGATCAGGAACAAGCGGAACTGCATACATCGAAAAGTGTTCTCCAAGAGCTGTGGGATGAATGGCCGATGATGAATGAACGCGATGTGCGCACGGTCCTTGGTCGCTTCCTATTTTCCGGAGACGATGTATCCAAACCGGTCTCTTCTTTATCGGGGGGAGAAAAAGCTCGTCTTGCTTTAGCCAAACTCATGTTACTTAAGGCGAATACGCTCATCCTTGATGAGCCGACGAACCACTTGGATTTAGACAGTAAAGAGATTTTAGAGAATGCGCTCATCGATTACAGAGGCACCCTGGTCTTCGTTTCTCATGACCGCTACTTCATCAATCGCATCGCGACAAAAGTGGTTGAGCTTTCTCCTGAAGGAAGTGAGGTATTCTTAGGGGACTATGACTACTATTTGGAGAAGAAAGAAGAACAACGGGAACTGGCGTTAGAATTAGAAACCGCAGCTTCCCCATCTGTTCAAACGCAATCGACAGATACGACCTCTCAAATTGATAGGACAGCGAAAAAACGCGAACGTCAGCTATCGCGAAAAGTGGCTGAGATTGAAGAAGCTTTACACGCCTTGGAAAATCAGATGAAGACACTCGAAAACGAACTGTCAAAACCGGAAGTTTTCGGAGACCATACACAAGTCGTTACGCTCACTTCTGAGCTAGATGAAAAGAAGACTGCCCATGAAGAGTTATCCATGGAATGGCTAGAGATCCATGAGGAATTAGAGAGTTTATAGAACCGGCCCAATGTCGGTTCTTTTTTTCGTGTTATTTCGACATTTTTCTACTATATATGGGTCAAGTCTTTTTTCCCGTAACATTTATTCCACAAAGTAATTCACAGAAAAAAGCTTGATTTATCAACTATCAACAGTCTTATACACATTATCCACAGATCAAAATAGAAGTTACGCACATTTTTTTTAGTTATGTACACACAACATATTGAATTCCATCTAGTTATGCACAAGTTACTAACAAATTGTGCATAAGTACAAATGTTCCGTCTTGACGAATGAAGTCGAATTTGTTAACAAATTTAACAATGTTGTAATATTCGAAATATTTAATGAGCATAAAGAAAAAACCATAGTTTCCTATGGTTAGTTCCAACTCTTAAGGGGCATGCCCGGTCGTCCGTTCATATCGAATCCAGCAAAGTCCCCTGCTTTATATTTTGAGTAACCAGCTGCCGCGATCATCGCAGCATTGTCCGTACATAATGGGAGTGATGGTACGTAAAACGGAATGTTTGCTTCTTTAAACGTCATTTCAAGTTTCGCACGTAAGCCTTTGTTGGCGGCTACTCCACCTGCAGCAATAACTTGTTTTACACCATACGCCTCGGCTGCTCGACGTGTTTTTTCCGTCACTACTTCCACCACACTCTGTTGAAAGCCCGCTGCCACATGGGAAGGGTTGATTTCTTCGCCTTTTTGTTGAAGATTGTGCTGGTAGTTGATGACCGCTGACTTCAACCCACTAAAGCTGAAATCATAGGAGTCTTCCTCTAACCAGACGCGAGGAAACTCGACAGCTCCATCACTAGTAGAAGCGAGACGATCGATGTGAGGTCCTCCCGGGTAAGGAAGTTTCAATACGCGCGCCACCTTGTCATACGCTTCCCCTGCTGCATCGTCGCGTGTCTCTCCAATTTTTTCAAAGCGCCCATCCTCTTCCATGACCACTAGCTCCGTATGTCCACCGGAGATGACAAGAGCAAGCATAGGAAACTCCATCGGATGCTCTAAAGCATTCGCATAAACATGTCCTGCGATATGATGGACACCAATGAGTGGCAACTGGTTAGCAAATGCAAAGGCTTTTGCTGCTTGAATACCGATGAGTAAGGCTCCTACAAGACCAGGGCCTTCCGTGACCGCTACAGCTGATAAGTCTTTGGGTTGCAGATCCGCCTGTTTCATCGCTTCTTCAATCACCAGTGTAATCTGTTCGACATGGTGACGCGAAGCAATTTCCGGTACGACTCCGCCAAACCGTTTGTGACTTTCAATCTGAGAGGCGACGACATTGGAAACAATGACCGTCCCGTCCTTCACAACGGAAGCTGCCGTCTCATCACAACTTGTTTCTATTCCTAATATATATGTCATTCGAATTCCACCCACATCACGAGCGCGTCTTCTTGCGTATCCGTGTAATAGTTTTTGCGGATTCCACCGTCCTGGAATCCTAATTTATAATAAAGATTTTTAGCCGTATCATTTGAAACGCGCACTTCAAGCGTCATCACTCGTCCGCCATGCGCTTTCGTAATGGACATCGCTTCACGCATCAGTGCTTCTCCAATCTTTTGGCCACGCAATCGTTTCGTGACCGCTACGTTCGTGATGTGACATTCGTCTTCTACGAGCCACATGCCACAAAATGCGACAACTTCCCCTTCCTCGTCTTCACCCACAACATAATAGGCAAAGCGATTACCGATCATCTCATGCACAAATGCATCACGTGACCATGGTGTTGGAAACGCCTCTTTTTCCAGTGTCCAAACAGCATCTACATCATCTAGTGTCATTTTACGCAACGTGATGTCATTCATTGGCTTTCAACCAGTTCGCTTCCGCTTCTGTGATTCGTAAATAAGACGGCGTCAGGTCATGAACCGCTTCTACTGGTTCTTTAGTCATCGCGAGTCGAATAAGAGAAGCCGCACTTGGAAGCTGTTGTTCAAGTTCAGCGAAATAAGATTCGAGATCCGTTGCTTTGATTTGCTCTTGATAAATAGCCGTATCGAGACCCACCCAGAGGACAGGTTCTCCAGCTTGTTGCAAGAAGCGAAGCAATTCATCAAATGCTAAATGCTTCTCAAGTTTCTCTTCACCTTGCTTATAGACACCAACAAACACGTGATTTCGTCTCGCGTCCATAATACTTACTGTCAGTCCAGGAAACCATCTACCACCGGCTGCCAGCACTTCTAGGCTAGAGACTGGATAGACTGGAATTTGGAGTGACCACGCAAGAGTTTTTGCCAGTGTCATCCCAATTCGGATGCCCGTATACGAACCTGGCCCTTTCGCTACTGCGATGGCCCCTAGGTCTTGCGGTGTCAGTTTGACTTCCTCAAGGAGACGCACAACAGCAGGCATAGCGCCAGCTGAATGAGTTAGGCCTCGACTATCTCGGTGCTCGTCAATCACTACCCCATCCTTTACTATCGCGACACTAAGTGGTTTTGTCGATGTATCAATTCCTAGCCAAATCATCTGCAAGCTCCTTTACCAACTGTTCAAATCGAGCACCTTTTCCGTGCATCGTACACATGCGTTCGCCATGTTCCGTCAGCGTGATGGTCATCTCCAGTCGCTCATCCGGAAGGGCATACTCAATGTACCGTGCCCATTCAACGACAGAGATGGCTTCCCCGTCAAAGATTTCATCCCATCCGAGATCTTCCTCACTATCTGCCAGTCGGTAGACATCGAGATGATGAAAAGGGACACGTCCTTCATACATCTTATAGATGGTAAACGTCGGACTGTTGACGTTCCCTTCCACGCCAAGAGCTTCCGCGAAAAACTTGGTCCACGTCGTCTTTCCTGCACCTAAGTCGCCTTCTAATGTCAAAACTTCTCCACCACTAAGTTTATCTGCTAGCGCCTTGGCATGTTGTTTTGTATCTTTAAGTGTTGTCCATCTAAATTGAGTCATCGTTTCTTCTCCGTTCTTATGCACTGCCCTTCATTATAATATGAAGCTTCTGAAGATGCCACCTATGTAAACAGCTGCTTCAGGCGACCAAGAAAAGATACCTTCCGGGCTGGCACATGTTGTTTATAAGCTTCAATCACAGGTGCGAACGTTTCAGCAACAAGAGTATACCCTGCATCTCCGTAGTGAAGGCCGTCGTCTTCCATACCTCGAAGGAGTTCATTGAGATCTGGACGTTTCATAAATGCCGAATACAGGTCAATGAAGCCAGTACCATATTTGTCAGCAACCATTTTTACCGCTTCCCCGTAGGATTCAAGTACTTGATTAGACCGGTTCGGTTGTAGTGTCTCATCCACAGGTGGTGGCGTCACTAAAATACAATGTTTTGGTCCGATAGCTTCTACAATCTGTTCCAAGTTCACTTGATACATTTCACGAGGCACATGCTTATGCACGGCAGAATCATTGGAACCGAATTGGATTACTGCGATGTCTGGTTGAATACTGAGTACATCTTGCTTCAACCTCTTCATTGCGTCGGTTGTTGTATTTCCACCTATTCCTTTATTGATCAGCTGATCTTCCGGAAAATATGGGTTTAGTTTGGCATTCAGCATAGGCTCCTCTAGTCCCTCATGACGTGCAATTAAACTATCTCCAAAAAGCAATATTTCCATTGGTAATATCCTCCAGGTTTAGATTCTATCAAAATGATGGTATTATACCGTTTGACAACAATTCAGCACGACTATGCCTCTAGGAGGAATCATCATGACAAAAAATAGGATTACATGGCTTGACGCTGCCAAAGGATCTTTAATGATTCTTGTGGTTCTTGGACACTATCCAGGAGAAATGCCATTCCCACTCATTCAATATATTTATTGGTTTCACATGCCAGCCTTCTTTTTATTAAGCGGCATTTTCTTTAAGGAAGTTGCATCTCTGAAAGAGGCAAATGGCGCATTAACCAAACGATTTATGCAATTATTATTCCCTTATTTCTTCTTTTTAGTCTCTATTACATTGGTTCGATACTCGATGGAGCTTACCACTCTTAATTTTGATTGGCGTTGGTATGCGGAAGATTTCTTTAAAATCCTTGTCGGTGGCCGTTTCGCGCGTGGTGCATACGGTGTTATCTGGTTTATTACGACGCTTTATTTCTCGTATGTCATTTTTACATTTTTAACACTCTACGCATCTCGTAACGTACAATATGTCATTCTCGCTGTACTCTATAGTGTAGCGCATATTCAAAGTTTTTGGGCGATGGACGTGGTAGGCGGTGCTCCAGACGAAGCCTCTCAAAACATTCCAATGCTCTGGAACCTTGATGTCGCTTTTATTGCCGTCGTCTACTTTGCGCTAGGGAGCTATCTAAAAGACTTCTGGCTTAAGATTTCGAACCGGACGGGTTGGATTGCGCTCGGCGTCACAGTGACGGCTATCATCGTCGATAAAATTGGCTGGATCGATTATCATTTAAGCCTCAAATTTTTACGATACAATCACTTTTTCTTAGATCTCGTCATCCCACTTGCGATGATCATTGTCTTCATCTGGGTGTTCCAATTTGTAGCTAGGCATTTCCAAATGCGCATGCTTCCATATATCGAGAAGCATTCGATTGCGATCATGTACCTTCATATCTTTACGTATATGATTCTTAATGATTATTTTACTTTCGGGCCGATTCTGTTCACAGTTACGGGTATTCTCTTCCCGATTCTCGTGTCCATACTCATGCTCCGTTTTCTTCCATACGGAGAAGTCGCTCTTGGAAATATTTCGCGGATACGTGTAACGAAAAAACCATTTCTGAAGTCTACTTCATAAAGGAGGAATTGTCCAATGAAGAAGTGGATACTTATCATACTAGCTGCACTAGTTATGCTGCTTGCGGCTTGCGGGTCCATGAGTAATCAAACAACAGGAGCAGGTGAGGAGATGCCAGGTGAACTTTCACAACAAATCAAAGAACAAGATGGCGAATATTTTTTGGTCATAACAAACGATACGAACGAAGATGTCACATTAACATTTACAAGCGGTCAGTTATTTGAATATCAACTGATTGATGATACCAAAGAACCTCTTTTCACGTATTCTATGAATAAAATGTTTACACAAGCTTTGACAGAACAAGTCGTTGCAGCAGGTAAGACATGGGAATTACCTTTAGATATCACGACAGAGCTTTCCACGATGCAAGTTCCTGCCGGGACGTATCAATTAGACGTCTGGTCACTTGCGGAACAATTTGAAGGTGAAAAAGTTACCATGAACGACTTTATGTGGTCTGGAGAATAAGTAAAAGACACGTTGCCAAATGTTGCGCAACGTGTCTTTTTTTATTACCCTTTTGTTCCTCCTGCTGTCAGGCCAGAAACGAAATACTTTTGGAACATCAAGAACAGAATCGCAATCGGAACAGCAACGAGTACAGCTCCGGCAGCAAATGTTGTAAACGAGTTCCCAAATTGCTTAGCGACCAGGTCATACAGTCCCACAGCTAACGTGAACTGTTCATTGGATCGAAGCAAGATTCGTGCAATGATGAAGTCACCAAGTGGCGCAATAAACGCGAACAAGGCCACGACCGAGATAATCGGTTTAGCAAGCGGCATAATGATTTGAATGAAAATACGAAAGTGTCCCGCACCATCCATGCGCGCCGATTCATCCAAGTCCTTCGGAATCGTATCTAAGTACCCTTTCATGAGCCACGTGCTCATAGGAATCTGCCCGCCTACATAGAACAAAATCAATCCGAAATGCGTATCGATTAAATTTAAGCGGTTGGCTAGTACAAAGATCGCAATCAATGCTGCAAAGTTAGGAATCATTTGTAGGATCAAGAACGTCATCAGTCCATTCTTTCTCCCAATGAATCGGTAACGAGAAAAGGAGTACGCTGTGAATGATACTAAAATAACGGAGAAGATCATGGTTAAAATACTGATTTTCATTGAATTCCAATACCATAATAAATAATTGGAACGCTCTAAATCAAATAGAAATTCGTAATGCTTCGTCGTTGGATTTGAAGGAAACATCGATGATCCCGATAAACTATCTCCTGGGTTGAACGAAGAACCTAGCACCCAAAGTAGTGGATAAAGAACGACAATACTCATCAAGGCAATAATGAGATAAGAAACGGTCAAACGAAGGACTTTTGCTTGTTTTCTATTCATTACATCATGTCCTCCTCTTGGAACGATTTCGTACGTCTAAACTGCCACAAGGCAACAGAAATAACAATTAAGGAGAGGATCATCGTGATGGCAGCGGCTTTTCCGTACTGCGCACTTGTCATCGTCAAACGATAGATCCAGGATATCAATATGTCTGTTCCGCCGGCATTTTGACTCGGTAGTGCCGGTCCTCCTCCGTTGAATAGGAAGATGACGTTAAAGTTATTGAAGTTGAACGTGTACTGTGTGATCAAGATCGGTGCGGTTGCATACAGCACGAGTGGCAAAGTGATCGAGAAAAACTTCTGGAACACAGAAGCTCCGTCCACATCCGCTGCTTCATACAACTCTTCTGGGATTGACTGAAGAATTCCTGTTGTCATAGCGAAGATGAACGGGAATCCAAGCCATGATTGAATCATTATGAGCGCTAATCGCGTAAACGTTTCGTTCGTCATCCATGGAATTGCGTCCATTCCAATCATCGGTAGAATGGTCTTATTGATCACTCCAAACGTATCATTGAACATCCCTGAGAAAATCAGAATTGTGATAAACGATGGGACAGCCCATGGAAGTATCATGATTGTCCGGTAGATAACTTTCCCTTTTAAGTCTTTTTGGTTGATTAAGATCGCTAAGAAAATACCAAGCGCTACTTGTAATGTGGTCGCTCCAAACGTCCAGACAATCGTCCACGTCAATACAGAGAAGAAAGTAGCACGCCACACATCTAATGTAAAGATGTCTTTAAAGTTCTGAAGACCAACCCAGTCCACGAGATTCGCTGGTGGAGAATGATATAGATCATAGTTCGTGAATGCAAGGAGCAAAACAAAAATAATCGGGAAAATGACCACAAAGATCAATAAGAAAAATCCTGGTGAGATCATTAGGTACGGGAATCCATTATCAATCAGGTTGTGATACTGCTGACGTACGGAATTCACACCTTCTCCAAGATCTCGCTTTTTCCCATTTTGATAGGCATCATACAAGTTAAATGCATATATACCTAATCCCATCACAGTCAAAAGTACAGCGATTATTCCATCAATCAGTAAGAAGACGGAGTGATCGAGTTTCGGAATTTCTCCAAGTGTGAAGAGTCCCCAATAACCAAAACCAATGTATTCAAAAAATACTGAGCCAAATGAAACAGCCAAAATCAGAAAGATAAGTCCTTTAAGTATCTGCTTATTATAAAATTGTCCAAACCCTGGCAGTATAGATAACAACAGGGCAGTTCTTCGGTGTTTAACGGAAGATATTGAATCTTTCATTCGGCCTAGCCTCCTATATGTAAAAAAAGTAACGAAAAGCGGTGTCGCATGACGCGTCTACCCGCTTTCCAGCTACTACAAGTTCTTAGTGGTTTGTTTCAATGTTTGTTTCGATTTGATCAACTGCTTCGTCAAGTGCTGCTTTTGGTTCTGATTTACTTGTTGCGATTGTTTGAAGTGCAGAAGCCATTGGTCCCCAAACTTCACCCATCTCTGGGATGTTTGGCATTGGTACTGCATATTGAGATTGAAGTGCTACTGCTTTCGCACCTTCGTTGTCCGCAATTGCAGGTTCTTCTACAAGTGCAACGTTCGGTGGGATTTCAGAAACTGCTTCAAAACGAGCAAGTGCTACTTCATCGCTTGTTAAGTGTTCAATTAATTTGGTAGACCAGTATGGATACTCAGTGAATGACGTTACGTGCCATCCTTTCACACCCATAAATGTTTTCATTGGCTCGCCATTTGGTAGTGTTGGCATTGCTGCTACACCGATGTCGATTCCAGCGTCACGCATACCTTGGAAAGCCCATGGTCCATTCATCACAGCGCCGACTTTTCCATCATTGAAAAGACCGTCCATTGCTGCACCGCCTGTTTCTCCAACGATACCTGCAGGGAATAGACCTTCAGAGTACCATTGTTGAATGTAGGCTGCACCTTCTACAGCGCCATCGTTATTTAAACCGATATCTTCACGGTCAAGACCCTCTGAACCTTCACCGAATACATAACCACCCATTCCGCCTAGTACAGCGTGAGAGAAGTAGAAATTATCCCATAGTGCTAGGAAACCGTAGTTATCGCCAGAAGTGAAGTCTTTTGAGAACGTATATAGTTCGTCCATTGTTGCAGGTGCTTCTTCCATTAACGCTTTGTTATAGATGAAAACTGGTGTTTCAGTTGCTTTTGGTAGTCCGTAAAGTGTTCCATTGAACATCTGTGCATTAACAGAGGATTCACTATAGCGAGAAAGTACGTCTTCTCCCACTGTAATTTCTTGAAGTAAACCTTCTGTTACCACTTGACCAATTTGATCATGTGGAAGTGTAACGATATCTGGTGCGTTTCCAGCAGGACCATCTAAACGAAGTTGGTCACGGATTGCATCCGCCATATTTAACTCTTTAAATTCAACTTGAATGCCGTGCTCTTCTTCAAATGAAACGATTGCTTCTTCTAACCAACCGGCTGATTTGTCGATATCTTCCCAAATCACAAGTTTTTCAGGCTTTTCTTCTGTAGCTCCTTGCTCTGTATCAGTACCTTCATCTGTTGGTGCAGCTGGTTCTTCGCGATCTGGTGCACAAGCTGAGACAACCATAGCGACGAAAAGAACAAGCAACATCATTAACCAATTTTTCTTCATTTTTGCCCCTCCTCCAAATGTTTCAAACTGATGCAAGCGTTTGCACAATCACCATAATAAAATTTCACTAAGCCATAAATGAATTTTATTATCATCATTTACCTCGTGAAATCAGTGAAAACGTTTGCATGAATTTATTTTTATTATATCGTTTCTCTGAATTATTACAATGCTTTTTTGAACAAATAGGAAAAATTAGCACATTGGTTGCATGGATAGACGAAATGCGCACAATTTTATCAAAGAAAAAACTCCCTCTTTTTGTGAGGAAGTTATCTTACTGCTAAATAGATATCCACTTCATTTGTACCTGAGAAGGGATTAAATGTATGATCCCACTCTTCTAGATCAAATCCAAGTGGTGTATATTCTTCATGTTGCTGACAAAATGCATAGAGAAAATCATGGGTCTCATGAATCTCTTCTGGGCTACCTTTATGAGTTGCTTTCATATAATGACAGGCAGGAACGGTGTAACTGCTCATATTTTCTGGAAGATGAATAGCTCGTTTCACTTTATATCCCATGAAATGCTTAAATCGGTCCTTCTTTGGATTAAAATCGGGAATTAAAGGATAGGACTGGATAAAAATGATTTCTTCAGCTGTGCGATGTTGAATCAGGTTTTTATGTAGAAGCAATTCATTGTACTTCATAAGGTTTAATCTCTTTTGTTCAACTTCTTTTAAACTCGCTTCAAATTGAAAACCTACAATAGTAAAGGCATCGCGCTTAACCAACTTCGGTTTCATCTCTGTTCCCTCCAGATATTGCTTCATTTCAATCTGTACCATAATAACCCTCCCCACAGTATGTTACTAAGTATTTCGATGAACAAATTTTTTTATGGGGGTTAAAACAAGTATATCAATAATAATTTTAAAAAAAGCGGGTGTCGAATTGGGAAATGTTTAAGTTCTAATATCCAGGGTACACGTGTAAGGACTATCTTTAATGGAAAGGATGATTCGATGAATTCACAGTACCAGGATCTTCTAAACGTCTTACACGACTGCGCATTAAGTTGCAATCACTGCTTTGATGCGTGTCTAGGTGAGGAAAATGTGGAGATGATGTCGGGATGTATTCGATTAGACCGAGAATGCGCAGATATGTGTTCCTACCTTGAACAAGCCATCATGCGAAATTCACCATTTATATCACAACTTGCAATAGTATGTGCAGAAATTTGTGAAGCTTGTGCAGAAGAATGTGGAAAGCACAATCATGACCATTGCCAACGATGTGCTGAGGCTTGCAAAAAATGTTCAGAGGCATGTCGTGCCGCTGCATAATTCTGCGAAAAGATAACTGTTCCCTCAGGAGCAGTTATTTTTTTTGAGTAAACGAATACGAGAGAGCCAGAATACTGACAATGAGTGTTCCGAAACCTATCATGAGAGTAATCCCTTCAAAAAAAGTCATGCGCCTCACTCCTTTCAAGCTGAGCAGGTCTCCTAAGTTGTTCCTTGGTGTTCTCATTATACCGCACATACGTTCGTATTTACAACAAAACAAAAACGGCTTTACGCCGTTTTGTAATTTTCCCAATATGGAAGTATGGAGACTATCGGGATCGAACCGACGACCTCTTGCATGCCATGCAAGCGCTCTCCCAGCTGAGCTAAGCCCCCGTGCTTCCTCATTTTACCCGTTTCCTCCTCTGTTGAAAAGAGGAAAATTCATTCTCTTACAACTTTTTTATATCCCTGATCGCTTGTACGGATAATCGGACCAATAAAATGGCGCATAAGAACAGCCCTACATAAGAGACTGTATTTAAATAAACGGCATATACCGTCTCAATAATCTGTGCAATAGCAAGGAGTGCTACGGAAATAATTCCAAAAGTGATTCCAACCATCAATAACACAAACTTCGAAAACAACAGCGTAATAAACTGGTTGTTCGCTTTATCTGAGAAGATGTCATGATGAAGGATAACCTTACCAGATTCTACCCGTTTGATCAGCTGATCAATCCGGCGTGGCAATTTACGTAAAGCTGGAATGGCAAGTGACAATTCTTCTTCAATTGTCTGTAGCACATGTTTCGGATCCTCAAAAGGTTTTTTCCACATGGCATGCATATAGTCTTCAGAGAATTCCTTCGCTTCACGGAACGTGTCGAAACTTGGGTGAATCGATCGCAGCGTTCCATCTAATGTAACCACGGAACGCAAAGCCTGCGCGACAGATGGATAGAACTGCATGCCGTGACTACGAACGATAGCGAACAACGACAATACCAGTTCCTGTGTCGGAATACGGTCGACAAACGAAACTTTTAGCAATAATTGTCCAAGCTCCTGTTCCATCTGGACACGGTCAATATGCGATGAATCTTTGATCATTTTTGTCATGGCATCATAAATGATGCCTTCATCCTGTTGGTGGAGACCGATCAGGAACAGTTGAAAAGCCTCTTGTTGTTCATTAGGAAGCCGTCCGACTGCCCCAAAGTCGAGTAAAGTTGCTTCTCCTGTTTTCGCATCAATAAAAATGTTTCCAGGGTGCGGGTCCGCATGGAAAATTCCTGGTCCTACCATCTGTTCGAAAAACGAGTAAAGAATCGACTGTGCCAGCTCATAGCGATCGAGCTCATGTTGAATAACCAGATGGTCGGCGTCTGTCACCGTGCACCCTTCGATATATTCCTGAACAATTAATCGATCATTAGAATAGCGTGTATAGACCATTGGCACTTTGACTGGATAGACACTTTCATTTACCGTCTGTGCAATCTGAAGTGTATTTCGAACTTCAATAGAGAAATCAATCTCTTCCCGGAATCCTTCAGCAAATCCTGTAGCCAAATCTTTGAATCCAATAGTCTCAGCCCAATCGGATCGTTCAGAAATCCAATCGGCAAAATCGAGTAGAATACTCAAATCATTATCCATGAGGTCACTCACATCCGGTCTGAGTAGTTTCACGATAACTTCTTGTTGCCCTTCTTTCAGCATAGCTCTATGTACCTGTCCAATCGACGCAGCAGCAAGCGGTGTATAGTCAAAATAGGCAAACGTATCCTCTACTTCACCGGGTAGTGCTTCGTTCAATATAAGATGGACTTGTTCTTCGGTAAGAGGCGTTACATGTTGTTGAAGTTCACTCAGCTCGCGAATGAACGCGCGTGGAAATAGTTCGGACCGAGTAGAGAGGACTTGACCAAACTTAACGAAAATTCCACCCGCCTGCTCTAAAGTTTGACGAAACGCCCTAGCAAGTTCTTCTTCATTCTCTCGATGCCGTGCATACTGTAGGGCCCGTGTAAAACCGTTTGTCATCGCAAGTTGTAGTACCTGTCGGAATCGCTTCTGACGTCTACGGTAGATAAACATCCGAGTCCAAAATGAATTATGTGCAGAAGGTTTTCCCCGCTCTGTTAATGCACGTGGATCAAACAGTTCGAAGAATAAGTAGAGTAACATGGCAATTAGGAGCATGCTTCCTGCCCAAATGATGGCACTTGGATCTGTCACTATATCATAGAAATCATAGTGTAAAAAGTTCGTCCCTCTTAAATAGGAATACCAATACACGACCGTCGTGAGTACAACACTAATGAGAACAGCCAAACTACGCTTTACAAAGTTAATACGTGTGCCCATCAGGCGGCCGGTAATAAGATAAATAATGGTTCCTAGTAGAAAGGTGACAATAAGTAACCCAACTAGTTTCATGTCGACGCCTCCTTGTACTCCCTATTTTCACGTATCCAGTATGGAAGTACAAGAACAATTTGTACATGAACCTTCACAAGCGAACTTATCCCAGTCTTGCTATACTAGAGAAGAAGACTTACTTTGGAGGCTATACAACATGTTTGAGTACTTTCTTGTGTTTTTGGGTGCTGCTATCCCGTGGCTAGAAATGGGCCTTGTCATACCTCTCGGAATTATCGGTGGTTTAAATCCTATCACGGTTACCATCGTTGCGATTATCGGCAATCTTCTGACCGTCCTGTTATTAATCATTGGCTTTGAAAAGTTTCAACAGTGGTTAGCAAAGCGCCGTGAAGGTAAAGAACAAATGCCTTCCAAGCGCTCCATTCGTGCTAAAGAACTTTGGAGAAAGTATGGATTGCCTGGTATGCTAATGCTCGGCCCCATTTTAATTGGTACACATGTAGCTGCATTTATTGCTCTCGTGCTCGGAGGATCAAAGCAGCGAACGACTGTATGGTCGGTCGTCAGCATTGTTGCCTGGGCCATCTTCTTTGCAGTCGTCACAGCACTCGGTTTTGATTTCTTTGTACGTTCAACTTAGGAGGCTTTTATGAAAAATCGAACATGTGCCACATGCAATCGTCAGTGGCCTTATAAATTGGCTTTAAAGAAAGCGTGGCAAGGAAAAGGGGCTGTGGAATGTCCTTATTGCCATACGTCACAGTATTTGACGCCACGCACACGACTCCATGCGGGGAGTTATGCCATTATGGCGATGGCGATCATTTTCATTGCTCGCGTTTTTGTGGAGATGACGACGATTCAATCTATCGTTGTAGCACTTGGCATCTTCTTTATCGTGTTTCTCGTGTATCCATTGACGATTGAGCTCACGGATGAGGAGAAGCAGCTGTTTTAGTGAATGAATAAAGTACCAACCAATCTTGGTACGTACTCTTGGGAATCAGTAAAGATACTAACTTCTGATACGAATTCTTTTGAATGCGAAGATAGAAATAGCGCTGGGGCATGCGAGTAGATCATGCATATCCCAGCGCTATTCTTATGTCTTCTTTCGCAGTACCATGTCTATCTTTACTTATCTTCCCTCATTTAATTCCTTTCTAGGAAGAACTTCAACACTTAAGGGGTTTTATGAAGCTGAGCGTGCGTTCATTGGCCATGAATGAGGAGTTATTAGCCATGAAACGCATTTTATTGACCATGAGTGAAGTGTTATTCGCCAAGATTTGCGATTCATTGGCCACAAACAGATTATTGGAAACTATTTCTGTTAAAAAAACTCCAATCCTGAACATTCACCTCCCCTTAATAGCGGATTTCCCAAGCCCTTGCTAGGAAGGGCTTCAACATTTTAAGGGTTTTCATATGCTGAGCGTAAGCCCGAATTCAAATAACGCATATTTTTCGAATGCACTTCCCGGTATGATCGTGGTATCACGAATGGGAGGTGCATTTTAATTGCCAACTGACTCACTAACAATCGTCCCCGTCCAATTGGAAACAAAAGAAGATTCGTCTAGGAACCAGCGACCACCGGTCAAGCCGATATGTACAATCCAAATCCAAGAGACGAAGGTCCACTTCTATCCTGATGTGAAGCCGTTCATCATCCAGACCGTGCTGAGAGAGCTGACGAGACATGATCATTGATTTTTCAAAAGCCAAGAATGTCTATATCATCTGTGGCAATACCGATATGCGGAAAGGAATCGACGGT
>NZ_JBHSEF010000015.1:0-10549 GCF_042649045.1 Chryseomicrobium palamuruense | reverse complement strand
TGTCTCCATAAAATCAAAATACCATGAACACTGGGCTCATGGCATCAAAAATTATATACTTTCTTATCTTTTAAAAAACCCGTCTTCCCTAACAGGAAAACGGGTGAATCTTCTATGTATACCGTGCACCTTCCTTCGACTGCTACACATGAGCGGCACGCTTGTCGTTAGCTCAGTCCAGGCGACCCCGCGGCACATAAATAGCACCACTTAATGCTGCTTCCTTCCGGACCTGACATGGTTCATGGGTATTCATTGCGCAGGACCCGGACGTCAACACTACGTGCAAACACCAGACCTCACATGCAAACAGCCTCAGAGAAGGAGTTCAGTCTCGCTAGAGCGGATTGCGAGTTACAAGACACCGCTACCTTCCCACCTAGCACGGCATTTACTAGTATACGCACCTCTTCAAAAAAAATCAAATCACTGTTCCGAAAAAATATTGAATTTCTCTGTTGACTTTGAATTTTAGACGTGATAAATTTATTTCTGTACTTCGGAGGTATACCCAAGTCCGGCTGAAGGGATCGGTCTTGAAAACCGACAGGCGGGTCAAACCGCGCGGGGGTTCGAATCCCTCTACCTCCTCCATTTTAATTAACACACACGCATAAATATGAGATTGAATTCGATCACTCCAGGTCGAATTTTTCTTACAAACCGTGTGTCTGAATATTTCGAACTGCCTGTTTTACTCTGCGGAGTGAGATGGGCAGTTTTTTCGTGTGCTGTTGCCTAGTTTGTGTCTCTAGGTGCTTTAGAACAAAAATACACCTGAAGGTAAAACTACGGACACTCCAAGATTTAGGAAAAGACCTTAATTGCGAAATCAAGGGAGGAGATTCATAGAGGTCTATTTCGACGTCCTACCCGGCCCATTCGAGGGCACTAACCGGTCCTTTCAGAAACATCACCCGGTCCATTCTCTCCAAAACAACCTGTCCCCACGTGGCTCACTCAGATATCAAACACCTTCTTATCTATTCAGAAGGGGCTTACCCACTTCTAAAGAAATAGTTGGGGGTAGTTCTTACTAGGCAAGACCAAGACCTGGTTGGAAGCAAACGAATTGAAGTAGATTTTAAAAAACTGGGGGATTTATAAACAAAAAACCCCCTCCATCTCAAATCAAAATGAAGGGGGCCCTACTATCCGCGGAAAACGGCTGTTTTCGTTAAGTGATTCCCGATACGCTCCAAGATCTTTTCTACATCTTCTGGACGTTTCACGATATCGTAGTCGTTGATATTCAGGCGGAGTACCGGACAGCCATTAAAACTGTCGATCCAGTCCTCATAGCGGCCGTGCATCTCTTCCCAATACGTAGTCGGCGTTTGCTGCTCCATCGGGCGCCCACGTTCTTGAATGCGGTCAACGATGCTGTCGAGAGAACCTTCCAGATAGATCAGTAGGTCCGGATGCGGGAAGTAAGGAGTCATGACCATTGCTTCAAAAAGACTTGTGTACGTTTCGTAATCCACTGGATCCATCGTACCCTTCTCTTTGTGCATGCGTGCAAATATGCCAGTATCCTCGTAAATCGAACGGTCTTGAATAAAGCCGCCTCCGTACTCAAACATCCGCTTCTGCTCCTTGAAGCGTTCCGCTAAGAAGTAAATCTGTAAGTGGAAGCTCCACTTGGCAAAATCATCGTAGAAACGATCTAAGTAAGGGTTCGTGTCGACCTTTTCAAAAGATGTCTTAAAATCGAGCGCCTCTGCGAGCGTCTTCGTCATCGTCGATTTCCCTACACCGACTGTTCCAGCAATAGTAATCACCGCATCATGGGGAATACCATACTTCTCTCGTAAATTCATCGTTGCAAGCTCCTTTTATGTAATGTTGCGTTTACCTGTTCTAAAATGTGTGACAAGTCTTCCGGGTTTTGGACAAAATCAAGATGATCGCCATTCACGCGAAGCACCGGCACTTCCGGATGCGCTTTCTCAAAGTCCTCAATAAATACACGGTAATCGGCAGATAGCTGCGCAAGATACGCAGGATCTATCTTCTTCTCAAACTCCCGTCCACGAAGCTCAATGCGTTCAAGCAGAACGTCGAGGCTGGCATCGAGATAGACGACCATGTTCGGCACAGGCATGTCCCGTGTCAAAATCGAATAGATCGATTCGTACTTCATGTATTCCACCGGCGAAAGCGTGCGTTTCGCGAAAATTAAATTCTTGAAAATATGATAATCTGCTGCGACGGGCTTGGCGTTTGCGATATAATGCTTTTGAATGTCTGCAAGTTGCTTGTAGCGGTTACAGAGGAAAAACATTTCGGTTTGGAAGCTCCATTCAGCAATGTTCTCATAAAATTTATCCAGAAACGGGTTTTCATCAACAATTTCTTTCAACAATTCAAACTGATAGGTGTCCGCAATGGCTTTTGCAAGGGATGTTTTCCCTACACCAATCGGACCTTCTACCGTAATAAATGGAATGGACATAGCTTCTGACCTCACTCTTCTGTCTCAAGTCGTGCTTTCCATTTTACCATAGCTCACCCATGAAACATAGATGAAAATCCGTCCATCTTTTGGGTACTGACGATGGAAAACCAGAAAGGAGGGAGGCTTTATGCACAACGTCTTTATGCAGGAAGCCATTCGCGAAGCACAGAAAGCCGGCGACGCTGGAGAAGTGCCAATCGGGGCCGTCTTAGTTCATCGGGACCAAATCATTGCCCGTGCTTCTAACCTTCGGGAGACGACGCAAAATGCCCTTACGCACGCCGAGATGCTCGTTATTGAGGAAGGCTGCAAACAGCTCGGTAGCTGGCGACTCGAAGACACGACACTCTACGTGACACTTGAACCGTGCCCGATGTGTGCCGGTGCTATCTTACAGTCCCGCATCCCCCGTGTTGTCTACGGGGCACGAGACCCAAAAGCCGGATGCGTCCATTCTCTCTATACCATGCTCAACGATTCCCGCTTCAACCATGAGTGTGACGTCATCGAAGGCATCGAAGCGGAGGCATGCGGGGAACTGCTCACCTCCTTCTTTCGAAACCTTCGGGAACAAAAAAAACTGCGCAAACAAGCGCTGCAAAACGAACAGCCGACTTCCGATTAGGAGGCCGGCTGTTTTTCAATTAGCGGATGACGTCTTTGCCACCCATGTATGGACGTAACACTTCTGGAATCACGACAGAGCCATCTTCTTGCTGATAGTTCTCAAGGATCGCTGCAACGGTACGACCGATTGCAAGACCGCTACCGTTTAGCGTATGCACATACTCTGGTTTTGCTCCTGTTTCACGGCGGAAGCGAATACCTGCACGGCGTGCCTGGAAGTCTTCAAAGTTACTGCAAGAAGAGATTTCTTTGTAGTCATTGTAGCTTGGGAGCCATACTTCGATATCGTACTTCTTCGCTGCTGTGAACCCAAGGTCTGCTGTACACATCAACAAGACGCGGTACGGAAGGCCAAGCAATTGAAGAACTTTTTCCGCATGTCCTGTCAGAAGTTCAAGCTGCTCGTATGATTCTTCCGGTTTCACAAAGCGCACAAGCTCGACTTTATTGAACTGATGCTGACGGATGAGTCCGCGTGTGTCGCGACCCGCAGAACCTGCTTCTGAACGGAAACACGCACTGTACGCAGTAAACGCTTGTGGCAGCTGCTCCGCGTCTAAGATTTCATCACGGTAGAAGTTTGTTACTGGCACTTCTGCTGTCGGAATCAAGAAGTAATCCTCTTTTTCAATAAGGAACGCATCTTCTTCGAATTTCGGCAACTGGCCTGTACCTGTTAAGCTCTCACGGTTGGCCATATACGGAGGAATCATTTCCTCGTAGCCATGCTCTTCCGAATGAAGATCCATCATGAAGTTGATAAGTGCGCGCTCAAGACGCGCTCCAAGTCCGCGGTAGAATGCAAAACGGCTACCTGTCACTTTCGCTGCACGTTCAAAGTCGACAAGCTTCAAATCTGTGACGATATCCCAGTGTGCTTTTGGCTCATAGGCAAACGTTGGGGTCTCTCCCCACGTACGGTGTGTCACGTTATCGTCTTCTGTGTCCCCAATCGGTACACTGTCGTGCGGAATGTTCGGGATGCGCATCATCATGTAGTTGAATTTCTCTTCTACTTCACGCAGCTCTTCATCGAGTGCTTTGATCTCGTCTCCGACTTGGCGCATACGGGCAATCGCATCATCCGCGTTCTCTTTGTTGCGTTTCATCGTAGAAATCTGCTCAGATACTTTGTTGCGCTCAGATTTCAGTTCTTCCGTCTTGGCAATCAGTTCACGACGCTTCTGGTCGAGCACTTCAAACTGATCAAACTCCGAGATATCTTCTCCCCGCTTTGCCAGTTTCGCTTTTACTGCTTCAAAATTCTCACGTACATACCGTACATCTAACATACGAATTCCTCCTTAAATTTGGCTACTTACGATTTTTTGCACACAAAAAGCCCTCATCCCTGAAAAAGGGACGAGAGCTACCCGCGTTACCACCCTGGTTGTGTCCATACGAACACCACTTGTCACATAACGGCCACTGGACCGGTCTCCGTTATACCGGAGACAACTCTCAGGATGGATTCACAAGGGTTTTTATCAGCTCACACCAACCGCTGACTCTCTTGAAAAAACGGGCTTGTTACTACTTCCGATCATCGTATTTCGCACATGAAATTAGTCTTAGTGTACCCGAATTTCAAGATTTATGCAATATGTTCAGCAGACACACCCGCGTGCATCCACTATAATGAAAAGCACAGAGTTTCTAGGAAGGAGCGATTCGGTGGAATTCTTTTTACCCCACTTATCAGAAGACACGTCTATGCCGTTATATGAGCGCCTGTACCGAGCATTCCGAGAAGCAATTCTCTCAGGGCAACTGGCAGAAGGCGAAAAGCTTCCTTCTAAACGCCAACTCGCGGATTATCTGTCCATTAGTCAAACGACCATCGAAACGACGTATCATCAGCTGGTGGATGAAGGCTACGTGATTTCTCTTCCGCGGAAAGGGTATTTCGTTCAAAACAGTACAGAACTGATACGAAGCGAACCGCAAACTATTTTAAAAGCATCGATTCCGGAAGCGGTGACGTACCGCTATGACTTTCATCCCGGAAAAATTGATTTAGAACATTTCCCCCTCGATCAGTGGCGGAAGTGTGCACGAGACGTCATGACGGATGGAAACCGGCACCTCTTGCATTTAGGGCATCCGCAGGGAGACCTGCCGCTTCGTCAACAGATTGCCGGCTATCTCTATCAATCGAGAGGCGTTCGCTGTACCCCGGAACAACTTATTTTAGGGTCCGGAACCGAGCAGCTCTTACCTTTTCTCCTTCGGCTCATAGCGAAAAAAGGAATTCTTGCCGTCGAAGATCCAGGCTACTCCTTAACGCATCACTTTTCAAACGACAGCTCCTACCAGGCTGTACCGATTGCGGTGGATGAGGAAGGGCTCCGAGTGGATGAATTGAAAGCATCCGGGGCGACAGGTGCTTACATTACACCGGCTCACCAGTTCCCGACCGGAGCTATTCTTTCTGCGTCTCGCCGCAACCAACTTCTAAAGTGGGCACGGGAAGCAGACCACAGATACATCATTGAAGATGACTACGACAGTGAATTCCGTTATGTCGGCATGCCTATTCCGGCGTTGCAAGGGTTTGATACGCACAACCGAGTGATCTATTTAAGTACCTTTTCGAAGTCTTTGATGCCGTCTCTACGTATTGCCTATGCTGTTGTGCCGGTCTCATTGCTGGACGTGTACCGCGAACAGTTCGGCCACTACGCAGCTACCGTTCCGCGTTTAGACCAGGCCACCCTTGCCCTCTTTATGGAGCGGGGACATTTTGAAAAGCATGTTAACCGGATGCGAAAGCTCTATAAACGGAAGCTTGACCTGTTGCATGAATTGATCGATCCGTATAGCGATTGGCTCTCCATCTCTGGGGATCAGGCCGGCATGCATGTCATTTTAAATGTCGAAACAAAGATGACGGGAACCATGATGAAATCGGCTTTAGCAGAAAAAGGTCTTCGCATTGCTTCTCTCGACCAGTACCGTATCGAAAAAACAACAGAAACCTCGAAACTTCTTCTTGGTTTCGGCGGAATGCCGATGGATGAGTTAGAACAGGCTGTTACTGAATTAATTGATGAACTTACGATGATTTGCCATAAAAAAGATCCCTCTACCAGTTAAGGTAAAGGGATCTTTCGTGTTCATTAGAAAAGTCCACCGACAAAGTCCGTCACATTGCCCCATAGGCCAGCGAAGAACGCGCCAATGCCTTGAAGAACAAGTGAGAACCAGCTAGCTCGCTCAACAGCAGCCGTTGTGACCATATCTACGCCTGCATCTTTTTCAATGATGTAGCCTAGGTCTTCGCCTTCGGTGTTCTCAAGTTTCACTTTCCCAACAACTTGTCCATTTTCCACTCCAGCTTCTAGCACCTCAGCTTCCGGAGTAAAGACAGGTTTGTACAATTCTTTATCGCTCGATTTGATGACCATCGAAATGCCTTCTTTCGTGGCAATTCCTACTTCATCTTCTTTTCCTTTGTCTACGGCAATTGTTTCAGCGCCTTCAATCGTCTGTCCAGCCCCTACAAGTTCTTCTTTCGAGAACTGTGCAAAACCGTAATCCATCATGGCACGTGTTGCATCAAAGCGCGCTTTATAAGAACCGACCCCTTGTGAATCGACTGCTTTCATGACGACTGTAATCAAACGCATGCCGTTACGTGACGCTGTTCCTGTGAACGAGTGACCCGCAAGTTCTGTCGTTCCTGTCTTTAATCCATCAATCCCTGCGTACTCATACACAAGGCCCGGAAGCATGAAGTTCCAGTTCGACATTTCAATTGCATCCGTAGTCCCTTCACGGAACGTCTTCTTCGGAATGCTAGCAGCTTCTAATACTTCTGGGTAGTCGCGAAGCAAAATATATGCAAGACGCGCCACAGACTCAGCTGGCATGACGTTTTCATCGTTGGCTCCAGTTGAGGCAGGATGCATTCCCATTAAATCTTCATTGTTCAGTCCCGTAGAATTTACAAATGTGTACCCTTCAAGACCAAGCTCTGCTGCTTTTTCATTCATCAAGTTCACAAAATTATCTTCTGTACCTGCAATCGTCTCCGCAATCGCGACAGTGGCAGCATTCGCAGAGTAGATTGCCATTGCTTCATATAGTTCACGAATCGTATACGTGCCGTCCTGACGGAGAGGAACGTTACTTAGTGCACGGTTTTGGGACAAACGATACGTATAATCAGTTACCGAATATTGTTGGTCCCATGTGATTTTTCCGTCTTCAATGGCTTCAAATAACAGGTATTCTGTCATCATTTTCGTCATACTTGCAATCGCAAGTGGTTGTTCTGCATTCTTTGTATATAAAATCTTTCCAGTTTCTCCATCAATCATAATCGCAGCGTCGACTGTTAAGTTTAGCGGATCTGTTTCCGCTTGGGCAGCCTGTGGTGTAGCAGCTATACCCGTTACGAGCATCATCGGAAGGATGAGCCATTTTGCAATCCATTTTTTCAACGTAAGTACCCTCCAAAGCCTATTTTTCCTTGCTCATTTTATCACAAACCTTGTGAAAAAAATGTGCTTTCACTAAAAAAACACACATAATGCCTAGTTTAGACGGCATTACATGTGTGAATGTTCCTGAATTGATCTAGTTATTAAGAAATAGAATAATTTGGCGCTTCTTTTGTGATTTGCACATCGTGTGGATGGCTTTCACGAAGACCTGCACCTGTCATTTTAATAAACTGTGCTTCATTGCGAAGTTTTTCAAGATTGTGTGCACCGCAGTACCCCATACCTGAGCGAATTCCTCCTGTCAGTTGGTGGATCGTATCCGACAGTGGCCCTTTGTAAGGTAAGCGACCTTCGATTCCTTCTGGAACCAATTTTTTCGCATCTTCTTGGAAGTAACGGTCTTTCGAACCGCGCTCCATCGCACCAATCGATCCCATTCCGCGGTAGACTTTGAAACGGCGACCTTGGAAGATTTCTGTTTCTCCTGGGCTCTCAGAAGTTCCTGCTAAAATACTTCCGAGCATAACGACGTGCCCACCTGCAGCAAGTGCTTTGACGATATCTCCGGAGTACTTGATTCCGCCGTCTGCGATGATGGCTTTGCCATGCTTACGAGCTTCTGTAGCACAGTCGTAAACCGCTGTGATTTGAGGCACACCGACACCTGCGACGACACGTGTTGTACAGATGGAACCTGGTCCAATTCCGACTTTGATAATGTCCGCTCCTGCTTCAATTAACTCGCGCGTCGCTTCAGCAGTGGCCACGTTTCCTGCAATGATTGCAAGGTCTGGATACGCCGCACGAATTTCTTTGACGGTTTCCATAACCCCTTGAGAATGACCATGCGCCGTATCAATCGTAATAACGTCGACATGTGCTTTCACAAGTTTCTCAACACGCATCATCGTATCCTTTGTGACACCAACAGCTGCACCGACTAGTAGGCGCCCTTGCTCATCTTTCGCTGCGTTCGGGAATTCGATGACCTTCTCGATATCTTTGATTGTAATGAGACCTTTTAGGATGCCTGCCTCATCGACAAGTGGTAACTTTTCAATTTTATATTGCTGAAGGACCTTTTCTGCCTCTTCAAGTGTGGTACCAACAGGTGCTGTGACGACGTTTTCCTTGGTCATCACATCATCAATCTTTAATGAATAGTCTTGAATAAAGCGAAGGTCACGGTTGGTGATAATACCCACGAGTTTCTGCTCGTTTTCATTATTGACAATCGGCACACCGGAAATGCGGTATTTCCCCATTAAATGCTCTGCGTCATATACTTGGTGCTCTGGAGTTAAGAAGAACGGGTCTGTGATAACACCATTTTCCGAACGTTTCACTGTTTCCACTTGCTCTGCTTGCTCATCAATACTCATGTTCTTGTGAATGATTCCAAGACCGCCTTGACGTGCCATCGCAATCGCCATTTTCGCTTCCGTTACCGTGTCCATGCCTGCACTAATAATCGGGATGTTCACTTTGATGCGATCTGTCAGTTGAACCGATAAGTCGACATCTTTTGGAAGTACCTCTGATTTCGCTGGAACAAGCAATACATCATCAAATGTTAACCCTTCACGCTGGAATTTTGATTCCCACATTTCCGTCTTCCCCCTCATGATTTAATCAAGTAGCTTTTGAATATTAGTGTTAAGGTTATCAGCGGCTTAAAGGAGTGTCAAGATAGGCACAAATTAAACATGTATTTCGATTTTTCAATCAGTTTTCTCACTAGAAAAAGCGGATGAATCATCCGCTTCGATTAAAGATATTTGACTAAGTCTTCTTCGATTTTTGCAGGACTTGTTTGAGGCGCATATCGCTTCACCACATTGCCTTCTCGGTCGACAAGGAATTTCGTGAAGTTCCACTTGATGCCTTCGGATATAAGTCCCTTCTTCTCGGATACCAGATGCTTAAAGAGCGGATCCGCCTCGTCACCTTTCACATCTACTTTCGCAAACATTGGGAATGAGACACCATAGTTGCGCTGACAGAAACTCATAGTTTCCTCGATATCATCAAATTCCTGATTGTTGAACTGGTCGCTCGGGAAACCTAAGATTTCGAGACCTTGTTCTTGATAGTTCTCATAGAGCTTTTGGAGTTCTTCAAACTGCGGAGTAAAGCCACATTTGCTGGCTGTATTCACAACGATTAATACTTTGCCTTTATATTCATCTAAGTTCACTTCGTTCCCTGAAGGTGCTTTTACTTTAAAATCAAATACAGTCGTCATCTGAACGAGCTCCTTTCGTTGGTAATTTTACTTTACGGAGAATGGTGGGGGAATTCAACTAATACGTTCTAGATGTGGAGAACGCTCGTTCAGAAACCGTGAGCTAAGACGGGGGCTCCATAAATGCGCTCTTTGCATTTCTGGAGGTCACGGCTTAGTGAAGGGGTTTCTAGCGTTCGCAACTCGATACTATCTAGATGTGGAGCAGGCTCGTTCTGAAATTCTGTCAAATGACAGCGTGGACAGGGAGGCGCCCTTTGCCTCAATGGCCGCGATGGCATTTGGCATGGATTTCAAGCCTGCGAAACTCGATAATGCTAGATGTGGAGCCACCTGCTTCAGAAACTTTATGTAACTAACCTAAGCACCCGTTCATTGGCCATGAATGAGGATTTATTGGCCATGAAACTCACTTTATTAGCCATGAGCGACGAGTTATTCGCCAAGATCGCCGATTAATTGGCCACAGACGTATTATTGGAAACTATTCCTATTAAAATACCCCATTCCTGAACACCCACCTTCCCTCAAAATCGGATGTCCCAAGCCCTTGCTAGGAAGGGCTTCAACACTCTAGGTGTTTTCATGGGCTGAGCGCACGTTCAGCGTACAGCCGAAAGATTTGTCGTTACAAGATGCCACTTTCTCGTTACCAAATGATGATTTGTCCTGCCAGAGATTCGATTTGTCGTGACAAACTGTAAGCCCGAATTCAAATAACGCATATTTTTCAAATGCACTTCCCGGTATGATCGTGGTAACACGAATGGG